>NZ_JBFAXY010000009.1:213215-257989 GCF_040681035.1 Nocardia sp. NPDC051911
GTAGTCGAGTCGCGGGAAGCGACCACCGGTGCGGATGCGCCCGGTGTGCCCGATAACTCCTGGCCGCGTTGCCGGTCGTCGCGGTGCGCCCTGTCCTGAGGTCGATCGTGGCCGCTCGGAGCGCCGCCCGAGGATTGCGGTGTCGCGTGTCGATGAGGAAACCCGGGCGCGGCGGCAGCTCGTTCGAGTCCGTCGGCTACCGCGTCGGAGGCGGCCGCGAGGGTGTGCACGCCGGCCGCGTGGGCGTGGCCGGAGAACCCGAAGACCGCCGAATGCATCGCGACGACCCCGGCGACCAACGCCAGCACCCCTAGGAGCTGGGCGAGCCCGGCGGCGGGAAGTGCGCGGCGGTCGACCACGAGTACCGAGTCTAGCCCCCGCTCTCGATATACCCGTTGGCGGTACCGGTATCTAGGAGCTCGCGACGTCGACGACCAATCGGGTCGGGTTGGGCAGCGTGGTGACGGTGAAGGAGGGCCGGTCGGCCCGTACGCCGATGAACGACTGCGTCACGCCCTCGAACACCGTCGTCCGGTAGACGCCCGCGATGCCGGAGACCGCCGCGTCGACGGCCGGGTCCGGGCCCTCGTACGGTGTCACGCCGCTGTCGAACGGGTAAGCCGAGCCCAGGATTCGTACTTCCAGAATCGACCGGCCCGCCACGTCCACCGGATTGCCACTGGCGTCCTGCACCGCCCGGTCGGTGTACCGGACGATCCAACCGGGCGTGCCCGCCCCGCCGAGTTCGTAGACCACGCGATCGAAACCGGGCTGACTTCCCAGCCGCACATCGGTCACCGTGAGCGCGGCGTCGCCGGAAGGCTTGCCCTGCTTCGGTGCGGTGTCCCCGGGGGCTGGGGCCTGCGCTACCGCGACCGACGTGGCGGGTTTCGACGCGGCCGGTGGGCCCGGTGCCGACTCGCCGTCCCCGCAGCCCGCGAGCAGTGCCGTCGCGACCGCGACCATGAGCACCATCCTGTTGCGCATGGCCCGATGCTACTCAGCGAAAGGCCTCGGACGGCGTAACCGGAGAGCGTTGCGGCGCATTCGCCATCGGCCCGCCGCAAGCTACGCGGAGGTGCGAACACTCGTGCACCTCGAATGGTCGGTCTGCCGAGCCCGATTAATTGCTATTTGATTGCCATGGTTCATGTCCTGTGTGCGAGACTCCTGCCGTCGCCGGCGGAGTGAGTGCCTGCGCCGGATCGCCCCTCCGTCGAGCCCGAGGGGATCGGCGGTTGATCGAATGCCGTATTCACCGATGCGTCCGCGAAACCGCTTGTCCTGACCGGATTCAGCGTGCGGAGCGCCGTGCCGGGAATCCGGCGGAATCGATAGGGCGGGGTGGGCGCGACCATGCGGCAACGATCTAGCACACTTGAGGCGTGGGAAATGTCGAGGACGTACTTGGCCGGTTGCGGCGGTATCCGGACGTGGAGGCGCTGAACCTCTACGCCGTCGACGCCGCCGATCGGCTGATCCTCGACGTCGCGGCCGACGCCCTCGCGACTGTGAATAGCGGGAAAGTAGCCATCATCGGTGACGCCTATGGTGCACTGACCCTCGGCGCTATCGCGGGACACGATCTGCGCGACGTCCGGGTGCATCAGGACTTGCTCACCGGCGAACTCGCCCTCGCGAACAACGCCCGCGCGGTGGGCTTGTCGGATCGCTACACCGCGCACCCGCTCGGCCCCGAGTTGCTGCGTGATGCCCAGGTGGTCCTGCTTCGCCTGCCCCGGATGCTGGCCGGTCTGGCCGAGGTCGCCGACACGATCGCGCGCTACGCGGATCCGGCGGTCGAGGTGTTCGCGGGCGGGCGGGACAAATATCTGACCAAGTCGATGAACGACGTTCTGGCGCAGTCGTTCTCCGAGGTGCGCGCAAGCCGCGGCAGGCAGAAGTCGCGGACCCTGCTGGTGGCCGGACCCAAGCCCGTAGCCGGTCGGCCGTTCCCGGTGCGCGACCGGCTGGACGAACTCGGTCTCGACGTGGTCGCGCACGGCGCGGCGTTCTCCGGAGCCCGCCTGGACATCGGCACCAGGTTCCTGCTCGAGCACCTGAGACTGATGAAGCCGGACGCGCGCGACGCCATCGATCTCGGCTGCGGCACCGGCATCCTTGCCGTCGCGCTGGCCAAGGCGCGGCCGGGTATCAAGGTGATCGCCACCGACCAATCCGCCGCCGCGGTCGCCTCGGCGCGGGCCACCACCGAGGCGAACGGGGTCGCCGACCGAGTGTGCGTCGTGCGTGACGACGCCATGTCCTCGGCGGCGGACAACAGCGCCGACCTGGTGCTGTGCAATCCGCCGTTCCATATCGGCGCGGCCGTGCACACCGGATCGGCCATCAAAATGTTCGCCGAGACCGGGCGGGTGTTGCGCCCGGGTGGAGAGCTGTGGACGGTGTACAACTCGCATTTGAACTATCGGGCCGTAGTCGAACGGATGGTGGGCCGGACAGAAGTGATGGGCCGCAACCGGAAATTCACCGTGACTCGGTCGGTGCGTGGTCTGCACGACCCGCGACAAAGGTAGAGTCCGAATTGTCCGGCTCTGTGCGACTCCCCGGGAACTCGCGACGGATGACAAACGTTGGACAGGGCAGTTGGATATCGAGTGAAGCAACTCGATGAACAGCGGCAACGACTCCAGAAAGGGACGCCGTTCACATGCGTACCACGAGCAATCCGGTTTTCAGGAACCTGCCAAGGCAGGAGGGCGGTGGATACGCCAGCTTCGGTTCCGGCGTGACCTCCGCCGGCCAGTTCGGCAACCAGTACGGCCAATACCCACAGCAGTACGGCCAGTACCAGCAGGCTCCCCCCACCACGCGCTCGATGACCATCGACGACGTGGTGACGAAGACGGGCATCACCCTCGCGGTGCTCGCGCTGTCCGCGATCGTCTCCTACGGCCTCACCAACGCCAACACCTCGCTCGCGCCGCTGTTCGTGATCGGCGGCGGCCTGGTCGGCCTGGTGCTCGTGCTGATCGCGACCTTCGCGAACAAGATGGACAACCCGGCGATCGTGTTGTCCTACGCCGTCGCGGAGGGCCTTTTCCTCGGCGCCCTGTCGTTCATGTTCACCAATATCGAGTTCGGCGGGGTCGGCGGTAGCGCGCTGATCGGTCAGGCGGTGCTGGGCACCTTCGGTGTCTTCGCGGGCATGCTCGTGGTCTACAAGACCGGCGCCATCCGCGTGACGCCGCGCTTCACCAGGATCATCGTCGGCGCCATGATCGGCATCCTGGTCCTGATGCTGGGCAACCTCGTCGCCAGCTTCTTCATCGACGGCGGCCTCGGCCTGCGCGACGGCGGTCCGCTCGCGATCGTGTTCAGCCTGGTGGTCATCGCCATCGCCGCGTTCAGCTTCCTGCTCGACTTCGACGCCGCCGATCAGCTGATCCGCGCGCAGGCTCCGGAGCGGGCGGCCTGGGGCGTCGCACTCGGCCTCACCGTCACCCTGGTGTGGCTGTACGTGGAGATCCTGCGGCTGCTGAGCTACTTCCAGAACGACTAGCCGATACGACGAAAGGGCGGTCGCCGGATATCCGGCGACCGCCCTTTCGTCCGCGGGTCAGCTCAAACGCTCGATGACCATCGCCATGCCCTGGCCGCCGCCGACGCACATGGTCTCCAGACCGAACTGCTTGTCGTAGGTCTGCAGGTTGTTGAGCAGCGTGGTGGTGATCCTGGCGCCGGTCATGCCGAACGGGTGTCCGAGTGCGATCGCGCCGCCGGAGACGTTCAGCTTGTCCTCATCGATCTTCAGCTCCCGTGCCGAGCCGAGGACCTGCACCGCGAACGCCTCGTTGATCTCGACGAGGTCGATGTCGTCGATGGTCTTGCCCGCCAGCGCCAGCGCGCGCTTGCACGCCTCGATCGGGCCGAGACCCATGATCTCCGGCGACAGACCGGACACGCCGGTGGAAACGATCCGCGCCAGCGGCGTCAGGCCCAGCTCCTTGGCCTTGGTGTCGCTCATGATGACCAGCGCCGCGGCGCCGTCGTTGAGCGGACAACAGTTGCCCGCGGTGACGGTGCCGTCCGGGCGGAACACCGGCTTCAGCGCGGACACCGCCTCGTAGGTGACCCCGGCGCGGGGGCCGTCGTCCTTGCTGACCACGGTGCCGTCGGGCAGCGTCACCGGGGTGATCTCGCGCTCGAAGAAACCGTTCTTGATCGCCTCCTCGGCGCGGTTCTGCGACCGTACGCCCCAGCGGTCCTGGTCCTCGCGGGTGATGCCGGTGGAGGTCGCCACGTTCTCGGCGGTCTGGCCCATCGCGATGTAGACGTCCGGGATCAGGCCGTCCTCGCGCGGGTCGTGCCAGATGCCCGCGCCGCCCTCCGCGGTCTTCGCGGTGCGCTGCTGCGCTTCGGCGAACAGCGGGTTCTGCGTGTTGGGCCAGCTGTCGGCGGAACCGTTCACATAGCGCGACACGGTCTCCACACCCGCGGAGATGAACACATCGCCTTCGCCCGCCTTGATCGCGTGGAAGGCCATGCGGGTGGTCTGCAGCGACGACGCGCAGTAGCGGTGCACCGTGGTGCCCGGCACGAAGTCGTAGCCCAGCTGGACGGCGACGACGCGGGCGATGTTGAAGCCCTGTTCACCGCCAGGCGAGCCGCAGCCCAGGATCAGGTCGTCGATCTGGGCGGGGTCCAGGGCAGGCACCTTGTCGAGCGCTGCCCGCACAATCTGCGTGGTCAGATCGTCGGGCCGCAGGTCGACCAGCGAACCCTTGCGGGCCCGGCCGATCGGGGAGCGTGCGGTCGAAACGATGACGGCCTCAGGCATGAGGACTCCTTGGGTCGGACGGTTCTGGCGAACCGGAGTTGTTACTCACGGGTTCGTACCGAATCTACGTCCCGTCGCGGAGTACCGAAAGCGCCTGTCCCGCCCAGTGCCTCCAGCAGCGCCGGGAGCAATTGCGCTGCGGCCAGTTCGTAGCCGGCCGCCGACGGGTGGAAGCCGTCGGCGGCGAACAGCAGCTCCGGCGCGGCGCGGAACTCGGGGGCGAGCAGGTAACCCATGCGGACGGGTTGCCCGCCCGCGACCGTCGTCGCCACGTGCTGCGCCTTGGCCAACCGCACGCTCCAGTTCTGCACGACGGTGCGCAGCGGCTGGGGAATGGCCGCCACAGTGCCGAGATTCGGGCAGGTGCCGACCACCACCACCGCGTCGGCGCGGCGCAACCGGGCGACCGCGGCGGCGAGCCTGCGCGCGGAGGCGCGGATCGAGTGCTTCTTGGTGACATCGTTGGCGCCGACGAGAATGACCGCGGCATCCGGCGGCGGGCCCGCGACGAACATCGCGTCCACCTGCCCGGCCAGACCCTTGGACGTGGCGCCGGAGATCGCCTTGGTGCTCAGGCGGATCCGCTGCCCGGTCGCCTCGGCGAGTCCTCGGGCCAGGCGCACGCCCGGCACCTCGTCGGCCACCGCGCAGCCGAGGCCCGCCGCGGTGGAGTCGCCGAAGATCATCAGATGGAGGTCGGCGTGCTTGCCCGCACGCCACGGCTCGGGCTCCGCGCAGCCCGCGGTGTAGATGCCGTCGGCTTCCGGCGGCTTCGAGGTGTCCCGGCCGATCATTCCGCGCGCGACGCCCGCCTGCGCCATGAGCAGACGGTAGGTCGCCCACCACGCGGTCCCCGCGCCGGAACCGGCGAGCACGGCCGCGGCACCGGTCAGCGCGGCCGCGCGCCAGCGAAACTGAGGTGCGCTCACGCCAGGAATTTTACGAAAATCCGCCGAGTCGACCAGCGGCGAACATAGGCGCTCCGGCAGCCGTTGCGGGCTTCCAGGCGTCGCGGGTGCGTCGACGGATGGTCGGGCGATAGGCCACCGACGATCAGCAGCAGCCGGACGGTCGCCGAGTCGGCCATCGAGAATCCGGTGCGCGTGGAGCGTTCTGTGATCGCGGACCGTCGCGTGTGCGCAGCGCGTCGCAGCAGGACCGAGGACCTGGCTTCGGCTGCTGCTGAGTAGGGGGCGCAGCTGCCCTGCGGTCCTCTGACCCCGCACTGTCGTCGGCAAACGTGTGTGGATAACACCCGCTCGGGTCAGCTCGGGACCCGCGACGGCGGGGTCGCCGCAAGGCAGGCCCGAAATGTGCGCGTCGCGATCCGCCGAGGTCAGCCCGGTACGACGAAGCTGCCGCGGGCCGGGATGCTCGCCGCGTCGGTGGAGATGGTGACCTCGACCAGGCCGGGGCCCGTGTCCTGGAACAGCGCGTATTGGATGCTGCCGTAGATGCCGGTGACCACGATGTTGTCGTAGCTGCCCGTCGCGCCGGTGGTGACGTTGCGCCACGCCACGGTGGTGCGGACCTCGCACAGCGGCGCCAGCGGGTAGGAGCCCGGCCCGATGCCGTTCACGGGCAGCGCGCGCACGTTGAGGATGGCGCGCCCGGGCCATTCCGGGCCGGTGTCGGCCCAGGTGCGGATGCTTGTCCAGCACAGGCCGCCGCGCGCGAGCGTCGGCACCTGCGGGAATTCGACGGTGGCCGCCTCCGCTGGAGCGCCGGATCCGACCACTAGGGCCACTGCCGATCCGGCCAGAAGCATTGCGGCGCGGGCGATGTTCGGCTGCCTCATGGCAGCGATCCTAAGGCCGCGGGCCCCGGTTCGCCGGTAGTCCGCGGCCGCTGCACACGGCGTGCGCGAACTCACAGTTAGTGCGTCTGCAACTATGGGGGCCATGCGCATCGCGGATCATGTCGTGGATCTCATCGGCAACACGCCGCTGGTCCGGTTGAACTCGGTCGTGGGACCGAACGCGGGGCTGGTCGCTGCCAAGATCGAATACTTGAACCCGGGCGGCAGCTCCAAGGACCGGATCGCGGTGAAGATGATCGACGCCGCCGAGCGGTCCGGGAAGCTGCGGCCCGGCGGCACCATCGTCGAGCCCACGTCCGGCAACACCGGTGTCGGCCTCGCCCTGGTCGCGCAGCAGCGCGGCTACAAGTGCGTGTTCGTCTGCCCGGACAAGGTCAGCGAGGACAAGCGCAACGTGCTGCGGGCTTACGGCGCCGATGTCGTGGTCTGCCCGACCGCCGTGCCGCCGGACCACCCGAACAGCTACTACAGCGTCTCCGACCGCCTGGTTCGTGAGATCGACGGCGCGTGGAAGCCCGACCAGTACTCCAACCCGGGCGGCCCGGAAAGCCACTACGAGACGACCGGCCCGGAGATCTGGCGCGACACCGACGGCAAGGTCACCCACTTCGTGGCGGGTGTCGGCACCGGCGGCACCATCACCGGCACCGGCCGCTACCTCAAGGAGGTCTCCGGCGGGAAGGTGCGGATCATCGGCGCCGACCCGGAGGGTTCGGTGTACTCGGGCGGCACCGGGCGGCCGTACCTGGTCGAGGGCGTCGGCGAGGACTTCTGGCCGTCGGCCTACGACCCCGCCGTGCCGGACGAGATCATCGCGGTCTCCGACGCGGATTCCTTCGAGATGACCCGTAGGCTCGCCCGCGAGGAAGGCTTGCTGGTCGGCGGTTCCTGCGGCATGGCGGTCGTCGCGGCCGTCGAGGTGGCGCGGCGCGACCCGGACGCGGTGGTCGTGGTGCTGCTGCCCGACGGTGGACGCGGCTACCTGTCGAAGATCTTCAACGACGAGTGGATGAGTTCCTACGGGTTCCTGCGTGAACGGCTGGACGGCACGGCCGAACCGCTCGTGGGCGACGTCTTGCGCGGCAAGTCCGGCGAGCTGCCGGACCTGGTGCACACCCACCCGTCGGAGACGCTGCGCGACGCGATCGAGATCCTGCGCGAGTACGGCGTCTCCCAGATGCCCGTGGTCGGCGCCGAGCCGCCGGTCATGGCGGGCGAGGTCGCGGGCAGCGTGTCCGAGCGCGACCTGCTGTCGGCGGTCTTCGAGGGCCGGGCCAACCTGACCGATTCGGTGGCCCAGCACATGAGCCCCTCGTTCCCGCTGATCGGTTCGGGCGAGCCCATCTCCGCCGCGACGAAGGCGCTCTCCGACACCGACGCGCTGATGGTTGTCGAGGACGGCAAGCCCGTCGGCGTGATCACCCGCCACGACCTGCTCGGTTTCCTCAGCACGGGCAACATCGGGAAGTAGACGAGACCACGGCGAGCGGCGAACCCGGAAGCCGAGTCACGGCGGCTTCCGGCCGAACGCCTATGCCGGTCTCCTGCCGCGGACCGTTTCGCGGACGCCGCCGGTGATCAGGTCGGTCCATTCGTCGGCCAGCAGCGCCAGTCGGTACCAGGCTGCGTGCACCCGGGTGTCGGACACTTTCTCGGCGGTGTGCAGCAGATGGCTGGCGTGGACGTGGGCGGCGGCCATGCGGTCGACCGTGGCGCCGATGGATTCGCTGCGCAAATGGTCGGTCGCACGCCTTCGGGGCAGTCGGTCGACCACCCACGCATCGATCGTGGCCACCAGTTCGGCGCGGCGGCAATCTATTCCAGCGGCGGCCAGCGGATCGGAGTGGCGCTGCCGGTGCAGCGCTGCCAGCGTCCTGGCCCAGCCGACCAGGGGGTGGTCTTCGCCCGACTCGCTCGGGTGCCCGCCGAAGGCGGCGACCAGTTCGCGCTGATCCGGCAGCGGCCGTACGACGCCGTGCGAGCGTCGTGGCAGATGGTCACGCACGAACATGGCAGGCTCCCAGTGCATTCGGAACGGACCGCCGTACGCCGCGGTCGATCGACAAGCTGTGCATCGTGCACCTCCGATGGTGTGGTGGTGGAGGCATCGCCCCAATGCCGGGTCCCTCTAAAGGATGCGCGCTTTCGCTGGCCTACCGGTGACACCCACATGGCACTTGAATGACAAGACGTAACAATGCGCTAGCTTCCGCCCGCACACGCCTGTGAGGTGCGGTTTCGCGGGCCCGGCGCAGCTCAGCACAGGTCGTCGCGGGTGCGCGGACGTATCCGTGCGCGAGCGACTCAGCCGGGGAGGATCTGGTGGGTCATCGCGAAGACGGCCGCGCCCGCCCGGGTGTGGCGGCCGGTCTTGGAGCGGATTTCGGCCAGATGGTGGGTGACGGCGCGCTCGGGCAACAGCAGTTCCGCGGCGATCTCCCGGCCGCAGCGGCCGCGGGCCCTCAGCCGGAGGATGTCGGTCTCGGCCTCGGACAGGCCGTGGACAGCGGGGATGGTGGTGTCGTCCGCGGCGGCACGGACGACGGCGGCACAGGCATCGCCGTCCAGTCGGCCCGCCGCGACCTCGGCCGCCAGTTGGGCAGCGGCTTCCTCGGGCCGGGCGGCGGGGCGATAGGGCCGCGCTTCGGTGCAGGCCGCGAAAACATCGGCGGCCGCGAGCAATCGAGCACCGGGTGGAAGGTCGCGCTTGCCCCGCGGGTAGCCGCTGCCGTCGAGTCGTTCGTGGTGACCCGCCGCGAGATCGGCCAACGCCGCCAGCCCGGGGCAGCGGCGCAGGATGCGCTCGGTCCGAAGACTCTGCAGCCGAACGCGTTTCCAGTCCCAGGGTCCCAGCGGGCCGCGACGGTCCCAGACCGCGCTCGACACCGCGACCCGGCCGAGATCGTGCAGCAGGGCGGCGGCGCGTAGTGCCGCTCTTTCGTCGGCGGGCACGCCCATCCGGACGGCCGCGGCATCGGCGAGGCCGGCCACGTGCGCCGAATGCCCCAGCAGATAACGGCCTTTCAAGTCGACGATCATGGCCAGCGCCAGACCGGGCCGGTCGAGTTCGGCGGACGGAAGCGAAGACCGCGTCCCCGGTTCCGCGGCGAGGACGGCGGCCAGCAGGTCGGGAACGTCGAGCACCGCGCGGATGGCATCGGCATCGCAGACGGCCACCAGGTCGGGGTCGAGATGGCCGCCGGCCCGGCGCCGCAACTCGTCGAGAACGACGCCCTGCCGTCTCGCCACAGTGCCCAGAGCGGAGCGTGTTCTGTCGTGCGGGGTGGCCGGATGCGCGTTGCCGTGCCCCGAGACGGTCGCGAGTTCATCGCCGACCGCGTCCAGCGCGAGCACCGCCTGTTCGGCCACGTGCAGAACGCGGCCCGCGATCGAAATGGATTCCCCGCGCAGCCGGTTCAGCGCACCCAGTCCGTCCCAGCGTTCCTCCACCTCGGTCAGGGCGCGGACCGAGGCATCCGGCAGACCCAGGTGCGATCCGAGCGCCTCGACGACCTCGCTCGACGAGCGCAGCGCCTGCGTGGCGCCGGACCGCAACCGGGCGACGAACCGATTGCGCAGCGCCGATTGGGCGGCGGGCGCCCAGCCGCCGAATCGGCGCAGTTGCTCGGTGAAGACGGCGGAATCGCCCGGATCCAGCACGTGGCAGGCGCGCTGGAAGGCGATGTCGTCGGCATACGCCTGCGCGTTCTCCGAGGCGCGGCCGGTACATCCGAGATCGACGAGCAGGGCGGCATGGAAGACCGCGCGGCGATCGGCTTCCGGCAGCCCGATCCGCGCGGCCAGGTCGGTGGCGACCAGGCAGGTGGCCAGCCCCTTCTCGAACGGCATACCGGCGGCGAGATCGGTGGTCAGCGACAGTGCCGCGAAAATCTCGGCGGCGCGGATCGACGACATGCACCGACAGTAGTGTCCATACGCGGCTCGCGCAGACCCGAATCCGTTCTCGGAGATCGTGATCCGCGTCGTGACCGAGTCGGCGTCCGATCGGCTACAGAACGGTGGTCCGGCGCGGAAAGGGCGGATTCGCCCGGATGCCGTCGGCGAACGGCATCCGGCAATCCATCCGCACCCTTTTCGCCGCGTTCCGCACCACGCCCGGCGGCATCACGCCGGGACGGGGCGGATCAGCGGAGCGCGCGGTCGCTACGCGGCTCCGCCGCCGAACGGCTCGTCAGCGGAAAGCGTTCGCGTCGGTCAACGCCCGGCCCAGCACGAGCTGGTGTACCTCCGCGGTGCCCTCGTAGGTGAGCACCGACTCCAGATTGTTCGCATGGCGCAAGACCGGGTAGTCGAGCGTGATGCCGTTGGCGCCCAAGATGGTTCGGCACTCGCGGGCGATCGCGATGGCCTCGCGCGTGCTGTTCAGCTTGCCCGCGCTCACCTGCTCCGGCGTGACCGCGCCGCGGTCCTTCAGCCGTCCGATGTGCAGCGCGAGCAGCTGGCCCTTGCCGAACTCCAGCGCCATGTCGGCCAGCTTGGCCTGGGTGAGCTGGTAGGCGGCCAGCGGCTTGTCGAACACCTCGCGGGTCCTGGCGTACTCGATGGTGGCCGCCAGGCACTCGCGCGCCGCGCCGAGCGCGCCGAAGACGATGCCGAAGCGCGCCTCGCTCAGGCAGGCCAGCGGCGCGGCCAGTCCCCTCGACCCCGGCAGCACCGCGTCCGCGGGCAGGCGAACCTCGTCCAGGTCCAGTTCCGCGGTGACCGACGCGCGCAGCGACAGCTTGCGGTGCATCTCCCGCGTCGTGAACCCGGGCGTCCCGGCCGGGACCAGGAATCCGCGGATCACCTGCCTGCCTTCGTCCTCGGTCTGCGCCCAGACCACCGCGACATCGCTCACCGAGCCGTTGGTGATCCACATCTTCGAGCCGCTCAGCACCCAATCGGAGCCGTCGCGCTTCGCCCGGGTGCGCATGCCGCCCGGATTCGAACCGAAGTCCGGCTCGGTCAACCCGAAACAGCCGAGCGCGCGGCCGGCGGCCAGCTCCGGCAGCCACTGCTGTTTCTGTTCCTCGGAGCCGAATTCGTGGATGGCGGTCATCGCCAGCGACCCCTGGACCGAGACCATGCTGCGGATGCCGGAGTCCACCGCCTCCAGCTCCTGGCAGGCCAGACCGTAGGTGGTGGCCGACATGCCCGCGCAGCCGTACCCCTCCAGATGCATGCCGAGCAGTCCCAGCGCGCCCAGCTCAGGGGCGAGCTCGCGGGCCGGGAAGGTGCCCGCCTCGAACCACTCCGCGACGTGCGGGCGCAGTCGCTGCGTCGCGAAGCTCGCGACGGTGTCCCGGATCTCGCGCTCGTCGTCGGACAGCAGCGTGTCGGTGGCGAACAGTTCTTCCACAGTGACCATGGACTCAGCCTAAAGGGGCGGCGAAATAGTGAGACCGAACTCACGCCCCTTACTTCGGTGCAAGATTTCCGTGCTGGTGGTGACGTCGGTGTAATTCGATCGGATCGAGGGGCGCTGTCCCGCTATGCCGACGCCGTTGTGCGGATTCGTCCGTTTCGCCTGCGTACGCAGCGGCGATATGCCTACACCGGGAAGTTGCCCGGGAATCGCCCCGATTAGGCTGAGCCCCATGAGCGAGCTGGGATTCTCCACACGGGCCGTGCACGCCGGGTATGAACCCGATCCGCAGACCGGCGCGGTGAATGTGCCCATCTACGCGAGCTCGACGTTCGCCCAGGACGGCGTGGGCGGGTTGCGCGGCGGTTTCGAATACGCCCGCACCGGCAACCCGACGCGGTCGGTACTGGAAGCGAACCTCGCCGCGCTGGAATCGGGCCGCTACGGCCGGGCGTTCGCGTCCGGCATGGCCGCGACCGACTGTGCGCTGCGGGCCACGTTGCGTCCGGGTGATCACATCGTGATCCCCGACGACGCCTACGGCGGCACCTTCCGGCTGATCGACAAGGTCTTCAGCCAGTGGGGGATCGAGCACTCGCCCGCGCACGTGTTCAACGTGGACGAGATGCGCGCCGCGATCCGGCCGAACACCAAGCTGGTGTGGATCGAAACCCCGACCAACCCCCTGCTGAGCATCGGCGATATCCCCGCGCTGGCCGACGTCGCGCACGCGGCGGGCGCGAAACTGGTCGTCGACAACACCTTCGCGACGCCCTACCTGCAGCAGCCGCTGCTGCTCGGCGCCGACATCGTGGTGCACTCCACCACCAAGTACCTCGGCGGCCACTCCGACGTCATCGGCGGCGCGCTGATCACCGACGATCCGGAACTCGACGCGGCGTTCGCGTTCCTGCAGAACGGCGCGGGCGCGGTGCCCGGCCCGTTCGACGCGTTCCTCACGCTGCGCGGCACCAAGACCCTCGCCCTGCGGATGGATCGGCACTGCGACAACGCCGAGACCATCGCGGAGTTCCTGTCCGGGCACCCGTCGATCTCGCATGTGATCTACCCCGGCCTGCCGGAGCACCCGGGCCATGCCGTCGCGGCGAAGCAGATGCGGCGCTTCGGCGGGATGATCTCGGTGCGCCTCAATGGTGACGTCGAAGCCGCGCGGAAGTTTTGCGCGCGGACCGAGGTCTTCACCCTCGCCGAGTCCCTGGGCGGTGTCGAGTCACTGATCGAGCATCCGGCCGCGATGACGCACGCCTCCACCGAAGGTTCCGAGCTGGAGGTGCCCGCGGACTTGGTGCGGCTTTCGGTCGGCATCGAGGATGTCAGCGACCTGCTCGCGGACATCGAGCAGGCATTGAGCTAGGTTCACGGACATGAGGAAGCGGCCGCACCCGATGATCGGGCGCGGCCGCTCGTGTCCGCGGGGGTATCGGCCCGCCGTGGCGGCGCGACCGAGAGCGTCAGCTGTGGTAGGGCTCGGCGCTGAGCAGGGTGACCTTCATCGTGTTCCCATTGGGCAGCGTGTATTCCCTGGTCTCGCCCACCTTGGCGTCGATGAGCGCGCCGCCGAGGGGCGAGTTCGGCGAGTACGTCTCCAGCTTGGAATCGCGGAGACCCTCCTCGCGGGTGGCGATCAGGAAGGTTTCGGTGTCCGTCTCGTCGCCGTCGTAGTAGACCTTGACGACCGACCCGGGAAGCGCCACGCCGGACTTGGTCGGTGCGACGCCGACCTTGGCGTTGTTCAGCAGCTCTTGCAGCTGGCGAATGCGCGCCTCCTGCTGACCCTGCTCCTCGCGCGCGGCGTGGTACCCGCCGTTCTCCTTGAGGTCGCCCTCTTCCCGGCGTTCGTTGATCTCGGCGGCGATGACCGGACGATTGGCGATGAGCGCGTCGAGTTCGCTCTTGAGCCTGTCGTGCGACTCCGGGGTCAGCCAGGTCACTTGCGTCTCAGTCATCTCGATCACTCCCTAGTAGTTGTTCCCGGCAGGCCGGGATTCCCTGAGCACCGGCGTGTGCCCACCCGGAAGCGGGCACGCGCCAGTCGACGGCTAGAGCGATCCTGGGAAGTTCATCGAACCCCGACAGGCCCCGGTCACGGGCGAAATCGCAAGCCCGAACCCTCAGCGCTGGCCGCCAATGCAGCAAACACGGCTCCGAGCTCCGGAACCGTGTATCACGCCATTTTAGCATGATTCACAAATGTGCAGGTCGGAGTTAATTTCGCGGGCAAATCGCCGGTTTATGCGCGGAAATCAGCCAACTCGCAGATAGCTGGGTACCCGATCGCTGCACGCGTACACGCTGCCCGACACGGGACGCGCGGACGAGCGCACGACGGTGGTCAACTCGACCGTCCCGCTGCTCGACGGCTCGATCAGCACTTCCCTGCGGCCGAGTTCGGAGCCGTCGCGAGCCATCGCGCGGACGAAACACACCACCGGCTGTTGCGGGTCGGCCCGGGTGACCTTGAGGTGGATGGTCATGGTCGAGTCGTCGACGACGACGTAGCCGAGCTGCTCGGCCTCGATGTCCTCCGGCCCGTACTTCTGATAGCCCAGGTAGGCCACGCCGAGTCCCGCGAGCACCACCAGCACGCCGAGCACCGGCACGATCCAGCGGCGCGGCTTGCGTGGCCCGGTGCCGTAGCGGTCGGGCGGGGGTCCGCCGGGAGACGCCGCCTTCGCGTCGCCGCCGCTCTCCGGCGCGGGCTGGCTCATCGTGGTCGCTCCCGGGGGGTACGTCGGAACAAATGTGGGTCGAATGGAACTATAGGTAACGAAGCCCCGACACCCGCGACCGAGAGCGACGGAGAACGAGACGTGAGTGGCCTTCGCCTCATGGCGGTGCACGCCCACCCAGACGACGAATCCAGCAAGGGTGCCGCGACGACCGCCCGTTACGCCGACGAAGGACACGACGTCCTCGTCGTGACGCTGACCGGCGGAGAGCGTGGAAGCATCCTGAACCCGGCCATGGACACGCCCGGCGTCCTGGAGCGGATCCACGAGATCCGCCGTGAGGAGATGGCCGCCGCGGCCCGTGCGCTCGGCGTGCGCCAGCACTGGCTCGGTTTCGTCGACTCGGGCCTGCCCGAGGGCGACCCCCTCCCGCCGCTGCCCGAGGGCAGCTTCGCGCTGGTTCCGCTGGAGGAGGCCACCGAGGCCCTGGTGCGCGTGGTGCGCGAGTTCAAGCCGCACGTGATGACCACCTACGACGAGACCGGCGGCTACCCGCACCCCGACCACATCCGCTGCCACGAGGTGTCGATGGCGGCGTTCGAGGCGGCGGGCGACCCCGAGCGCTTTCCCGGCGCGGGCGAGCCGTGGACGCCGCTCAAGCTGTACTACGACCACGGCTTCAGCATGAAGCGGATGGAGATCTTCGCCGCGGAGTACGAGCGCCTCGGCGAACCGTTCCCGCTGCAGGAGTGGCTGGACCGGATGCGCAAGTACGCCGCCGAGCGCGGTGACATGTTCGCCAGGATCACCACCCAGATCGACTGCGCCAAGTACTTCCCGCAGCGCGACGACGCCTTGCGCGCGCACGCGACGCAGATCGATCCGAACGGCGCGTTCTTCGCCATTCCGATGGAGATGCAGCAGCGGTTGTGGCCGACCGAGGAGTTCGAGCTGGCCAAGACCCGCGTGCGCACCGAGCTGCCGGAGACCGACCTGTTCGCGGGCATCGAGGACGAGCGGTCGTGACGTTCGTCCTGCTCGCCCAGACACCCGGAACGCCGACCGGCCCCGAGTTCGGCAAGGCGTCGCCGCTCGGCCTGGTCATCATCCTGATTCTGCTCGCGGGCACCTTCCTGCTGGTCCGGTCGATGAACCGGCACATCAAGGGCCTGCCTGCGACCTTCGAGCCCGAGCACCCGGAACCGGACCAGGAGGCCGACGAGGGCACCGAGCACGGCATCACCCGCCGTGCCGAGGAATCGAAGGGCGCCGACCCCGAAGGGCGAGCCGAATCCGGCTGAGCGGCGAAACCCTCGCTGACCTGCTCGTTGTTACCTTTCCGCGCTCTCTTTCGTCAATGAGGTAGTCGCGGCGCGAACCACGGCCTTTCGTCGAAAGCCGACACCCCGGTTCCCGCGCGCGTCTGCTTCCGAACGCTGAGAGTCAGGACGAGCAATGACATTCGACGAACTGCGGGCCACGCTGCCCGGCCGCGTGCTGGTGGCCGGTGACGAGGGCTTCGAAACCGCGGCGCGGCCCTGGACGACGACCGTCGACCAACCGGTGGCCGCCGTGGTGCGGGCCGGAGACGCCGGTGACGTCGCGGCCGTGGTCCGGTACGCGGGCCGCGCGGGCGTGCCGGTGGTCATCCAACCGACCGGACACGGCGCGTCCGGTGGCGTGCCCGAGGCGATCCTGCTGCGCACCGGGTATTTGGACGGCATCGAGATCGATCCCCGGCGTCGGGTGGCGCGCGTGGGCGCCGGAGTGTCGTGGGGTCGGGTGCAGGCGGCCGCGGCCAGGCACGGGCTGACCGGGCTCGCGGGCAGCAATCCGGTCGTCGGCGTGACCGGCTACACCCTCGGCGGCGGCATGAGCTGGTTCGGCCGCAAGCACGGCTGGGCCGCCGACGCGGTGCGCGCGTTCGAGATCGTCGACGCGGAGGGCGCTGCGCGCCGGGTCACGGCCGAGGACGATCCGGACCTGTTCTGGGCGTTGCGCGGCGGTGGCGGCGACTTCGCCGTCGTGACGGCGCTCGAGTTCGATCTGTTTCCCGCGCCGGAGCTGTTCGGCGGCCGCATGCTGTGGCCGCAAACGCGGATTCGCGAGGTGTTCGACGCATTCCAGGAGATCACCGCGGCGGCTCCGCACGAACTGTCGGTGTGGTTCCAGCGTTTGCAGATCCCGGACGCACCGCCGATGGTCGGCGTGGACGCGGTGTATCTGGGTGATCCTGATCGTGGACGGACGCTGCTGACCGCCCTGGACGCCATCGGAGATCTCATTCTCGACAAGCGCGGCGTGTTCGGGGCCGCCGACATCGGCGCGGTCACCGCCGAACCCACGGACCCGAGCCCGTCGCTGTCCCGTGCGGAGCAGCTCACCGATCTCGGCGACGCCGTGGTCAAGACCCTGATCGAGGAACCGGTCGCCCCGCTGGCCAATGTGCAGATCCGGCACCTGGGCGGCGCCCTGGCCGAAGCCCGGCCCGATGGTGGCGCGCGCGGCCCGATCGCGGAGCCGTACCTGCTCTACTGCCTTGGTCTCGGGCTGCAGCACCTGCGCGATGCGGTCGAGGCGCGGCGCACCGCCATCGTCGGCGCGGTGAGCGGGCAGATCAGCGGCCACAAGCCGTATACCTTCCTCACGCCCGGCGAGACGGCCGACGCCGCTTTCGACGCCGCGACGCTGAACCGGCTGCGCGAGGTCAAGCGTGCCCGCGACCCGCACGGCGTCATCCGGGCCAACTATCCGGTGTTCGGGTAGGCCGCGGAGCAGAACGGCCAGTCGGGGTCGCGTCCCGCTGCCAGCAGCGCGATGGTCCGGAGCTCCGCGTCGGTCAGGCCGCCGAAGGCGTGCCGGTGGTCCGGTGGACCCACGGGCCGAGGTCGGGAGGCGATCTCGGCCCCGCCGCCGTTCAGAACGGCCAGTCGGCGTCGCGTCCCGCCTCCAACAGCCGGATCATCCGGAACGCCACGTCGGTCAGGCCGCCGAAGGCGTGCCGGTGCGGGGTGCCGCTGAGGGCGTGCCCGTAGCGGTATCCGGCCAGGTTCCACGTGTAGAGCGGTACCCGAGACGAAAGGAATTGCCGCACCCCATTTTTTCGGAGCGGAATGGCCGAGGAAAAGCGGCGACGGGCTGCTCGCCGTATCGAGCGACCGAAATGGTTTCGGTAGGAATTGAACCCGAAGTAACCGTTGCCTGCGCACCGGAGACGCGCCGAATCTTTGCCCGAGCGAGACGGTCCGCTTCGCGGGTGCGCGAATTCGGTGGTAGTGCGCCCGAGATGAAATTCGGCGACGGAACGTACCGCTCCGCCATTGAGCTACCGGACCATGGGGTCCGGGCGGGACTCGAACCCGCAACCTGTCCATTAGAAGTGGAAGTGCCTGCGCACCGGGCGCACCACCGAGGGGAGCGGGGCCGTCCGGCCCGCGCATTTTCCTTCGCGGTCACGAGAAGCACACTGTCGGCAACTATCTCGACGCAAGGTGGAGTTCGCATTGCCGCGCGCTTGTCGGTGTCCTGTGTTACCAATTCAGCCAAACCGCTCGACCGAAGGAAGCTCATGGACAACGTGATCGGACAGATCGACCGTGCACTGGATGCGACCGGAGCGATCGTCGCCGCCGTGGGAGGAGCGGATCTGACGACGCCGACGCCGTGCCGGGACTGGGATGTCCGCACCGTTCTCAACCACACGGTCGGCGGTATGCACATCTTCGCGGCGGCCCTGAGCGGCATGGATACCGGCGCCGACCACGAATCCGACTGGCTCGGCGGTGATCCGCAGGGCGCGTACGCCGCGGCGGCCGAGGTGGACCGCGCGGCCTGGCACCGGCCCGATGCGCTGGACGGCACGGTGGGCATCTCGCTCGGTGAACTGCCCGGCCCCGCGGCCGCGCTGGTGCATCTCACCGAGATTCTCGTGCACGGGGTGGATATCGCGGTGGCCATCGATCGGCCGGATCTGGCCGACGACGGGTTGTGTGGCGAATTGCTCGCCACCATGCATGCCGCGGGTGGCATCGATTCCTTCCGCGCACCCGGCATTTTCGGTCCCGAGGTGCTGGTCGCCGACGACGAACCGGCACACCGCAGACTGTTGGCGTACGTCGGACGCGAGGTACTGGCGCGCACGTAGTCCGTCGTTTTCGGCGGGTGTGTCGAAACCTTCAACTGTGCCGAAGATTTTCGACGAGTTGTTCCGGCAGGCAGTTCCGCGGAAAGCAGACGATATGCCCAGCCGCTTCCCGCGCGAAGTTCGGGCGCCCGAGTTCTGGGCGGCGACGGGTATACCGGCTCGAGCGAACCGAGCCCTGTGGATCCGGAAACCCTGCCGTGGACTGCTCTACCAATTGAGCTACCGGATCGAAACGATCCGGACGTGACTCGAACCCGCAACCGATCGCGTGTATCGGAAGTATCCGTTGCCTGCGCACCCGGTTCGGCAATCGGTCCTATGCAACCGGCGCAGCTCAATTTGCTATGGAACCGGAAAGCCGGGCGGCGTATGGCCGATGGTGGTGGTGACCTTCTGGGCCGATGACAACCAGACGCTTGCCGCGCCGGCCAGGCGCGACACCATTACGGTTTCCGGCGTTCTGGCCGACCTCGCGGTCCGCTCGTGGGACCGGCATCTGCTCGACCTGGCTCTGACGTTCTGGCCCCGGCCCGTCGGGGCCGTGGTGTGCCGAGCCGAGCGCGCCGGCTCCTTACTGAGACGTGAGCGTGCGGCGAACCGGTTGACGCAGAATGGTTTTCGTCCTCTCGTTCGGTGTCCGGCGCGGGTCGGACAAGTAGATCTCGTGGTGGCGGCCGTGGTGCGCCCATCCCTCGGCCGCCATGAGGGCGTCCATGCGAGCCAGGGTCTCGGGCTCGGTCGCGTACGGGCCCAGGTGCAGGACCTGGATCGCCTCGCCCTCGGTGAGTCGTTCGAAGGACGCGCCGGTCACCATGTCGGCGGTCACCACTTCCGGCATGCGAATCAGCAGTTTCCAGTGCCATTGGTCGCGTGGAACCGTCAGTGGCGGAGCGTCGGATTCGACCCACCACAGGCCCTCGAGTTTGGGCACGACGAAGTCCTGCCCTGCGGCTTTCGCCGCCTTCTTCGCGCCGTACGCGGCCCGGTAGAGCGTTTGCACCGCCGCCGCGTAGACCGGGCCGTCAGGGTCCCCGATTCCTTCGACCGTCACGTAGTCGTATGCGCTGAATGTCCGGACCACAGGTCGCGTGCTCGCTCCGTAGTAGTGGCCATCGGTTCGGGCCAGATCGATTTTCATTCCTCGACCGTGTCGTCTCCCGCCGCGGGAGAGTCAAGGACGACGTACCCACACGGCGGCGGGAAGGGTCGTACGGTGGAGCCATGAACCGGCTCGGAGAGGCGACGTCCCCGTACCTGCGGCAGCATGCGGACAACCCGGTGCACTGGCGGGAGTGGGACGCGGAGGCACTGGCCGAAGCGCGGGAGCGGGACGTGCCCGTTCTGCTGTCGGTGGGGTACGCGTCCTGTCACTGGTGCCACGTGATGGCGCACGAGTCGTTCGAGGACCAGGCCACCGCCGATCAGATGAACGAGAACTTCGTCTGCGTGAAGGTGGACCGGGAGGAGCGACCAGACCTGGACGCGGTCTACATGAATGCGACGGTCGCGATGACAGGGCAAGGCGGCTGGCCGATGACCTGTTTCCTGACGCCGGACGGCGAACCGTTCTACTGCGGCACTTACTACCCGAAGCTCCCGCGCGGCGGCATGCCGTCCTTCACCCAGCTGCTCACGGCGGTCACGGAGACCTGGCGCACCAGGCGCGACGAAGTGAATCAGGCCTCCGCGCAGGTGGCTGCTGCGCTGCGCGACCAAGCGGCGGGACTGCCCGACGCGGACCTGACGATCACCCCGGAGCTGCTCGCCCATGCCGTCGCCGCCGTGCTGCGCGACGAGGACGCCGAGCACGGCGGATTCGGCGGCGCTCCCAAATTCCCGCCCTCGGCGCTGCTCGAGGGACTGTTGCGGCACTGGGAGCGGACCGGTGACCCGGCGGTGTTCCAGGTGGTCGCCCGCACCGCCGAGGCCATGGCGCGCGGCGGCATCTACGACCAGCTGCGCGGCGGGTTCGCGCGGTATTCGGTCGACGCGGCATGGGTGGTGCCGCACTTCGAGAAAATGCTCTACGACAACGCGCAGCTGTTACGCGCCTACGCGCACCTCGCCCGCCGCAGCGGGTCCGAGCTTCCGGAATCGTTGTCGCACCGGGTCACCCGGGAAATCGTGCGGTTTCTCCTCGATGACCTCGGGACCCCGCAGGGCGGTTTCGCCTCGGCGCTGGACGCCGACACGCACTTGGAGCCCGGTAAGCCCGGTGTCGAAGGCGCGACGTACGTGTGGACGCCCGCCGAGCTGGCCGGCGTGCTCGGTCCGATCGACGGGGCGTGGGCGGCCGAGTTCTTCGGCGTCACCACCGCCGGAAACTTCGAACAGTGCACCTCGGTGCTGACCAGGTACGCCGAACCCGCCACGGCGGAGGACCACGCGCGGCTGGAACACGTCCGTGCCGCGTTGATCGCCGCCCGCGATCGACGCCCACAACCCGAACGCGACGACAAAGTGGTCACCGCATGGAACGGTATGGCGATCACCGCGCTCGCCGAGGCCGCGGGCGCGCTGGACGAACCGGAGTGGACCGCCGCCGCCGTCCGATGCGCGCGATTCCTGCTGGCCGAGCACGTGGTGGACGGTCGGCTGCGACGTGCATCGCTCGGCGGCGTCGTCGGCGCGGCGCCCGCCATCCTGGAGGACCACGCCTGGCTGGTCACCGGCCTGCTAGCGCTGCACCAGGCCACCGGCGACCTCGGCTGGCTGGACGACGCCCAACGCCTGCTGGATACCGCGATCGAACACTTCGCCGACCCCGATCAGCCGGGCGGCTGGTTCGACACCGCCGACGACGCCGAAACCCTAGTCGCCCGCCCCCGCGACCCGATCGACGGAGCCACCCCCGCAGGCGCCTCCGCGCTGGCCGAAGCGCTGCTCACCGCCGCGGCCGCGAGCGACCCGGAAGGCGCCGCCCGCTACCGGGAACTGGCCGACCGCACCCTCGAGCGCGGCGCGATTGTGCTGGCACGCGCGCCGCGCTCGGCGGGCCAGTGGCTCACCGTCGCCGAGGCGGCCTTGCGCGGCCCGCTGCAGGTCGCCATCGCCGCCGAATCGGCGGCCCAGCCCACCGAGTTGCTCGCCGCGGCCCGTGCGGCCGCACCCGGCGGCTCCGTCGTCCTTGCCGGGGCCCCGAACGCCGTCCCGCTGCTGGCCGATCGGCCCTTGGTCCGCAACGCCGCGGCCGCGTACGTCTGCCGCGGCTCCGTCTGCGACCTCCCGGTCTCCACGCCCGACGAGCTCCTGATGGCGCTTCGGCGAAACTGACGACAGCACCTCCGGCCACCATCGGCCGGTTGGCGATAGACGGTTCGAGTCGGACGCCCCGTCGACGGAGGGCGTGGCCGGAAATGTGGTCGGCCCCTGGCGGCCCGGGCGGTGCACCGGCGGCCCGACGGCCGAGACCATCGCGACACGATGCCAGGTGGGCGCACGACGACGTTCGTACCGCCGAACGCAACCGAGCGGGCCCGATGCGGTCGGTGCACGCGCGTTCGGTCATGTCGCCATCGAGACGGCCGCTGAACCGCCGTGCCGAGGGTGCTTCGCTGTTCACCCAGCTGAGTGGACTAGCGCCGAGGCGGGGCGTCGAACTCGGCGTCCGGCAACTCGGTGCCACGGGGCGGCTCTGCGGCGGTGTGGATTTCGATGACCGGGTTGGTGTCGGCGGGCAGGTCGTGGCCGTCCAGCTGATCGGTGCGGGTTTCGATGTGTTCGGGCCGGGCGCCGGAGGTGTCGATGTCGGTCCAGCAGAACGTGGGGTTCTTCATGCCGCGTAGCACGATGGTGTCGTAGAACGTCCACTTGGCGCGCTCGTGTTCCGTAGCGGCTTCGATCACCGCTTGGCTCACCAGGATTCGCCGCGGCACCTCCTTGGCCGCCGTGGTGAGGCGGGCGGCCTCGTTGACGGCGTCGCCGATCACCGTGAATTCCAGGCGGGTGTCGGAGCCGACGTCGCCCGCGAAGACCCCGCCGCGCGCGACGCCGATCCCGATGTCGAGTTCTCCGGTGGCGAGCACCTCGTCCCGGATGCGGCGCGCCGCCCGCAGCGCCGGAGTCGCGTTGTCGCCCAACGCGATCGGCGCTCCGAAGACGCACAGCGCCGCGTCGCCCTCGAACTTGTTGACCAGTCCGTTGTTCTCCTCGGTCGCCGCGACGACGATCGCGAGCAACCGATTGAGCTTGGCCACGAACTCCTGCGGCGGCAACCCGGTGGACAGCTCCACCGACCCGGTCACGTCGACGAACAGCGCCGACACCTCACGCACGTCGCCGGTGAGATCCGCCCCGCGAGCCAGCGCGCGCTCGGCCACCTCGGCCCCGACGTGCCTGCCGAACACCTCACGCATCCGCTCGCGCTCGCGCAGGTTCGCCGCCAGTTCGTTGACCGAATGCTCCAACCGGCCGATCTCACTGGTGCTGCCGATCGGCACCCGGACGCCGAGATCGCCTTGCGCGATGCGGTCCAGCGCGCGACGCAGGACGCGCATCGGCGCGGCGACCGCGCGGGCGAGGAACGCCGTGGCCAGCGCACCCACTCCGATGCCGACCGCGGACAGGTAGATGGCGGTGCGGACCCGGTCGGGCGCGGCCGCTACCGGGTCGGCCAGCACGACGATCAGCATGAGCAGCGGAAGCGCGGCCGCCACCGCCCAGGTCAGCACGACCCGCACCAGCACAGAGGAACTCCAGTGCATGGTCCAGCCGAGCACCCGGGCGACCACCGGGATCGTCGGCCGGATCAACCGGTCCACGATCAGGAAGGTGACCGCCGCCGACTCGAAGGCGCCGATCGTGAACAGCGACGCCGTCACGCCGGGGTCGTTGTCCGGGCTCAGCCGCGCGAAGACCGCGGTCGCCACGATCACCCCCGGAATCCACAGCGCGATCGCGCGCATGCTGATCGCGACGGGTAGGTGCAGAAGGCGCCGCGCCTCCACCTCCGTGGGCTTGCGCCCGGCGTCGAGCCAGCCGAAGTACACCTTGCGGTCGCGCACCGCCAGGACGATGCCCGCCAGGAATCCCGCCGCCGGATAGATGCCGACGAAGGCCAGTGCCCGTAGCCAATCCGTGCCCAGCCTGCCGAGGAACCCGTTCAGCCACAGCTGGGTGACGATCACCGCGAGGCCGCTGAGATTCGCCGTGGTGACCAGAGCGGCCAGACCACCCCGCGCTTTGAGCGCCCAGACGACGAGCTTCGCGATCATAGGGCTCGCGATCTCGATGACCGTTCCATCGCCTGCGCCGCCCTCTCGTCCGCCCTCCGGGTCGACTCTATGCGCTCAGCGCAGGACGACGAGCCAGACCGCCGCGTAGTGGGTCAACGCCGCGAGCACCGTGGCCGCGTGGAAGAACTCGTGGTGCCCGAAAACCCCCGGCCACGGGTTCGGCCATTTCGTGGCGTAGAGGATCGCGCCGCCGCTGTAGAACAGGCCGCCGATCAGCAACAAAATCAGCGGTGCGATGCCGATCTGGCCGTTCAGTTGTCCGGCCACCGGCACGATGGCCCAGCCCAGCAACAGATAGAGCGGAACGCCGACCCAGCGGGGAGCGCCGGGCCACAGCAGTTTGAGCGCCACTCCGGCCAGCGCGCCCGCCCAGACCACGACCAGCAGCGTCTGCCCGGTTCGTCCGGGCAGGCCGAGCAGGGCGAAGGGGGTGTAGCTGCCCGCGATGAACAGGAAGATCATCGAGTGGTCCGCTCGCTTCATCCGGATGCGAGCGCGGGCGGTCGGCCAGGTCACCCGGTGGTAGACCGCGCTGACGCCGAACAGCCCGCACACGGTGAGCCCGTAGATCAGCGTCGACCATCCCGCGGTCGCCGAGACCGTGCCCGCGGTGGCGATCAGCACGACGGCCGCGATCGCCGCGACGCCGACGGCCCAGGTGTGGATCCAGCCCCGCATGCGCGGTTTGACCAGCGCCTCGGCGAGTGCTTCGCCCGCCGTGGCGGGGACCGGTGTGACCGTTGCCGCATCGGCGGCGCCGACCGATTCGGACACGAGTACCTCCTAAGGGAACAGCCGGAGCAGTCTTTCCGCGGCCCAACGCCGGACCGAGTGCAGACGAGGTAGTTGAACCCGTCAGTAACCTACGCAACCGTAACTTGCGTGCTCCTGGCCACTGTACCGGCGTATCGCGGTCGATGCCGCGTTCGTGTCGCCGAGGCGTAGGGTTGCCCGCGTGGAACTTCCGAGTCAGGTGCGGGGTCTGCCGTATCGCATCTACGAGGCCCGGCTGTCCAGGCAGCTGGCCGGCAAGCAGCATCCCCGGCACGTCGCGGTGATGTGTGACGGCAATCGCCGGTGGGCGCGGGAGAACGGTTTCACCGACGTCAGTCACGGCCATCGGGTCGGCGCGCTGAAGATCGCCGAGCTGGTCGGCTGGTGTGCGGCCGAGGGCATCGAGATGGTGACCGTCTACCTGCTGTCCACCGAGAATCTCCAGCGTGATCCCGATGAGTTGGAGACGCTGTTCGAGGTCATCACCGACGTGGTCGAGGAGCTGTCGGCGCCGGAGCAGAACTGGAGCGTGCGCATCGTCGGCTCGCTCGACGGCTTCCCCGAACTGATCGCCAAGCGGATGCGCACCGCGGCCGAGCGCACCGACGGCCGCAACGGAGTGCACGTCAATGTCGCGGTCGGCTACGGCGGCAGACAGGAGATCACCGACGCGGTGCGCTCGCTGGTCCGCCAGGAGATCGCGGCGGGCGAGACCGGCGAGGACCTGGTCCAGTCGATCACCGTGAACGCCATCGGCCAGCACCTCTACACCTCCGGCCAACCGGACCCGGACCTGGTGATTCGCACCTCCGGCGAGCAGCGGCTGTCCGGGTTCCTACTGTGGCAGAGCGCATACTCGGAGATATGGTTCACCGAGGCGTACTGGCCGGAGTTCCGCCGGGTGGATTTCCTGCGGGCGCTGCGCGACTTCGCCGCGCGTCATCGCCGTTTCGGCGTCTGACTCGATGTCGGTGCGCTGAATCCCGCTCCGGTATCGTTCTTCTCGCGTACCGTCCGGTCTCATGAGCTCGCTCGACCGCTGGCCCGCGCTGGGCGAACCGGACGACTCGATCAGCTATGCGGACTTCGGTAGACGCTTCCTGGAGTACGCCGCCTCCGAAGCGCGCATCGCGGGCGCGTTCGACCAGCTGACCGGCAGCGCATTCGATTTCGGCCCCATCGGGGTCGGTCCCGGCCGACTCGCCAAGGTGACCGCCAAGGTCAGGCTCGGGTCGTCCAGGCTGAGCCGTCGCGACGACGAGACCATCGCGTTCGAATTGATAATCCCGCTGGAGGTCGACCTGCTGCTGCACCTGGCGGTCGACCGGCACCGGTTCCACGTACAGGGCACCGTGCACCTGCGCCTGACGGTACGCACGGCGGCGCCCCTGCGGGTGGTGATCGATATCGCGGAGCCGCGGCCTGCCGACGTGCACATCGATGTCGCCGCCGCCACGCGGCGCGGGCAACTGCTGCGCGTCCTCGCCGGCGTCGATCACGAGATCAGGCGTTTCGTCGCCCGCTATATCTCCGCGGAGATCCGTAAGCCGCACATCGCCGCGGTCCGCGATATCGATGTCGCGCAGCGACTCGACGATGCGTGGAAATTGTAATCGGAATCACAATTTCCGTAGCCGCAGCCGATTGATGCTGTGGTCGGCGTCCTTGCGCAGCACCAGGGTCGCGCGCGGGCGGGTGGGCAGAATGTTCTCCACCAGATTCGGCCGGTTGGTGTTGTTCCAGATCTCCTGCGCGGCGGCGGTCGCCTGCTCGTCGGTGAATCCGGAGTAGTGGTGGAAATGCGCGTTCGGGTCGGCGAATGCGGTCTTGCGCAAGGTGAGAAACCGTCGCACGTACCACTTCTCGATGTCTTCGATACGCGCGTCGACGTAGATCGAGAAGTCGAACAAGTCCGACACCATCAGGCGCGGACCGGTCTGCAGCACGTTCAACCCCTCCACGATCAGAATGTCGGGTTGGCGCACGCAGTGCAGCTTGCTCGGCACGATGTCGTAGGAGATGTGCGAATACACCGGGGCGCAGACTTCGGCCGCACCGGATTTCACCTCGGTGACGAATCGCAGCAGGCTGCGGCGGTCGTAACTCTCCGGGAAACCCTTGCGGTGCATGAGGCCGCGCCGGGTGAGTTCCGCGGTGGGATAGAGAAATCCGTCGGTGGTGACCAGGTCGACCCGCGGGTGGTGATCCCAGCGCGCCAGCAGCGCTTGCAGTACGCGCGCGGTGGTGGACTTGCCGACCGCGACGCTGCCCGCGACGCCGATCACGAACGGTACCTGCTGGTCGGGATGGGTTTCGCCGAGAAATGTCGCGGTCGCGGCGAACAGTCGCTGACGAGCGGCCACCTGCAGGTGGATGAGACGAGCGAGCGGGAGATACACCTCCGCGACTTCTTCGAGATCGATCTGTTCCCCGAGACCGCGCAGGCCGACCAGTTCTTCCTCGGTGAGCACCAGGGGAGTCGATTTACGCAGGGTCCGCCACTGTTTCCGGTCGAATTCCACGTAGGGACTCGGCTCGCTCATTCGTGCCATTTACCCGACACTCCGTTTCAGCAAACACGCACGGTTACCGTGCGGATCCGGTGAGATTCGGTCTAGCTGTCGCCGCATAGGCGAATTCTGCTCTGCGTCAGCATCGTGGGCCGAGCGGGGTACCACTACCGGCTGGTAACCGACTCGATGACACAGGTGTGAGCCGCTAATGTCGGCTGGCATGGAAGCGCATCCGCTCGTGACCGAATACCTGCGGCTCGGCCTCGCCTTCGACCGGCTGGAGGAAGGATTCGTCGACGCCTACACCGGTGATCCGGCGCTGCGCCGCGAGGTGCGGAACGCGCCCGCACCGCAGCCGCGCGAGCTGGCTCGCCGTGCCGCCGAGTTGCGCGCCGCGGTGCCGGAGGCCGGATTCGCGCCCGAGCGCGCCGAGTTCCTCGACGTGCACCTGCGCGCGCTGGAGTGCTCCGGACGGAAATTCGCGGGCGATGACATCGGCTTCATCGAGGAGGTGCGCGCCTACTTCGACGTCGACATCGCGCCCGGTGACGTGGACGACTACCGCGACGCGCACCGGCGGATGGACGAGGTGCTCGCCGGGGACGGTCCGCTGGCCGAGCGGGTGGCCGCCCATCGCAAGGCCGACGAGATCCCGCCGGAGCGGTTGGCGGTGTGCGTCGAGGCGTTCTCCAGCGCGTTGCGCGAGCTGGTTCGCGCCCGCTACCCGCTACCCGACCACGAGCACGTCACCTACGAGGTGGTCGGCGACAAGCCCTGGTCCGGGTTCAACTACTACCTGGGCAACTACCACTCCCGGGTCGCGATCAACTCCGACCTGAAGCAGCACATGGCGCACCTGCCGCAGCTGATCGCGCACGAGTCCTACCCGGGGCACCACACCGAGCACTGCCGCAAGGAAGCCGGGCTGGTCGCCGCCGGTCAGGCCGAGCAGACGCTGTTCCTGGTGAACACGCCGCAGTGCCTGATGGCCGAGGGGCTCGCCGATCTGGCGTTGCGTTCGATCGTCGGCCCTGGCTGGGGCAAGTGGGCGCAGGAGATCTACGCGGATCTCGGGCTGCGCTTCGATGGCGAACGTGCCGAACGCCTTTCGAACGCCTCGGCAGACCTGCTGAGCGTGCGCCAGGACGCCGCGCTGCTGCTGCACGACCGGGGCCGGTCGCACGACGAGGTGGCGGAGTTCTTGCAGACCTGGAGCCTGACGACGCCGGAGCGGGCGCGCCAGTCGCTGCGCTTCCTGTCCTCGCCGCTGTGGCGGGCCTACATCTCCACCTACGTCGAGGGATACCGGTTGCTGGGCGGCTGGCTCGATCGCGCGGCCGACGCCGAGGACCGGGCCGACCGTTTCCGCAGGCTGCTCGACGAGCCACTCACTCCCGGGGCGGTACGCGCGGCGGCGTGAGGCTACCGGATCGCCGCGCAACTCTGTCCGCCCGTGGAGATGCTGCGAACTCTCACCACGGAACCGAATCGGTGGCCCGGCCGTACGTCGCGGCCTCGGCGCGATCGTCCGCGCACGGCCGCCGCGTCTGTCGAGCGGTCGCGGATTTCCGGTGCGCGGTCAAGCTCCGGCGAAGGTGATGCGCACCGAGATCGGATCGCTCTCCAGCGCTTTCATCGTTCGCTCGGCGACGGCGGCCGAGACGCGGCCCTTGGCGAAGGTGCGCGAGCGAGCCACCACATCGTCCTCGGGCACGAAGGAGGCCGTTCCGGTGCGCCACTCTGTGCCCAGCCGCAGCCTGATGTGCGGGTCGGCGGCGATGTTGCGGGCCCAGCCGGACCGATAACCGTGCTGCGAGATCAGCCACGCGCCGGTCTCGTCGATCGACGCGGTGACCGGCACCCGCCGGGGCTGACCGGATCTCGCGCCGACCGTCTCCAGTTCGGCGATCAGCGGCGACCGGATGCCGAGCCGGTCGAGCAGGCCGACGGCCGGGTTCACCAGGTAGCGGCCGATGAGGCGTTCGCGCCGGAATTTGCGTACCGCGGCGCTCGGTGTTCGTCCCGCCATGACAGTTCTCCTCAGGATCGATGTGGGCGGAAAATGGCGCAGGTGGTGGTGGCGTGCGCGACCAGGCGGCCCTGCTCGTCGACCACGCGTCCCTCGGCGGTCGCGGTGGTGCGCCCGAGGTGGATCGTGGTGCCGGTGGCGGTGAGCCGCTGTCCGTCGGTGGGCACGGCCCGGATGTAGTTGATCTTCAGTTCCAGCGTCGTGTAGCCGACGCCTGGCTCCAGGGTGGTGTGCACCGCGCAGCCCATCACCGAGTCGAGCAGGGTGGCGCAGATGCCGCCGTGTGTGGTGCCGAGCGGGTTGGCGAAATCGGGCCGGGTGCGCAGCGCGAAGACCACCTTGCCGTGCTCGAGCTCATCGACCTCCATGCCGAGCAGGTCACCGATGAACGGCGGGCGATCCGTTCTGGTCATCGCGACACGCAGGAGTTCCAGACCGGACAGCTGAGTCGGGTCGACGGTGGTTTCGGACATGAATCGCATCCTTTCGATGAACCGATCGGTCCACATCTGACATGATTGCAACATGGACCGATCGGTTCACGCAACAGTGAGCAAGGAACTCGCATGACCGCAGGGCCGCGCACCAGGCTGATCGAAAGCGCCATCGAACTCGTTCGCGAGCAGGGCGTGCACGCCGCCGGACTGGCCGCCTTACTCGAACGCGGCAAGGCCTCGCGCAACTCGCTCTACCAGCACTTTCCCGCAGGCAAAGGTGAGTTGGTCGAGGCCGCCACCCGGGTCGCGGGAGCCCGGATCGCCGGAGTGGTCGAGAAGATCACCGCCGCGCCGCCTCCGGGCTGGTTCGATTCGTTGCTCGGCTGGTGGGTCACCACACTGGAGCGGACCGGATACCGCGCCGGGTGCCCGATCCTCGGGGCGGCGCTGGCCGAGTCCGAGCCGCGAGTGCAGGCCGCGGCGGGCGAAGTGTTCGCCGACTGGCACGAGCGGCTCGGCTCGGCGCTCGCCGATGCGGGTATGTCCGCCGAAGAGGCGCGCTCCTTCGGCAGTTTCGTGTTCAGCGCGCTGGAGGGAGCCATCGTCCAGTCGCGGGCGATGAAGTCCACCCGGCCGCTGGAAGACGCCCAGCGGCATCTCGCGGTGCTGTTGGAGAACTACTTGCCGGAGGGCGGCGCGTCCCGCTGAGCGCCTGTCCACCGGATCGAGTGTGGTCCGGCGGACCGCGTGCCGAGCCTGTGCCGACCGAGAGGGGTGAACCCCCTGCTCGAGGACAACGCCGACGGCCCATAGACTGAGGCACGTGACGCAGACGACCGCCTCTGTCAATTCCCAGTCTCTCGGTGAGCTCGATCCGGAGCTCGCTGCCGCGATGGCAGGCGAGCTCGCCCGCGAACGCGACACGCTCGAGATGATCGCCTCGGAGAACTTCGTGCCGCGCGCGGTGCTGCAGGCACAGGGCAGCGTGCTGACCAACAAGTACGCCGAGGGCTACCCGGGGCGGCGCTACTACGGCGGCTGCGAGCACGTCGACGTGGTGGAGACCTTGGCGCGCGACCGTGCCAAGGCGCTGTTCGGCGCCGAATTCGCCAACGTGCAGCCGCATTCCGGTGCGCAGGCGAACGCCGCGGTGCTGATGTCGCTGATGGACCCGGGCGACAAGCTGCTCGGTCTCGATCTCGCGCACGGCGGTCACCTCACCCACGGCATGCGCTTGAACTTCTCCGGCAAGCTCTACGAGGTGCACTCGTACGGAGTGAGCAAGGAAGACCACCGCGTCGACATGGACGAGGTGCGCGACATCGCCTTGCAGGCGCGTCCGAAGGTGATCGTGGCGGGCTGGTCGGCCTACCCGCGCCACCAGGACTTCGCGGCGTTCCGCTCGATCGCGGACGAGGTCGGCGCCTACCTCTGGGTGGACATGGCGCACTTCGCCGGTCTGGTCGCCGCCGGTCTGCACCCCTCGCCGGTGCCCTACGCCGACGTGGTGTCCTCGACCGTGCACAAGACCCTCGGCGGTCCCCGCTCCGGCCTGATCCTGGCCAAGCAGGAGTACGCCAAGAAGCTGAACAGCTCGGTGTTCCCGGGCCAGCAGGGCGGCCCGCTCATGCACGCCATCGCCGCCAAGGCCGTCGCGTTCAAGATCGCCGCGGGCGCGGAGTTCAAGGATCGCCAGGAGCGCACCCTGTCCGGCGCGAAACTCCTGGCCGAGCGGCTCACCGCCGCCGACGTCAAGGGCAAGGGCATCAGCGTGCTCACCGGCGGCACCGACGTGCACTTGGTGCTGGTCGACCTGCGCAATTCCGAACTCGACGGCCAGCAGGGCGAGGACCTGCTGCACGAGATCGGTATCACGGTGAACCGCAACGCCGTTCCGTTCGACCCGCGTCCCCCGATGGTCACCTCCGGCCTGCGCATCGGCACCGCCGCGCTGGCCACCCGCGGCTTCGGCGACACCGAGTTCGCCGAGGTCGCCGACATCATCGCGAGCGCGCTGGCCGGTGGCGCCGACCTGGACGCGTTGCGCGCCCGGGTGAGCAAGCTGGCCAAGGACGTCCCGCTGTACGACGGCCTGGAGGACTGGCGCCTGCTGGGCTGAATCGCCGAGCGCTCAGGACGACACGATCAACGGTTGTCCAGGGGCGAGGACGTGGACGGACGTGTCCGGTGCGATAGCGGCGGATGCGTCGATGTAGAGCCCGGGGTCGCGCTGGGCCTTCGTCATCACGCGGTCGCCGATCGGGCCGCTGGTGAACGCGTAGTGGATGGGAACGGCAAGGCGCGGGCGCAGGGCTCGGGTGAGTTCGGCGGCCTGCGCGGCGTCCATGACGACCTGCCGGTTGAACGCGGGGCGGATGCGCAAACCGTTGACCGGTAGCAGCGCCAGGTCGAGTTCCGGATAGCGCACGGCCACCTCATCCAATTCGGCGATGCGCAAAGTGTCGCCGCCGAAGAAGACGCTCGTGCCGTCGGCGCGCAGGACGAAGGTGATCTCCGGTACGCCGTGACGTGCGGGCGCCGCGGTGACCTCGATCGGGCCGAGGTGGGTCTGCTCCCACGGATCCAACTCGACGACATTGCGGAATCCGGCGGCACGGACCCGGGATGCGAGGCCGCGGACGACCGCGAACGGGACGGACTTGTCGGGGTAGGCCGCCAGTGCGCCGAGATCGCAGTGATCGTAGTGGCCGTGGCTGATCACGATGCCCGACAGTTCGGGCAGGTCCGCGGCGGTGGCAATGCTGCGCGGCTCACCCTGCCGATAGAAGGGCCGCTCGGACAGCCACGGGTCGGTGAGAATTCTCGCTCCCCCGAAGTCGAGCAGAACGCTGGCATGCACTACGCGAGTCACACTGACCGACATCGAATTTCCTGACTAGACGGGTGTCTGCTGACAGTTGTTAGTGGACACCCGTCTTGTTAATCTGTCAAGGTGCCGCCACCGAAGAGGAATCGAAACCCCCGCGGTGCGGGAAGCAAACTGCGCGAGGACTTGATCGAGGCCGCGAGTGGCCTGCTGGAGACGCTGGACGGTCAGGAGTCGCTATCGATGCGCGCCGTCGCGCGCGCGGTGGGCATCGCGCCGCAGAGCATTTACCTGCACTTCGCGGATCGACGGGAACTGCTGACGGCGGTTTATGAGGCTCGCTTCGCCGAGTTCGGCGCCGTGCTGACGGCCCTGCCGGACGGCGATGCTGCCACTCGGCTGCGCGAGATCTGCCGGGCCTACTGCGCATACGGCTTGCACCATCCCGGCCATTACCGCGTGTTGTTCGCGACCGCGGGCACCCCGGGCTGGGAACCGACCGATGCTCAATTGCCCGGCCTGCCGGTTTTTCGTCACCTGGTGGATGCGGTGGCGGCCACCGGCAGCGCCGATCCCACCGCTACCGCGGCTTGCCTGTGGGCGGCCCTGCACGGTCTGGTGATGCTGCGCCAGGATCGCCCGAGTTTTCCGTGGCCGGATCTCGACGTGCTGCTCGACACCCTCGTCACCGCCCACCTCGCGGCGCGGTGATCCGGTACTACCTGTCCATGCGCGCCTTCGCCCGCACGATCGCCTCGTCCAGGTACCGGGCGATATCGGCGCTGGTACCCGGCCGGATCATCAGGGCGCGGTTCGCGGGCACTTCGCAGTAGCGGCCGTCGGGCGTGTCGATCCAGCGGAGGCGGCCGGTGCGCAGCGGTTCGGCGTTGCGCGGCCCGAGCAGCACGACGGCGGTGCCGCGGGTGGCGCACGACTGCCGCCAGAAGCGCCGGTAACGCTCTTTCGCCTGGCTGGCGGGCGCGTTGCCGAACACATCGGGGCGCTCGTCGTTGAGATCGTCGAGCAGGAAGCTCTTCTCACCCACCGTTCCCGCCGTGGCGTCCGGGAGCAAGCGCACCACTTCGGTGGCGAGCTGATCGACCCGGCAGCGGCGCAACCGGACTCGGCCGCCGTCCGGCGCGGGCGACTGCACGGCGAGCACGCCGGAGCCGGAACGGGTGCCGCAGGCGACGGCGCGCAGTTCGACGCCCGCACGCGTGTTGTCGTAGCCGAACAGCTCGATACGCCAGTCCGGAACGGCCAGCGTGCTGATCGCGCTGCGCAGTGGCAGCCGTTCGTCCCGCCCGAGCTCGGCGCGGAACTGCTGCTGATACGCCTGGTACTCGTTGAGTCCGGGGAAGCGGCTGGTGAACCGGAACGGAAACGGCATGCGGTCCAAGCCCGTTGCGAACCACGCCGCGGCGAACTGCTCGGCCGACAGTGACCACTGCGCCGTCATTGCTCACCGAGTACCGGCGGCACCGTCGGTTTCACCTCGCCGAGCAACTCTTTCGCGTGCTCCTCGGTGCGCAGGTACTTCGGCGACTTGTGCTCGTCGTCGTCCGTGCGCCTGCCGCGCATCCCCGGCGGCATCATGCCCGGGTACCCCGAAGCGCCCGTCGCTCCCGGGCGCCCCGGTGCGGCGGGTTGCCCGTTCGCCGCGGCGGGGACGGTGGGCTGGGCGGGCCGAGAGGTGCCCGGGCGCGCTTGGTTGTCCGAGGCGTTCGGGGTTCCGGTCGTGCCCGGGGTGGCCGGCTTGCTCGGCGTGCCGTTCGGTCTGCCGTTGAACGAGGTCGGGACGACGGTGGTGGGCGTCGTTTGCGGCGGCGGCGAGGAGAAGGGCGCGACCGATGTGGCCGAAGTGGACGTCGGCGTCCTCGCGGCGGTGGATGCCGGAGTGGTCGGCGTGGCGTCCTGGCTCTGGGAAACCGCCTGAGACGTGACGGTTTGCGGTGTGTTCTCGGCTTCCGGCTGCGCTTGGTCCGCCTGCTCGCCGTCGTCCGCCGAACCGGCGGGGGAGGCGGTGTCCGCGGCCGAAGGCGAGCTGCCGGATGGGGAGTTGTCCGTGGACCGGGCGCCCGCCACGGCCTGCGAGCCGACGTCCGCGCTCGTCTCCACGCCCGTGCCGGTTTCGGCACCGATCGGCGCCGCGGCGGCCGGAGCGACCGGGGGCGGGAGCGTCGGGATAGCCGGAGCGGTGGCCCCGTACGGCTGGATGTACTGGGTGTTCATCTCGTCGCGGGCCTGCTCCTCCCGCGAATTGCGCTGTGCCGGATCGGCCGTGCCATTCGAGGTGTCCAGCACATCCGGCACCGACAGCTTGAACTTCGCCGCGGCGTCCGCCGCCGCCGACAGCGGCAGACTCTGCGCGCCGAGTGCGTCACCGAGTTCGCCCACCCGCGCCGCGTAATCTCGCACGCCGCGGACCGCGCTGTCGGCCGCCGCCCCCTCCCAGTGCTGTTCCACCGCGTTCTTGATCGCGTCCTCGAAGCGCTGGCCCGCGTTCGTCACCGCAGCGGCGATGGCCGACCACGCGGCGAACGCACCGTCGAGCGCGGCCGGATTCATCGCCTCGGCAGCCTGTTTGATCTCCGCGTGTGAGAAACTCTGCGCGTTCTCCGGATCGGTGATCGCGCGTCCGTCGGTCTGTCTCATGATCGCTTCCCCCGGTGTTCAGCTGCCCGCGGGCAGCAGCGGTGCGACTGCTCTGGCGATATCGGTGGCGATATCGCAGGCGACGAGGTGCTTGTTCGCCGACGTCTGCGGCACATTCGTCAGGATGTAGAGCGAGCCGGACCTCATTTCGACGTTGATCGTGCAGCCGCCCGGTACGTCCGGACGGGCTTCGTAGCGGACGGCTTTCCGATCGCCCGCCGAGATATCCACGGCAGCAGGGTATTTGCTGCGTACCTGTTCGATGGTGCCGTTGGTGGTCTCGACGACGAATCCGTACCCGGCCCGTGCGACATACCGGCACCCCCTCCAAGTGACGCCGCCCTGGCTGTCCTGTTTGGGTTCCGGGGGTCTCGAGTCCCACTGGCGCTCCGCGAGCAAATGGGGTGTGAGTGCGGTGCAGGGATCGAACGCGGGCTGTGCGTTCGTCTGTGGTGATGCGCTCGAACGGGACTCGGTCGCGCCGGTGGCCGATGTGGCCGGATCGTTCGATGTCGTCCCGCCGCATCCGGAGAGCAGGACCGAGCTCGCCGCTCCCGCGACGAATCCGATTGCTCGAAAGGCTGTTCCGGCCTTCATACGCTGAGCTCCCGCAGTGCCGCCGCGAATTCCGTATCGGTCCGAACGTAGCCGTCGCGGATGGCTTCGAACATGGATTTGATCTCTTGCGCCACGGAGATGTACTCGGTGAGGGTGTCGAAGGCGTTGTTCGGGCCACCGAAGGCCTTTTCGCGGAACAGCCGCACCAGTTCGAGGGCGGAGGTCAGCTTCGGATTGTCTTCGCCCAGCCCCCAGCGCTGCCGCTCACCGAGCTCGCGCGCGTCGGTTTGTGCCGCGACGAGCGTGTCGATCAACTCCTGGCAGGCCCGGTCGATGTCCACGAAGGCTTGCGGGTCCATCCGCACCCGCAACGCCCCGGTTTTCGCAGCTTCGATGTACCCGGGAAACGGGCTGTCCGCCATTGCCGCCCCTTCCGTCAGTGCCGTCTGACCTTATAGACGCAACCCGTCTCGCTCCGGTTCCATCGAAACACAGCCGAATCCTCTGGTCGCCCCGTCGCGCCGCTCGTCGTCGGCCGCGCGACGGTTCCCAACTGGGATGTTGTGCCGGGCCCCGGCGGGTGCGGCGGGGCCGATCGCTGTCAAGGCCGCTGACGAGCGGTCAGCGCGCGTTCGCCGCGGCGACCAGCGCGGGGTAGTCCCGCAGATCGATGTCGTTGGCGGCGTTGTCGCCGAATTTCGCCATCAGCGCGAACATCCGGGAACCGAGGAACCAGTTGCGCATCTTGATGCCCCGCGCGGTCTTCGGGGCCAGGAAGCGACCCGCGTTGCTGTTGCCCGCGATCTTCGCGTAGCGCTTCATGTGCTCGTCGTAGCGAGCGAAGGCGACAGTGTGGTCGCCGCCCGCCAAGGCCAGTTCCCCCGCGATGACGTACGCGCCGACCACGGCGAGCCCGGTGCCGAAGCCGCCGAGGGTGTTCCCGTACCCGGAGTCGCCGACCAGCGCGACACGTCCTTTGGTGTAACCGTCGGGCATCTGGACCTGGCTGATCGAGTCCATGTAGAAGTCGCCGAATTGGGTGAGTTCGGCGAGCATTCGCGGCACCTCCCACCCGACTCCGGCGAAGGTCTCGGCGAGGATGCGCTGCTGAGCGGCGATGTCGTCGCGGGCGTAGTCGAGCTCGGGCGCGGCGAACATGTACATCTGCTGCGCCTTCGGTCCGCCGCTGACCGCGAGTCGGCCGGGAGCGTTGTGGCCGCGGGCGACCACCCGCTCGCGCGGTCCGGTGGTCTTGCCGCTCCACGGGCTGGCGCCCGCGACGGCGTAGTAGTAGCCCAGGTGCTTCACGAAGTCCCGCTCGGGACCGAACGCCAACCTGCGGACCCGGGAGTGGATGCCGTCGGCGCCGAAGACCAGATCGAAGGTGCGGGCGGCCGCGTGCTCGAACTCGACGTGCACGCCGGCCGAGGTCTCGGTGAGCGCGGTGACCGAATCGCCGAACAGGTATTCGCAACGGTCGGCGGTGCGCCGGTAGAAGATCTCGGCAAGGTCGCCGCGCAGGATCTCCACATCGCCGCCGGTGAAATCACCCGACATCAGCGCCAGCTCGGCGCCCCGCTCGTCCACGAAGACGGTGTCGGTCGTGCCCGTCTTGCGCTGCTCGATGTCGTCCAGCACGCCCATCCGTTCCAGCACGGTGCGGTGGGTGCTGCCCTTGAAGTCGATCGCCTGACCGCCGGGGCGCAACGCCGGAGCGCGCTCGACGACGGTGACCGCGAAGCCGTAGCGGTGCAGCCAGTAGGCCAGCGCGGGTCCGGCGACGCTCGCGCCGGAGATGAGCACGGTGGTGTTGCGCATGGAGTTCTCCTCGTCTCAAATCTGCGTCCGATGGAAACTGTATCCGATGGACGCTGATTAGCGTATGGTAGACACAGTTTCACGTCAAGACGTTCTCCGGAAGGATTTCGGGCATGCCGACACCGACCACACTGGAACTGCTCTGGGGTACCGGTCAGCGGCCCAAGCGCGGACCGAAGCCCGCGCTGTCGCTGGAGCGGATCGTCGCGGAGGCCGTCGCGCTGGCCGACGCCGAAGGGCTGGCGAACCTGTCCATGCAGCGGCTGGCCGAGCGCCTCGGCTTCACCAAGATGTCGCTGTACCGCTACGTGCCGGGCAAGGCCGAACTCGTCGCACTGATGCTGGACACGGCGCTGGGCGCGCCGCCGGAACTGAGCGCGGGCGAGGAGGCGTCGGAGAACGACTGGCGCGACCTGCTGCGCGTGTGGTGCGAGACGATCTACGCGCGCTTCAGCGCCCACCCCTGGTCGATGGAGGTGTCGGTCGGTTTGCGGCCGGTCGGCCCGAATGAAGTCGCATGGATGGAGTCCGCGCTCGGCGCGCTCGCCGGGACCGGGCTCACCGCCGCCGAACGGCTGGACACGATCGTCCTGCTGACCGGGCATGCCCGCAGCCTGGCGCAGCAGGTGCGACTGGCGGACGCCGACGAATTCGAGAAGCAGATAGCGGCTCAGTTCGCCGAAATGGTGGCCGCCGCGGCCGATCGATATCCGGCCGCGGTCGCCGCGTTCGCCGAGGGCGGCGCGGCCGCGGGCGGGGACGGCGCGCTGAAGTTCGGCATCGAGCGCATCCTCGACGGACTGGCCGTGCTCATCGCGCGCCGCGGGTGACCGCAGCGGCCTACGCTCGGACCATGACCGACGAACCCGACCTGAAACAGGACTCGACCACCACGGTGCGGGAGTTCTTCGCCGCGCTGGAAATGGGCGCCTCGGAGGAGGCGATCGACCTGTTGCACCCCGACATCGTCTGGAAGAACACCTCGCTGCCCGATGTGAAGGGCATCCGCCGGGTCGGCGGCGTGCTGCGCGGCCTGCGCCGCGACTGGCTCGGCTTCGGAGTGGACATGCACCACATCGCCGCCGACGGCGACGTCGTGCTCACCGACCGCACCGACTACCTGCGCTTCGGTCCGGTGCGCGTCGGGTTCTGGGTGACCGGCACCTTCCGGCTACGCGACGGCCGAATCATCTTGTGGCACGACCACTTCGGTTGGGCGAACTTCCTGCGCGGCACGGCTGTCGGCCTCTGGCGCGCGGCGCTCACCCGCCGCTGACCTGGTCTCAGGAGTGCTGGGCCAGGTAGTCCAGATAGACCGGTCGCAGCACCTCGGCCACCGCGCCGTCACCGGCGTGGACGTAGTCGTCGAGCATGGGCAGCACGTACTTGATGTCCGCCTCGCTTTCGCCGACATTGCCCGCGGCGGCCTCCGCGGCCGGGATCGACGTGAGCAGCCGCCACAGGAACTTCACATCCCCCCGCCGCACGGCGAGCTTCATCGCCCGGTCGTGCAGCTCCTTCGACGACAGCTTCTCCAAATCCTCGTTACCGGACATACCAGCGACTCTATCCGCCGAATCGGGCGACAGCGACCGCGTGGCGAATCCCGTCCCGGCCCGGACGTCGTGCTGCGATAACCGCTATGACACCGCAACCCCGGCCCGGCTTCCGGATCAAGCGCGTCTACGACGATCCAGACCCCGACGACGGCACCCGGGTGCTGGTCGACCGGCTCTGGCCGAGGGGCATCACCAAAGCGCAAGCGCGGGTCGATCGCTGGCCCAAAGCGCTCACCCCGACCACCGAATTGCGGCGCTGGTTCCACGCCGACCGGGACGCGCGCGGCCCGGAATTCGCCCGCCGCTACCGTGCCGAACTCGCCGCGCCGGAGGTTCAGCAAGATTTGCGGGATTTGCGTGCCCTGGCAGCCGAAGCTCCGGTGACATTGCTCACGGCCGTACAGGATCCGGCGCACAGCCATGTTCCGGTGTTGCTCGACGTGCTGCGCTGAACCCTCGCGACGTGCGGGTTTACGACATGTTCACGGACACGCCTCGCAGTCCCCGAGCGCGGACACCGGAATCGGAGGTAGCGTCGGGTGTGCGGGCCGCGGCGGTGTGGCTCGTACGGGAGGTCCTGACCGTGACTGAGCTACTCAGTACGAGGGGGCCGGAGCCCGGCCCTCGTGGCATCTGACGGCAACGTCGGGTCCATCAGGACGGACCGGTCCAGCGAGATCGTTCGTGCGACTGCCGCATGAACACAGAGGAGCCCACCGTGACTGCTGCACGCTCCGTTTCCGCTCCCTCGGCGAACTCCCGCTCCGCGAAAGGCGGAGCCGCCGCGAAGGGGGCCCGCCCCTCGCAATTACCCGGCAAAACCTTCGTCATCGACACCTCCGTCCTGCTGTCGGATCCCGGTTCCTTCACGCGGTTCGGCGAACACGACGTGGTGTTACCCCTGGTGGTCATCAGTGAACTCGAAGCCAAACGGCACCACCACGAGCTGGGCTGGTTCGCGCGAGAAGCTTTGCGCAATCTGGACGATCTGCGCCTGCAACACGGCAGGCTGGATCAGCAGGTGCCGATCGGCACCGAGGGCGGAACGTTGCAGGTGGAACTGAACCACACCGATCCCGCGGTCCTTCCGGTCGGCTTCCGCACCGACACCAACGACTCGCGGATCCTGGCCTGTGCGCTCAATCTCGCGGCCGAGGGCCGCGAAGTGGTGTTGGTGTCCAAGGACATTCCGCTGCGGGTCAAGGCCAGTGCGGTGGGCTTGCACGCCGACGAGTACCACGCGCAGGACGTGGTGACCTCGGGCTGGTCCGGCATGGTCGAGCTCGACGTCAGCACGGCGCGCATCGATCAGCTCTACGCCGAGTCGGTGATCGATCTCGACGAAGCGCGAGAACTGCCCTGCCACACCGGCGTCCGGCTGCTCGGCGTCAGCTCGAGTGCGCTGGGCCGGATCACGCCGGACAAGCGGGTGCAATTGGTCCGCGAGCGCGAGGCGTTCGGGCTGCACGGGCGTTCCGCCGAGCAGCGCATCGCACTCGACCTGCTGCTGGACGAGAGCGTCGGCATCGTCTCGCTCGGTGGCCGGGCCGGGACCGGCAAGTCGGCGCTGGCGTTGACGGCGGGCCTGGAGGCGGTGCTGGAACGGCGCACGCAGCGCAAGGTGGTGGTCTTCCGCCCGCTGTACGCGGTGGGCGGCCAGGACCTGGGCTATCTGCCCGGCACCGAGAGCGAGAAGATGGGCCCCTGGGCGCAAGCGGTCTTCGACACGCTCGACGGGCTGGCCAGCCGCGAGGTGATGGAGGAGGTGCTCAGCCGCGACATGCTGGAGGTGTTGCCGCTGACCCACATTCGCGGGCGGTCGCTGCACGACTCCTTCGTGATCGTGGACGAAGCCCAGTCGTTGGAGCGGAATGTGCTGCTCACGGTGCTCAGCCGTCTGGGAACCGGCTCGCGGGTGGTGCTCACCCACGACGTGGCCCAGCGCGACAACTTGCGCGTCGGCAGGCACGACGGGGTCGCGGCGGTGGTCGAGAAACTCAAGGGCCATCCGCTCTTCGCGCACATCACGCTGACCCGTAGCGAGCGCTCGCCGATCGCGGCGCTGGTCACCGAGATGCTGGAGGAGTACGGCCCCAACGCCTGATCCCGCGACGCCGTTCGACGGCGTGTTTCACCGCATGTCCGGTGGGTATCATCGGCCGCGATAGCAGTTCGATATGACCCGGTGGCCGCTCGTCGGTCACCGGGTCATCGTCTGACCAACGGCCGAGACTATGCGCGGCGTCGTCACGGAATCCGTGGTGCGCCGGCAGCCCACAGCGAGAGGATGGACATGCACCACTTCGCTCGACGAACGGCTGGATTCACCGCAGTACTCGCCGCGGCAGGGCTGGTCCTGGCCGGCTGCGGCGGCGACGACAACAAAGACAACGGCGCCAAGACCGGTATGGCCAGCATGACCGGTATGGTCACCTCGATCGCGAGCCCCACCACCACCGCCGGGATGACCACGCACACCGGCGCCGGCCCGACGACCACGGGCGCGGCCGAGGCGACGACCAAGATCGCGACCCCGGCGGGGGAGATCGCCGTCTCCGGCGCCATCTACGACAAGTATGTGCAGCTCGGCGGCCCGACCGGTCCGCTCGGCGCACCGCTGCAGGCCGAAGAGGACGCACCCGACGAGGGGCACTACCAGGACTTCACGGGCGGCACGATCTACGAACCCAAGGAGGGCGAAGCGCACGTCGTCTGGGGTGAGATCCGCAAGGCCTGGGAAGACAACGGCGGCGCGCAGGGACAGCTCGGCTACCCGATCAGCGACGAGAAGGACATCCCCGGCGGCAAGCAGAGCGACTTCACCGGCGGCACCATCACCTGGGTGAACGGTACTATCACGGTCACGCCGAAGTAGGAACCAGATACTCGGCGTCCGGGATCGCGGTGTGGTCTCGGTTGCCTGTGAATCCCATCCATCCGCCCCGCTCCGCGGGCCAAGCCGCTAGGTTATCTCGGTGCAAACTCTCCTGACCGATCGCGAATTGCTCGAATCGCTCGCGGTGGACGTAGAACTGCTGCTGCGTAAGCACGTGGACGCCGCCGATGGGTGGCAGCCGCACGATTTCGTGCCGTGGGACGACGGGCGCAACTTCGCCTTCCTCGGCGGTACCGACTGGGCGGCGGAGCAGTCCGAGCTCGGCGAAACCGCCAAGCTGGCGTTGACCGTTTCGGTGCTGATCGCCGACAACCTGCCCTCGTATCACCGCGAGATCGGCAAGTACCTGCGCACCGGCGCGTGGTGGCGCTGGGTCGGCCGCTGGACGGCCGAGGAGAACCGCCACGAGATCACCATCCGCAACTACCTCATGGTGACCAGGTCCGTCGATCCGGTGGAACTGGAGCGGCTGCGCATGGAGCACATGACCAAGGGCTTCCGCCGCCCGGCGATGCACTTGCTCGACGTGCTGGCGACCTGCGCGTTCGAAGAGGCCGCCAGCGCGATCCGGCACCGCAACATCGCGGCGCTCGAGGAGAACCCCCTGGTCACCGCCATCGCCGAGCGCATCGCGCTGGACGACGAACTGCAGTCGGTGTTCTTCGCCGACCTGGTCTCCGCCGCGCTCGATCTGGCGCCGGACCAGACCGTGCGGGCCATCGCCGACCGGGTCGCGGGCTTCGAGGTCCCGACGGTGACGTTGCCGGACGGCCGCGACAGCGATGTGGTGCTCGCCGAGGCGGGCATCTACGACCGCGCCAAGGAGGGTGAGTTGGTGTTCGCCCCGCTGCTGAAGCGGTGGAACATCTTCACCCGCACCGATTTCGGTCCGGAAGGGGAGCAGGCGCGCGAGGAGCTCGCGCACTTGCGCGACTGATCCGCATCCCCGGGCGCAGCGCACGAACGCCACCTCGACAGCCTTCCGGCTACCGAGGTGGCGTTCGTTTCGGCGCGGGTCAGTCCTGCTCCTTCACCTTCGCCATGGCGAGCACGTCGAGGCGGCGGTCGAGTTCCTCCTCGGTCAGCTTCTCGTCCAGCAGGCCGCGGTCGATGACCGTCTGGCGGATGGTCTTCTTCTCCCGCAGCGCTTCCTTCGCGACCGCCGCCGCCTCCTCGTAGCCGATCGCCGAGTTCAGGGGCGTCACGATCGAAGGCGACGACTCGGCGAGCGTGCGCAGGTGCTCGACATTGGCGACCAGGCCGCGCACGCACTTGTCGGCGAACAGCCGGGAGACGTTGGCCAGCAGGCGGATCGACTCCAGCAGGTTGCGCGCCATCACCGGGATGTACACGTTCAGCTCGAATGCGCCGTTCGCGCCCGCGAACGCCACCGCGGCATCGTTGCCGATCACCTGCGCGCCCACCTGGGTCACCGCCTCGGGCAGCACCGGGTTCACTTTGCCGGGCATGATCGAGCTGCCCGGTTGCAGATCCGGCAGCTGGATCTCGGCCAAGCCGGTGAGCGGACCAGAGCCCATCCAGCGAATGTCGTTGGCGATCTTGGTCAGGCTCACCGCGATCGTGCGGAGCGCGCCGGACGCCTCGACCAGACCGTCGCGCGCGGCCTGCGCCTCGAAGTGGTCCTCGGCCTCGCGCAGCGCATCGATGTCGGTGGCGCGCACGAGTTCCGTGACGACCTTCGCGCCGAAACCCTCGGGCGCGTTCAGCCCGGTGCCGACCGCCGTGCCGCCGATGGGCAGCTCGCCGAGCCGCGGGAGCGTGGCCATGATGCGGTCGATGCCCGCGGCGACCTGCCGGGTGTAGCCGCCGAACTCCTGGCCGAGGGTCACCGGGACGGCGTCCATCAGGTGCGTGCGGCCGGACTTCACCACGGTGCGCCATTCCGTGGACTTGTCCAGCAACGCCAGCCGCAGATGCTCCAGCGCGGGAACCAGATCGGTGATGACCGCTTCGGTGGCGGCGAGATGCGTTGCGGTGGGGAAGGTGTCGTTGGACGACTGGGACATGTTCACGTCGTCGTTCGGGTGGACGGTGACGCCCTTCGCCTTGGCGAGCGAGGCGATCACCTCGTTGGCGTTCATGTTCGAGCTGGTGCCGGAACCGGTTTGGAAGACGTCGATCGGGAACTGATCGTCGTGTTCGCCACGCGCGATCTCGTTCGCCGCGGCGATGATGGCATCGGCCTTCACGGGATCGAGCAGCCCCAAATCGCGGTTGACCGTGGCACACGCGGCCTTCAGCAAGCCGAGCGCGCGAATCTGTGCCCGCTCCAAGCCGCGTCCGCTGATCGGGAAGTTCTCCACGGCCCGCTGGGTCTGCGCCCGCCACAAAGCGTCCACCGGAACCCGGACCTCGCCCATGGTGTCGTGCTCGATGCGGTACTGCGTCTCCTCGCTCATGATCCCGACCCTATGCCGCGGCAGCGGCCCGTGGGGCAGCCACGCCTGAGGTCATTCGCACACCTCGGCAGGCCTTCGCTCGGGAATACGAACCGTTGGCTCAGGCGCCCGAGCATGCGCCGTTCGCGGCCCGGCTCGCGTTTGCGCGACCACCGCGTCCGCGACGAAGTCGCCAGCGGTGGTCGCTCCTGGCTGATCGACGCTTGGCGCAGCAGCGAGCATCGGCCCGTCACCG
>NZ_JBFAXY010000010.1:0-115136 GCF_040681035.1 Nocardia sp. NPDC051911
CGTCGGCATAGGTTTGACCCTTGGTCGAGACTTCGCGCCGTTCACCCAGGTCGATCGCGAAAAATCGACGCACGAGTGCTCGTGCGCGGCGCCGATTCCGAGTTCACCGGGGCCGCGCCCCGGATCGGATCAGGACAGGTCGACCTGCACGACCTTGGCCGCGCCGACGGACTCGGCGATCGCGGCCTGGACGTCGGCGGGCACCTCGCGGGCCACGCGCAGCACCACGGTGGCGCCTTCCTTGTCGACGTCCTGGGTCAGCTGCGCGGCCAGGATGTCGACCTCGGCCTCGCCGAGCTTGGTGCCGATCTTGCCCAGCGCGCCCGGCCGGTCGTCGTAGTTCAGGATGGCCAGGTTGAGGCCCTCGGCGCGCATGTCGTAGTTGCGCCCGTTGACGTTGACGATCTTCTCCACCAGCTGCGGCTCGGTCAGCGTGCCCGCCACGTTCAGGGTGCTGCCGTCGCCGAACACGGCGCGCAGGTCGACGACGCTGCGGTGGCTCGGGCTCTCCGTCGCGGTGGTGACCTCGGCGGTGATGCCCCGCTCCTTGGCCAGCGCGGGCGCGTTGACGAAGGTGACCTGGTCCTCCACCAGCGCGGAGAAGATGCCGCGCAGCGCGGACAGCTCCAGTACGCCGACCTCTTGCGCGGCCAGCTCGCCGCGCACCTGCACCTCCACGCTGACCGGCAGCTCGTTGGACAGCGCGCCGAGCAGGGCGCCCTGCTTGCGGACGATGTCCAGCCAGGGGGCGACCTCTTCGCCGACGGCGCCACCGGTGACGTTCACCGCGCCGGGCACGAACTCACCGGCGAGCGCCAGCAGCACCGACTTGGCGACGTCGGTGCCCGCGCGGTCCTGCGCCTCGGAGGTGGAGGCGCCCAGGTGCGGGGTCACCACGACCTGCGGCAGGTCGAACAGCGGGCTGTCGGTGCACGGCTCGGTCTCGAACACGTCCAGGCCCGCGGCGCGCACGTGGCCGGACTTGATGGCCTCGGCCAGGGCGGCCTCGTCGACCAGGCCACCGCGCGCGGCGTTGACGATGATCACGCCGGGCTTGGTCTTGGCGATGGCCTCCTTGCCGATGATGCCCTTGGTCTCCGGGGTCTTCGGCAGGTGGATCGAGATCAGATCGGCACGCTCGAGCAGTTCGTCCAGGCTGAGCAGCTCGATGCCGAGCTGCGCGGCGCGCGCGGGCGACACGTAGGGGTCGTAGGCGACGATCTTGGTCTCGAAGGCGGCCAGTCGCGCGGCGAACAGCTGACCGATGCGGCCGAGGCCGACGACGCCGACGGTCTTGTCGAAGATCTCGACGCCGTTGAACTTGCTGCGCTGCCAGGTGTGCTCACGCAGAGTGGCGTCCGCGGCCGGGATCTGGCGGGCGGCGGACAGCAAGAGGGTGACCGCGTGCTCGGCGGCGGTGTGGATGTTCGAGGTGGGCGCGTTCACGACCATGACGCCGCGCTCGGTGGCGGCGGGAACGTCGACGTTGTCCAGGCCGACGCCCGCGCGAGCGACGATCTTCAGGTTCTTCCCGGCTTCCAGGACCTCGGCGTCGACCGTGGTCGCCGACCGCACGAGCAGCGCGTCGGCCTCGGGCACCGCGGCCAGCAGGGCCGGGCGGTCCGGTCCGTCCACCCACCGGACCTCGACACCGTCACCGAGCGCGTCGACGGTCGACTGGGCGAGCTTGTCGGCGATCAGAACTACAGGACGGCCTGCTTGGCTCACGTGGAGTACTCCTGGGGAATGGGGTCGGCAATTACCGCCGACCAGCTTAGTGCGCGCGATTTCCGACCCGGCTACCACCTGGTGGGCGGCCGTCGTCAGTCCCGACGCTGGCAAAAATATGCAGACCGGTCTACAGTCACCGCATGGGCGTCAAAGGCACCGAGACTCGCGGCAAACTCGTCGACGCGGCGCGCACGCTGGTGGAGCGGCACGGTTACTACGGCGCCGGGCTCAACCAGATCCTGGCGGCCAGCGGGGCGCCGCGCGGATCGTTGTACTTCCATTTCCCCGGCGGCAAGGACGAATTGGTCGCGACGGCGGTCGCCCAAGCGGGCAAGGAGATCGCCGCGCTGATCGACGCCATCGAGCCCGGCGATGCCGCCGAGGCCGCGAGCAGGCTGCTCCGAGCGTTCGGCGACCGGCTGGAAGCATCCGGCTGGCAACAAGGCTGCCCGGTCGCCACCGTCGCCCTGGACGTCGCGGCGGCGAACGACCCGATCCAGGCCGAGTGCGCCGCCGCCTACGCCGCTTGGGAGCAGGCGCTGCGGATCCGGCTGCGGGCCGACGGCCGCGACGACGCGGACGATCTGGCGGCAGCGGTGCTCGCGATGGTCGAGGGCGCACTGCTGCTGGCACGTGCGCAGCGAAGCCGTGAACCCTTGGAACGGGTCGAACGCACACTGCGCGCCATGATCTGAGGCCGAATCCGCCGATACCGCAAGAAGTTTTCCATATCCACAGAATATGTAGACCGGTCTAGTAAGGAGGACGTCATGTCCCACAGCATCGTTTTCGGAGCCGCCGGGTTCCTCGGCCGCAATGCGGTCGCCCGCCTGCTCCAGCAGGGGCATTCCGTCGCCGCCGCATTGCGTGCGGGCAGTGCGGAGCGGCTCACCAGTTGGCTGCGCAGACAAGGCGTGGACGAGAGCGGGTTGGAGATCCTCACCTGTGACGTGACCGCGCCGGACCTCGGCCTGCCCGCCGAGTTCGATTCGTCCGGCGTGCGCGACGTGTACAACTGCGCGGCCCGCTTCGCCTTCGGGCTCGCCCCCGAGGACGCGTACGCGGTGAACGTCACCGGGGCGCTGCGGGTGTTGGAATGGGCCGCCGCCCTCCCCGAGTTGCGACGCGTCGTGCACATCACCGGGTACCGGATCACCGTGGAGGAATCCGAGGAGCAGCACTACGAGAACGGCGCGTACGGCGCGTCGAAGTTCGAATCGGATCCGCTGCTGCGTCGCCGGGCGGCGGAACTCGGCGTCGCGCTGACCATCGCGAACCCGAGCAGCGTCATCGGTCCCGGTCAATACATCGGGCTGGCGAGCGTCGTCGAGGATCTGTGGAACGGGCGGCTCCCGGCTCTCCCCGGCGGGCCCGAGACCTTCGTGCCCATCGTGGATCTGGGCTACTTCACGGATTTCTTGATCAGCCTGCCCACGCTGCCCGATACCGCGGGCCGGTCCTACACGGTTCTGGATGATCGGACTCCCATGCTGCCGAAGCTTGTTCGGCTACTGGCGGATCACCTGGGCGTCCGTGCGCCCCGGTTCTCGATTCCGGTCGGCGTCATCTCGAAGCTTCCGCCCGCACTCACCGGCGCCGACCCGGAGACGCTCAGCTTCATCGCCGACGACCGCTACGACACATCGGCGGCGCTGGAAGTGGCGCGCCGAGCCGGGCTCACCATGCCGCCGACCGAGGCGACCCTCCTGGGCTGGGCCGACCATCTCGTGGCCACCCGGTTCGGCGCGGTGGCCGATGACCCGACAGCCGGTTTCGCCCACGGTGTCTGGGTCGGCGGCGAGCGCGTCCGCCCCGCTTACGTCCTGGTGCACGGCCTTCCGTTGGACGGCGAGTCGTGGAACGAGGTGCGCGCGGAGCTGGACGGGCCCAGCCTGGTCGTGGACCTGCCCGGCCTCGGGCGTTCGGCGCCCGGGGATCGTGACGCGGTGCTGCCGGGATTGCTCGCTTCGGTGCACACGCGCCCCGTTCTGGTCGGCCACTCGCTCGGCTGCGGCCCGGTGCTGCGGTACGCGGCGCAGCATCCCGACCGAGTCTCCGGCGTGGTGCTGGTCGCGCCCGCCTTCTTGCAGCCGCGGTCGGGCCGGCTGCTGCGCTCGCCACTCGCGACCGCGGCGATGCGCCGGATCTCGGCGGCGGCCTTGTCGAAACGGCTCGGCGTGCCCGAGAGCGACGCCATCGCGAGCGCGGCGGCGAACCTGCGCAGGCCGGGCGTCGCGGGTCGAACGGTCGGCGCGTTACGCGAGGCGAGCGCTCCCGCGCGGCGTGCAGAGTTGCGAACTCTGCTGGAACGGATCGACGTGCCGGTGCGGATCATCGCCGGTTCCGACGACCCGATCACCGCTCCGACCGCGCGAGAGCGGATTTCGATCGAAGGCGCGGGCCACTACCCGCAACTGACCCACCCGGCCCAGGTGGCGGCAGAACTCAGCCGGATCTCCGCCGTCGCGGCGCAAGGCTGATCTCCGACTCCGGCGTCGAGGGCACGGGGCCACACCCACCGCTGACCACGCGGCACGAGGCCGATCCCGACCGCCGACATCCCGGCCGCGCGGCCGATCCCGCCCGTTGCGGGGCGCGGCTTGTCGACGCGCGGCACACGCGGCCGCACTGTGCTTCGACCTTCCCGGCATCGGCGCGGACCTCATCGCGGCGGAACCCGACCACCCCGGCTCGTCCCAACCGCACACAGCGGCGGGCCCCCACACCACCAGGTGCGGGGGCCCGCTCGGTCACGCCATCGGTCGGCGTGCGACCCGGTCGACTCTGCTCGACCGTTACGTCGGTCAGCGGCCGCCGAAGGAACCCGTCCACAGGGTGTCGACAAGACCGTGCAGCGCGGCGCCAAGGGTGCCGAAAAGACCGTTCAGGGCAGCGCTACCGGTGTCGATGATAACGGGGATCATGGAAATACCTCTTCCTCGAAACTTATCCAGTCGAACTGGCTGACACGGGGCATGTCGGCGCCGGATCGGCGACAGTTACAGAATTCGAATGTTTGGTAATGCAGACCACATATCAATCGAAATGTGACTCACGACACTCATCCCCTTGCGAATGAGCTGGGAATCTATACGTTTGTCCAGGTCAAGACACCGAAAGCGCTAGAAGATTTCCCTCGCTAATAGAAGTCGAATGCGACATTCCAGAAAAACTTCGTACGAATCTCGCACCGCATCCGGAAAAGAGGCTGCCGAGTGATTCGAGCCACTTCGACGAACTCGGCAATAGAGATACCAAATAACTTTCGAATACGTCGAAGCGGTAGACGGAGAAATGCTCGGCTCCACGTCGGCGGCCCTGTTCCCGATTCTCCGGGCGCCGCGGCGGCAGACCGTCAGGATGCCCCGACAGTGACCGATCGCACATCTTCGGACGGCTTGGTGGCCGCGACGGCGCGGGAGAACGCGCGCACCCGCGGTGTCTCGCGATACCGGCGCCACACCAATCCGAGCCGGGACTCGGCGATCCCGGTGACCGGCACGAAGGCCACCGGCCGTCTGCGGTGGGAATCCGCGGTGGGATGACACAGCAACATCGCTCCGCGGCCGGCCGCCACCGCGGCGAGACCTTCTTCCAACGTGCCGACCTCGGGCCCGGAGCGCACCCTTCGACCGCCCGGCGTGACGTCGAGCGCCTGAGCTCTGCGCCAATACTCCGGCGCGGGCGCGCGCACTCCTATCAGTGGAAGATCGGCGAGTTCCTCTACCGACAGTTCGGCCCGGCCCGCAAGCGGGTGGGCACTGGCCAGCGCGAGCGTCTGCGGCTGCCCCACGAACACCGAGCCGAGCACGAGATCTCCCTCGCCCATCGGCAGCAGCACGACGGCGGCGTCGACCTCGTCGCGCCGCACCGCACCGAACGGGTCGGCCAGCGGTATTTCGACCAGCTCGGCCGAGCAGTCCGGGTGCCACTGCTGGAACAACTCGACCGCGGCCATCAGGTGATCGTTGCCCGCGCCTTGGAATCCGATGCGCAAGATCCCGTCCGCACCCCGGGCGGCGGCGCGAGCATCGTCGACCGTCGCGCGCAACGCGGCATAGGCGGGCCGCAGCGCGGCGAGGAAATCCGCGCCGAGCGGGGTCAACCGGACGGTGCGACTGGTCCGTTCCACGAGCTGTCCGCCGATGCGCCGCTCCAGCGAGCGCAGTAGCTGGCTCACCCGGCTCTGCGACACATACAGCCGAGCACCGGCCCGCCCGAAGTGCAGTTCCTCGGCGAGCGCGAGAAACGCTTCCAGTTCACGGACCTCCAGCCCACTCATCTGCCTCCCTTCCACGGTCGATGAGTCCAGCTCATAGAACTATGAGACCTTCGCCGTTGTTTCCCCATACCGCGAGCCTTTTGTCTGGAAGACATGACACAGGTTCGAGAAGTCGTTGCTTCGCAGCCGGTTTCGTCGCTACGCGGTTGGCTCGGAGTCGGCGCGGTGGCAGCGGGCACGTTCACGGTGGTCACCGCCGAGATGTTGCCGGTCGGACTGCTCACTCCGATCGGCTCGGCGCTGCGAGTGAGCGAAGGCCGCGCCGGTCTCGCGTTGACGGTGACAGGCCTGGTCGCCGCGCTGGCCGCGCCCTTGGTCACCGCGACGCTGCGCCGAGTCGAGCGCAAGGTGGTGCTGTGCGGATTGCTGGCGCTGCTCGCGCTGGGCAATCTCGGCGCGGCCGCCGCCCCCACCTTCGGCGTGCTGATCGGGGCGCGGGTGCTGGTCGGCGTCGGCATGGGCGGGGTGTGGGCGATCGCGGCGAGCCTGGCCGCGCGGCTGGTGCCCGCGCGATCGGTCGCCGCCGCGACCTCGCTGGTCTTCTCCGGCGTCGCGGTCGCGTCGGTGCTCGGCATTCCGGCGGGAACTTTCTTGGGTGCGCTCGCCGGGTGGCGGATCGCGTTCGTGGCCGCGGCCTGCCTGGCAGTACTGGTGCTCGCGGCTCTGGCGGTGCTGCTGCCGCGTCTGCCCGCGACGGAAACCTCGGCATTGCGTGGCGTGTTGCGACTTTCGCGGCAGCCCGGCTTGCGAATCGCCTTGCTCGTTGTCGCATTCCTGGTAACCGGCCACTTCACCGCCTACACCTATGTGCGGCCTGCGCTCGAGGGAGCGACCGGCGTCGATGCGGAAACGCTCGGTGCGCTGTTGCTCATCTACGGGATCGCCGGTGTCGCAGGCAATTTCGGCGCGGGAGCCGCTGCGGCGCGGGCACCGCGGAAGACCTTGACAGCGATCGGCTCGATTCTCGCCGCGACCACGATCGCCTTGCCCGTGCTGGGCGCCTCCCTGCCGGGGGCTGTCGTGCTGATGATCGTGTGGGGCGTGTCCTACGGCGGGGTCTCGGTGAGCACGCAAAGCTGGGTCTTCGCCGCGGCGCCGCAGGCGAAGGAAGGCGCGTCCGCGCTGTTCGCGGGTGTTTTCAATGCCGCCATCGCGCTGGGGTCGCTGACCGGCGGTCTGGCGGCGGACGCGATCGGCGTGGCCGCCGCCATGTGGCTGGGCGGGACGCTCGCGCTCATGGCCGTGCCGGTCGCCGCGCTCGGAAGGGACGTCCACCCGTCCTGAACGACGAAAACGCAGCTGCGACAACCTCGCTGCGGCACCTACCATCGCTCCATGTCTCTGCGCGCGATACCGGATTCGATGGACCCGACGGTGGTCGGGTCCATCGATCGCGAGCTGGACCGGGTGGAGCTGGACCACGGGGTGTCGATCCGGTTGGCGATCGAAAGCGGTAGCCGCGCGTGGGGCTTTCCGTCTCCCGATTCGGACTACGACTGTCGGTTCGTCTACGTCGCCGCGCTGGAGACCTACCTGTCCCCGTGGCGCACCCGCGACGTGGTGGAGACGCCGCTCACGGATCTGCTCGACGTGAACGGCTGGGATCTGGCCAAAGCGCTGCGCTTGCTGGTGCAGGGCAACGCCGTGCTGATCGAATGGCTGATGTCGCCGATCGTGTACCGCGGCGACCCGCCGTTTCGCGACCGATTGCGCGCGCTGGCCGATGAGGTCGCCGACCGTGACAGGGTCGCCCGGCACTATCTGCACCTGGGCGCCAAGCAGTGGGAGCTGTTCGAGCGCACCGGATCGCTGAAGAAGGTGTTCTACGCGCTGCGTCCGGCGATGGCACTACGCTCGCTGCGCGAGCGTCCCGGGGCGGCGGTGGCGCCGATGCATCTGCCCACACTGTTGCGGCAGTGCGAGCTGCCCGCGGAGTTGTCGGCGGCGGTAACCGAGCTGACCGACCTCAAATCACGAACCCGCGAGATGGGCAGCGGTTCGGTGCCCGCGCCGATCTCCGCGTTCATCGCCGCCGAATTCGCCTGTGCGGAGGATGTTTTCGTTAAATCTCGGGGCCAGGACATCACTCGGGCCAGGGCGATGACCGCGGAGTTCTTCCGCTCCGAGGCACTGGCGGGCTGACGCCTACGAGGCGACTTTCCGATCGTCCTCGGCGACGGCGTCGGCGTAAGCCTGGGCGAGTCGCTGCGTGGCGGTCGGACGGTCCGGATCCGGGCGCGGGATGCCGAGGTGGCCCTCGCGCAATTCGTCCATGAAATCCGCCCATAGCCGCGGACCGCCCGCCTCGAGCAATTCGGCGCGAACCCGGAGACGCTTGGTGGTCGGGCGGTGCCGCAGACCCCACGCGCCGAGCTGCGCCATGATCGGCACCAATTGGATGGCCGCTTCGGTGAGCCGGTATTCGGCCTTCTGGCCGGGCCTGGTGTCCGCACGGCTGAGCAGCCCGGCGGCCACCAGGCGCTTGAGCCGGTCGGACAGGATGTTGGAGGCGATGCCCTCCTCCGATCCGGCCAGCAGTTCGCGGAAGTGCCGCCGGTTGCCGAACATCACGTCACGCAGCACCAGCAGCGTCCACCGATCGCCGATCACCTCGATCGTCGCGTTGATCGGGCATCCCGAACGTCCCTCCTCGCGCATCCGGCACTCCTGTCGGTCGTCAACTACTGCTTGCAATATACAACCAGTTGGACGTACGCTGCCGCATAACCGATTGCGAATTGCAATCACTTAGTGGGAATGAGTGGGCCATGCCGAAGCTGCGCGTACACAACCTGGCGATCTCCCTGGACGGCTATGTCGCCGGTCCGAACCAAGGGCCGGACAATCCGCTGGGCGAAGGCGGCACGCGACTGCACGAGTGGGTCTTCGCGACCCCTTACGCCAACCCGGAGGCCACGAACGATCCCGGCGTCGACGATGAGCATCTGGCCGCGGGCGATCGCGGCATCGGCGCGACCATCATGGGACGCAATATGTTCGGTCCGATTCGCGGAGCATGGCCGAACCACGAATGGACGGGTTGGTGGGGCGACAATCCGCCGTACCACCACGACGTCTTCGTCCTGACGCACCATCCACGCCCATCGTTCGGGATGGAGGGCGGGACCACCTTCCACTTCGTGGACGAAACCCCCGAGGCGGTGCTGCACCGCGCGTTCGACGCGGCGAACGGCCAAGACGTGCGCTTGGGCGGCGGTTGCTCCACGGTGCGGCAGTTCCTGCGGACGCGGCTGGTGGACGAGTTGCATTTGGCCGTCGTCCCGATCCTGCTCGGCGCGGGCGAGCGCCTCTACGACGATCTGGGCGAACTGCCCGGCTACCAGGTCGCCTCGGTGACCCACTCACCCGCCGTCACCCATGTCACCTTCACCCGCTCCGAGGCGTAAGGACCCTCCGAACAAGCGGAAAGGCCCCACACCGTCCCGGTGCGGGGCCTTTCGAAAGTCAAGTCGCGATCAGAGAACGCGGACGTCCTGGGCCTGCGGACCCTTCTGTCCCTGGCCGATCTCGAACTCCACGCGCTGCCCCTCATCGAGGGACCGGAAACCCGAGCCGCTCACAGCCGAGTAGTGCACGAAGACGTCGGGCCCTCCGCCGTCTTGTGCGATGAAGCCGAAGCCCTTCTCGCTGTTGAACCACTTCACAATGCCTTGAGCCATTTCATACTTTCTGTAGACGAGCCAGGTGGTGTTATCGAGATGCCCTGGTCTCGTAGATCAACGATGCCATGATCCGACGAATTACTCACGTTTCGCACCACCAACTGTGAGCTAACGCTCACGAGGACGCTCGGCTCGGTCGTGCGCGAGTGCACTCGTAATGCTCGCTCAGGGGCGGGCTGGTCTGTCACCTCCCACGCTCGGTCGGGTCCCGATCACGCGACATCGCCGGGGCCCGCCCGTCGGGTACCCGTACTTTTCGCCGGATAACGCCCGTCACCCTCCCTGACGAGCATGCTCCACCGACCTGCGCCAGGCAGCGTGGAGCTTCTTTGCGACGCGGCTCGAAACCGATACGGATTCGCTACCAGTTATCTTGTGCCGCAGCGTATTTCAGCGTACCACGCCTAGACTCCTACTTCAGCCTAGGTCCGTCGCCCATCGGGCGCACTGTTCATTAAGTTCTGTTCACGGCCGGAGGTAGCGCACCTGGCGCGGTTTCGCCTCGTCGTAGGCGGCGCGGCCCGGCAGCTGCTCGGGCACGCCGACCTCCCACCAGGCGCCCGCGTCGGTCCACGACGACGGCCGCGTCCGCACAACCAGCACGGCGGGGCGCTGCTCGGCCATCGCCGTCGCCCGCGCCCGCAGGTACGCGTCACGAAATTCGTCCAGGTCGGCGGCGGTGAAAGCGGCACACCCCAGAGCGGCGGCATGGGCGGCGAAATCGACTCGCGGCGGTTGTTCCCGCGTGGTGCGGCAATCGGCATAGAAGTTGTTGAACGGCTCGCCGCCCTGCCCCTCTTGCAGCCTCGCGATCACGGCATAGCCGTCGTTGTCGCAGACCACCGCGACGAACGGATGCCCGGCGAAGGCTGCCGAGAACAACTCCGAGTTCAGCATCAGATACGAGCCGTCGCCGAGCAGCGTCGTCACCACGCCGTCGGTGCGCGCCATGGCCGCGCCCCACGCGCCCGCCAGCTCGTAGCCCATGCAGGAGAAGCCGTATTCCACGTCCATGGTCGGCGCGCCACCGGTCGCCCGCCAGCCGCCGACGAGTTCACCGGGCAGGCCGCCGGAGGCCGTCAGCACATAGTCGCTCGGCCCGCTCAGGTCGTTCACGGCGCCGACCACCTGGGCGTAGCTCGGCGCGCCCGGGGTCGGCGCGCGCAATTCATCGATGTGCGCGTCCCAGGCGCCCCGCTGCTCGGCGGCTCGCGCGGTCCACTCGGCGTCGACTCGCCACTTCCCCATCCGCCCGGCCAGCTCGCACACCGTGGCCTCGGCGTCGCCGACCACCGCTAGCGCGCCGTGCTTGACGGCGTCGAAGCGTGCCACGTTGATGGTGACCAGGCGAACGTCCGGTGCGAAGACCGTCCAGGACGCGGTGGTGAAGTCCTGCAACCGGGTGCCGACCGCGAGGACCAGGTCGGCGTCGGCCGCCATCGCGTTCGCCGACGCCGAGCCGGTGATGCCGAGCGGTCCCGCGTACAGCGGATGCTCGTGCGGCACCAGGGTGCGGCCCGCGGTGGTCTCCACGATCGGAATGCCGTGCTTCTCGGCGAATTCCAGCAGGATGCGTCCCGCGCCCGAATACCGGACGCCGCCGCCGAGGATCAGCAGCGGACGGTGCGCGGCGCGCAGTGCGGCGACGGCTTCGGCGAGTGCCCGGTGGTCGGGACGTGGCCGGGTGAGACGGTGCAGCACCGGCTCGAAAAGCGTGTCAGGGAAGTCGTAGGTCTCGGCCTGGACATCCTGTGGAAGCGCCAGGACGACCGGGCCGGCGTCGGCCGGGTCGGTGAGCACCCCGGCCACCTGGGGCAAAGTGGCGATCAACTGTTCCGGGCGTGTGACGCGGTCGAAGTAGCGGCTCACCGCGCGGAACGCGTCGTTCACGGTGACGGTCGGGTCGCCGAAGTGCTCGACCTGTTGCAGAACCGGGTCCGGCGCGCGTCCGGTGAAGGTGTCGCCAGGAAGGAGGAGGAGCGGGAGGCGATTCGCGTGTGCGACGCCCGCCGCCGTCACCATGTTGAGCGCGCCGGGACCGATCGATGAGGTGGCGACACCGACCTGACGCCGATGAGTGGCCTTCGCATAGCCGACGGCGGCCAGCGCCATCCCCTCTTCGGCGTGCCCGCGCCAGACGGGGAGTTCGGCGCGCCGCTCGTGCAGCGCGGTGCCGAGGCCGAGCACGTTTCCGTGGCCGAAGATCGCGAAGACGGCGGGGAACAACGGCGCCTCGCGGCCGTCGAGTGTCTCCGAGCGCTGGGCGATCAACCAGGCCACCAGCGCCTGCGCCGTGGTGAGCTTCATCCGATCCGTCCTTCGTGGGAAGTGACCGGGCAGCGCGGATCGATCGGCTCGGCGTCCCAGCGCGCCCGCACCCAGCTGTGCGCGGGGTCGTCGCAGAACGCCATCGATCGCTCGGGCGCCGGACCGGCCAGCACGTTGAGGTAGTACATGGGGTAACCAGGCGCGGCGATGCACGGGCCGTGATAACCGCGCGGGATCAGGAAGACGTCACCGTCGCGGGCCACGACGTTCTCGTTCACCGTGCCGTCGGCGGTGTACGTGCGGTGCATACCGAATCCCTCGCGGGACGGGGTGATGCCGTCCCGTCCGGCGATGCGGAAGTAGTAGATCTCCTCGTTGACGACCTCGCAGGCGCTGGCCTCGTCGTGCTTGTGCGGCGGATAGGATGACCAGTTGCCGTCCGGGGTGATCAACTCGCAGGCGTTGAGCTTGTCCGCGTGTTCCCACACACCGGGTATGCCGAAGTTGGTCACCTGACGCGTCGCGCTTCCCGCGCCTCGGATTTCGACCGGCACCTCCTCGGCAGGGCCGTATCTCGGCTCGAGCCGCTTCCCGCATCGCGCCATCGGCAGTGCTACCTCGAGGTCGCCGCCCTCGGCCACGAGTTCCAGTTCGGCGTCGCGCGGGACGTAGGCGAAATCCGTCACTCGGGTGAAGACCGATTCCCGGCCGGTCAGCGCGTAGGTCTCGCCGTCGACGCGTACCGTGCACGCCCCTGACAGCGGCAGGACGAACGCCTCGAACTCCCCCGTCCGAACTGTCCGCGACTCGCCCGCGTCGATCCGCAGCACCCGCAGCCCGGCATAGGTCCATCCGGCGTCGTCGGGAGTCAGCAGGATCGGGTCACCGTCATGACGCAGCGTTCCTTCCGGACGATGCAGTGTCATCGCACCTCCTCCATGCTCGATCCAGAACCGGCAACTCGGTCGCCTCGCCGGGCGAACACATTCGGCCGACCCCTTCGCCGACGACCGTGCCAGTGGTCGGAGACTGTGCCCGTGCTGTACACGGCAGGAACGACGGGAACCGCTCGGATCGGCTCTGTCGGTGAGCGATCGCCGCCGTCTGTGGCACATCGCGAGGCCGGTACCCAGATGCTGTCCCGCCTCATCGGGCTTCTTTCAGCAAGCGGGCGGCGGTTTCGACCGCCCTGGCGACGTCGCCGTCCGGTGGGTACAGCAGGGTGCGGCCGACGACGAGACCGCGAACAACGTCGTGGCCGAGCGCCCCGCCCCACAGCGCTCGATCCACCGCCGGATCTCCGGACGGTGCACCGCCCAGCACGAGAACCGGCAGTGTGGTGGCGTCCAGTACCGAAATATCCTGCGGTGCGGGGATCTTCAGCCAGGTGTAGGCCGAGGTGACACCGAGTCCGGAGGCCACCGTGATCGCCCGCGACAGCGAGACCGCGTCCTTGCTCATCACCAGCGCATCGGAGCCGTCCCGGTGATACGGAAGCGGCTCGACCATCGCCATCAGCTCGTGCGCCGCTAGCTCCGAGACCGCCTCCGCGCAAGCTTGCAGCGTCGGCACGGTGCCCGCGTCGGAGTCGACCAGGCGCAGCAGCATTTTGCCGCCGTCGAGCCGGAACCGCGCGATGGAGTCCGCGTCGTATCCGGTGAAGCGGTCGTCGATCTCCCACTCCGCGCCCGCCAGCCCACCGCGGTTCATCGAACCGATCACGACCTTGTCGTCCAGCGCGTCCAGCAGCAACAGTTCCTCGACCACGTCCGGCGAGCCGAGCACGCCGTCGACATCCGGGTCGGCCAGGGCGATCAGCAGCCGTTCCAGCAACGCGCGCCGATCCGCCATGGCCGTGCGATCCGCGCCGACGCCCAGCGCCCCGCGGGCCGGGTGGTCGGCGGCGACGAGGAACAAGGTCTGCTTGCCCGCCAACAAGTCGGCGCGGCGTACTCGTTTGGCGTAGGCCCGTTCGACCGCGGCGGGGTCCGTCGCGCGCACGTGCAGTAACTCACGCCAGCGTTCGTCGGTCACATGCATGACGGTTACTCCTTCCCGCACTCAGTGCTCAGCCGCGGTCCGCGGCTCGATCACAGATCGGTCCGCGCGCCGCTTCTCGATTGCCGGCCCAGCTCAACCGCACAGCTGAGTCTCCATCGGTCCGGATGCCCCTGATTTCCGGCCCGGCTCGACCACACAGCTGCTCCCCATACGGTGCGGCTGGCCCGGAATTCCAGCCCGGCTCCACAACACGGCCGCTCCCCATACGGTGCGGCTGCCCCGGAATTCCAGCCCGGCTCCACAACACGGCCGCTCCCCATTCGGTGCGGCTGCCTGGCAGATGCTCGATCTCCGGGTCCGTGTGCCATCGCATCCGCCGCACGCCGGGCAAGAAGCGGCCGATGCGCCCATCGTGTCGGCGTTGGTGTCGGTGCACGCGAGGCCGATCCGAAAGCAGACCATGGATCGGATAGCGGCACTTGCGCTTCGCGGGCCACCGAGCTGCCGGAGCCCGTAGCTGCGCTCCGTCCCGACGGGCATCCGTCGCACACACGCGCAGTGACTCGCCCGAGAGCCGTCGGCCACCGGCACGACAGCCGCTTCGCCCCGCCCTCGCGACTTCAGCCGCACAGCAGTTCCTCGATCTCCGCGCCCGTGGGCATCGCGTCGGCGCAGGCCAGGCGCGCGGCGACCAGAGCGCCCGCCGCGTTGGCGTAGGTGGCGATGCGGCGCGGGTCCCAGTCCGAGAGCAGTCCGTGGATCAGCGCCCCGCCGAATCCGTCACCCGCGCCGAGCCCGCACACCACGTCCACGCGGCACGGCGGCACCGTCCAACGTTCCTCGCCGGTGGCCACCAGCACGCCGTCGCCGCCTTGCTTGATCACCGCGAGGCGCACTCCGCGGGCGAGCAACCGATCGGCCGCCGCGTGCGGGTCAGCGGTGCCTACCGCCATCTCTACCTCGGCGCGGTTTCCGACCACTACGTTCACGTGGTCGACCATCCACCCGATCTCGGTCCGCGCGGTCTGGACATCCGGCCAGAACATCGGCCGGTAGTCCAGGTCGAGCACCGTATGCCCGCGTCGTGCACGCCGCAGCAATATGTCCCGCTGCGTGCCGCGCCCCGGCTCCGCGCTCACTCCGGTGCCGGTGACCCACAGCAGGGGCACGGCATCCACGGCTTCCCAGGGCACTTCGTCCGGAGTGATGGTCAGGTCCGGCGCGATCGGCGCGCGGTAGAACAGCAGTGGCGGATCGGACGGCGGCGTGAGCTCGCAGAAGACCACGGGCGTCTGGAGGCCCGGCGCGGTCGTCACATAACGGGACGAGACGCCGAAGTCCTCCAGCGCCGTGCGCACGAAGTCGCCGAAGCCATCGGGGCCCACCTTGGTCAGCACCGCCGTACGGCGACCGAGCCGGGCGGCGGCCACGGCGACGTTGGTCGCGGTGCCGCCCAAGAATTTCGAGAAGCTGCGCACCTGTGCCAAGGCGACGCCGCTTTGTTCGGGATACAGGTCCACCCCGACCCGGCCGATGGTCAACGCCTCCAGCTCGGTCACGAATTCGCCTCCTCGTTCACGGTGTCACCACGCGTCGCAGTTCGTGCTGCAACGCCTCCAGTTCCGCCCCGCCCGCCATCTGGCGGGTCAGTTCCGGCAGGTCGATCTCCGATTTCTCGTACGAGCCGAGCATCGCGCCCCGCTTCAGCAGCAGGAATCGGTCGCCGACCGGATAGGCGTGGTGCGGGTTGTGCGTGATGAGCACGACGCCGAGCCCGCGTTCGCGCGCCCGCACGACGTACTGCAACACCACCCCCGCCTGCTTCACGCCCAACGCGGCGGTCGGCTCGTCGAGAATCAGCACCTTCGCGCCGTAGTGCACGGCCCGCGCGATGGCGACGCACTGCCGCTGCCCACCCGACAGCGTGCCGACCGGCTGTTCCATGTCGCGGATCTCGATACCCATATCCGCCAACGCCGTTCGCGCGATCGCGCAACCTTTCTTGCGGTCCAGCAGCCGGAACGGGCCGAATCCGAATGTCGGCTCCGAGCCCAGCACGAAGTTGCGCCACACGCTCATCAACGGCACCACCGCGAGATCCTGGTACACCGTGGCGATGCCGCGATCCAACGCCTCGCGCGGTGAGGCGAACCGCACCGATTCGCCCTCGACGCGCAGTTCGCCTCGGTCGTGCCGGTGCACTCCGGCGAGGATCTTGATCAGCGTGGATTTGCCCGCGCCGTTGTCGCCGAGCACGCAGGTCACCTCGCCCGCGTTCACCACCGTCGACACCTCGCGCAGGGCGACGACGCCGCCGTAGCTCTTGCCGAGGTCCACGGCCTCGATGAGGGAAGTCATCGGCGCACCCTTTCGGCTCGTTTCTGGAATCGGTTGTTGACCAGCACCGCAGCCAGCAGCAGCACACCGAGGAACAGCATGAACCAGTCGCTGTCCCAGCGGGCGAACACGATGCCTTGGCGCGCCATGCCGAAGATCAGCGCGCCGATCGCGGCCCCCACCGCCGAACCGAAGCCACCGGTGAGCAGGCACCCGCCGACGACGGCGGCGATGATGTAGTGCAGCTCCAGCCCGACGCCCTGGTTGGCCTGCACGCTCGCGAACCGCAGGATGTTGCAGGAGCCGACCACCCAGCCGGCGAACGCCGTGCCCATGAACAGCAGGATCTTGGTGCGATCCGCGGGCACGCCCACCGCGCGGGCGCTGGGCAGCGCGCCGCCGACGGCGAAGATCCAGTTGCCGAACCTCGTGCGGACCAGAACTATCGCGGCGATCGCGGTGAGCACGACCCACCAGACCACCGACGCCTGGAGGTGCGCTTCCCCGATATCGAGTGTCGAGGCGAACACCCAGCCCGCCGACTGGTAGCCGTCCGCGCCGCGCACCCCCGATACTTGCACCGTGTCGGTGACCAGCCGTGTCACGCCGAGATTCAGGCCCTGAAGGGCGAGGAACGTACCCAGGGTGACGATGAAGCTGGGCAGGCCGGTCCGCATCACCACCCAGCCGTTGAACGCGCCGACGACCAGCGCGAACACCAGCGAAGCGAGCAGCGCGAACCACACGTTCCAGCCGGCGTGCACCGCGAGCAGGGCGGTGACCAACGCCGTGGAGGCGGTCATCACGCCCGCCGACAAGTCGAACTCGCCGCCGATCATCAGCAGGGCCACGGCCACCGCCATGATGCCCAGCGTGGAGGCGTCGTCCAGCCAGGTCGCGACGCCGAGCGGACTCAGGAACCGGTCGGTGACGACGGAGAAGAAGACGAACACCAGCAGCGCGCCCAGCGCCGCGCCGATCTCCGGCCGCACGGCCAGGCGTTGCAGCGGTGAGCGGCCCGCGTCTTGGGTCCGGTCGGGTGTCTTTGTGGCAACGGTCATTTCATCCACCTCATCGCGTGCCCTGCGCGACGAGCGCGGCGACGGCGTCCACATTGCTCTTGTCGACGAAACCGGGTCCGGTCTGCACCGGAGCGCCGCCTCCGGCGGTGTTCAGATTCGTCCGGTACAGCTTCAGCAGCACGATCGGCAGATAGCCTTGCTCGTACTGTTGCTGATCCACCGCGAACAGCAGCTTCCCGGCCCGGATCGCTTCCACCACATCGGAATTCAGGTCGAAGGTGGCGACGGTCGCGGCCGAACCGGCTTCCCGCACCGCGTCCACGGCTCGCGCGGCGACTTGCGAGTTCAACGTCAGAACCGCGTCGATGGAGCGGTCGGCCTCCAGCGCTCCTTTGATCCGTGATTGCGCGTCGGTCGGATTGTTGATGTCCACCTGGAGCGTGGTGGCATTGCCGAAGGCCTTGGTCGCGCCCGCGCAGCGCTCGTTCGCGCCGATATTGCCCGCTTCGTGGATGACGCACAGCATCTTCGTGCGCCGCGCCTCGGCGAGCCGTCTGCCCGCGGCCTGCCCGGCCAGCGACTCGCTTTGGCCCACATGGACGAACGCGCCGAACTTCGCGCTCTCGGACTCGCCCGAATTGATGGTCACCACCGGAATGCCAGCGGCGACAGCCTTTTCCACCGACGGCCGCAGCGCCTCGGGATTGGCCATCGAGACGACGAGCCCGTCGACGCCCTGCGCCACCGCGTTGTCGATCAGCTTCGCCTGCTGGCCCGGATCACCGGAAGCGTTGTACTCCACCCGGATTCCGAGGTCCTTGCCCGCCGCTTCCGCACCGTTCTTGACCACATTCCAGAACGCGTCGCCAGGGCTGCCGTGGGTCACCACCGCGACGGATTCCACCGTCCCAGCGGCCATCGGTGTTTGCGAGGGCGCGGGCGCGTCGGCGCCGGGGCCGGTGCACGCGGCCAGGAGCGCGGCCGTGGCGATCCACGGCAGCAGGCGGCTCGAACGCCGCCCCCTCGCGGTGAGGCCGCGCTGTGGTGTCGGAGACATCGTCGCTTCCTTCAGATTCCCGCGGCGGCGAGCGCGATGTCCGCGAGGTGGCGCAGGCTGCGCCCGGTGTCGTCGCTCGCCTGCCGCGCCGACTCGCCCGGCCGCAGCGCGGTGTCCTGCTCCAGCACGTACCAGCCCCGGTAGCCCGCGGCCCGCGCGGTGTGCACGAGTGCCGCGATGTCGACCTCGCCCTCGCCCAGCGGCACATACAGCCCACGGCACACGGCCGAGCTGTAGTCCAGCTTTCCGGCACGGACCTGATCGGCCAGCGCGCCGCGCACGTCTTTGAGATGGATGTGCCCGATCCGCTCCGCGTGCCGTCGCGCGAGCCGGACCGGGTCGGTGCCGCCGATGAGCAGATGCCCGGTGTCCAGGCAGATGTCGAGATCGGAATCGGCGAGGAACCGCTCGACCTCGGCCTCGCTCTCCACATGGGTGCCGACATGCGGGTGCAGCACCGTGCGCAGGCCGTGCGCGGCGGCGACGTCCCGGATCGCGGTGGCCGTGTCGACCAAGGCGCTCCACTCGGAGCCGTCCAGTTGCGGGCGCGCGTCGTACCCGTCGAAACCGGTCGCGGCGGCGAGGACGAGGACTTCAGCGCCCGCGGCGGCCAGCTGGGCGGCGGTGTCCTCGGCGCGGGCGATGGCGTCCTGCCGGTCGCGGTGCAGCACGGCGGCGAGGAATCCGCCGACGGCGGTGAGTCCGAAGGTCTCCAGTAACCGGCGCAGCTCACCTGGGTCGCGTGGCAGATAGCCGGGAGGACCGAGTTCCGTCGCGGTCAGGCCGAGTGCGGCCATCTCCGCCAAGACGGTGTGCGCGTCGAGCATGTGGCCCCAACCGGGGACCTCGCATACTCCCCAGGAGATCGGCGCGGCCGCGATGCGCAGCGGGTAGAGGGATTCGGTCATCGGTGCTCTCCGACCTTCGACGTCGAGGTGAACCGCTCTATTGGAGCGCTCCAACTATGTAACGCAGGTCATAGGGTGTCAAGAGTCGTCAGCGCGTCGCCAAAACGCAGTTACCAGGCGATATTCGGCTGTGAGCGCCTCGCCCGAACCGATACGCTACTCGTGACGTCCCATTAGAGCGCTCTATTGATCAGCCCGCGCGCAGCTTGTATCGTCCGAGCCGAAAAGGCCTGCGAACGCGGAACGGAGGCGACATGGCACGACCGACCATGGAAGACGTCGCCGCCCGCGCCGGCGTCTCCCGCGCCCTCGTCTCGCTGGTCATGCGCAACTCCCCGAAGGTCAGCGAGCACCGTCGCCGCGCCGTGCTCGACGCGGCGAAAGACCTCGGCTACCAACCGCACATCATGGCGCGCTCGCTGGCCAGCCGGACCTCCAACATCGTCGGCGTCATGGTCTCCGACCTGCGCAACGCCTTCTTCGCCGACGTCGTCGAAGGGATGGACGCCGCCGCCCAGGCCGCCGGCCTCGAACTGATCCTCAACACCGGCCGACGCACCGCCGCCCGCGAGCGCACCGCGCTGGAGAGCCTGCTCTCCTTCCGTCCCGGAGGGATCATCCTGCTGTCGCCGATCCTGCCCGCCGCCGCTATTCGCGCAGCGGCGCAGCAGGCTCCGCTGGTGCTGGTATCCCGCACGTCCACCGTCACCGAGATCGACACGGTCAACGACAACGGCGAGGTCGGCACCGGATTGGCCGTCGACCACCTGGTCATGCTCGGACATCGGCGCATCGTGCACCTCGACGGCGGCGGCGCTTTCACCTCGGCCCCACGCCGCAAGGGCTACCGCGCCGCCATGCAGCGCCACGGCCTGGAGCCGATGGTCGTGCCGAGCGAGCACACCGACTCCGCGGGCATGGCCGCGGTGCGCAAACTGCTGAACCTGTTCTCCCACGACAACTTCCCCACCGCCCTGGTCTGCGGCAACGACTTCAACGCCGTGGGGGCGATGTCCGCGCTGGAGGAAGCGGGCCTGCGGGTGCCAGAGGACGTCTCGGTGGTCGGCTACGACAACACCTCGCTTGCCGCGCTGCGTCACGTCGCGCTGACCACCATCGACCAGCCCCGCATCCAGATGGGCCGCCTAGCGATCGACGCGCTCACCGAACGACTCCGCGACGGCCGCACCACCCCAGCGCGCCGCCGGGTGGAACCGTCACTCGTCGTCCGCTCCACCACAGCCGCCCCACGCTGAACCACCGGCGCCCGCCAACACACGTCGCGTCCATATATAAGGAGAGCCGATGTCACCCCACCGACCCGTCACGCTGGGCCTCGCCGGAACCGGCCGCATCGGGACCTCACACGCCGAGACCCTGAAGAAACTCCCGAAAGTCGCCACCGTCGTGGTCGCCGACGCCGACGCCGACCGCGCCCGCACCACCGCCGCCGTCCTCGGCGTCGAATTCGCCCCCGACCTCGACACCCTCTTCGCCGCCGACCTCGACGGCCTGATCATCGCCACCGCCACCGACTCCCACCCGGAACTCATCATCCGCGCCGTCGACGCGGGGATCCCCGTCTTCTGCGAGAAGCCCGTGGCGGCCGACATCACCGGCACGCTCGCCGTCATCGACCACACCCGCAACTCCTCGGTTCCCGTCCAGATCGGCTTCCAACGGCGGTTCGACGCCGGTTATCGGGCGGCGCGCGAAGCGATCCGCTCCGGCAAGCTGGGGTGGCTGCATACCTTGCGGGCGACCACACTCGATCCGGCCCCGCCGCCCGCCGAGTACATTCCGCGGTCGGGTGGGATCTTCCGCGACTGCGGGGTGCATGATTTCGACATCATTCGGTGGGTGACGGGGCGGGAGATCGTCGAGGTGTATGCGCTCGGGGCGAACCGGGGCGCGGCGTTCTTCGCCGAAGCGGATGACGTCGACACGGCGGCGGTGGTGCTGCGTCTGGATGATGGGACGCTGGCCACCGTATCGCTGACCCGGTACAACGGGGCCGGGTACGACGTTCGGCTGGAGGCGTTGGGGTCCAAAGGGAACGCGATTGTCGGCTTGGACGACCGCGCGCCGCTGACTTCCGTCGAACTCGACCACAGCCCCTCCCCCTATCCTCCCTATGCCGGGTTCATGGAACGGTTCCGTCCGGCGTATGCGGAGGAACTGGCAACGTTCGTCGAGGTTGCGACCGGGCGGCTCGACAATCCCTGCACTTCGGCGGATGCCCTGGAGGCGTTCTATGTTGCCGAGGCGTGCGAGCTGTCGCGGCGACAGGGTCGGGCTGTCGAAACAGCAGAAGTAGGGCGCTGAGAGAAAACCGAGGTTGCTGGAATCGAGATTCCGATTCAGTGATCATGTTGTCGGCGGAAACTCGTATGGGCATCGTGGAGTTACACGATGGGCTCGCGCTCGTCCCGCGGGCACACCTGAGCGGCACTGGGTGAGTCAGCTCAACAGCCGGGCCATTTCATCCATAACCGGGGAGTCGGCGAACGGCCGGTCTTCTCCGATCAAACGCCAACCCCATGCCTCGTATGCGGCGCGGGCCGGGTTGCCGACTCGCACCAGCAGGTAGGCCAGTGGTTCCGGCCGCCGCGTCAGCAAGGCGTCGTGGATGGTCCTCGCGAAACCTCGACCTTGGTAGTCGGGATGTACGGCGAACTCGCGAAAGATGTAGACCGGCGCGCCCTCCGTCTCAGCGAGCAATTCCGGGTAGACCCGAACTGCTTTCTTCCACACTGCTTGTGGTCGGCTGTAGGGAGTGCCGAAGGCATAGCCGATCATCCGACCGTCTGTCCGTCCTGCGACCAGCTCGAAGCCTGCTATCGGTGCGTACATCTCTTCGAGACGTTTCCAGAATCGCACTGGGCTGTACCACGGGTTGTCTTGCTGCTCCCGATGGGAGTCGAAGTACAGGGCCTTGAGTTCGTCTTCGAGTTCGAGTGCCTCAGCGGCGTCGTAGTGGGCGAGATCGAGCAGGCGCGAGGTCATGACCCGATGGCCTTCTCACGACAAAAGGCGTCGTCCCGCAGTAGTTCGTGGAGTTCCAGAGCGCTGCGCATGCGCCGCTGACCCTTCGGTACGGCCGCGAGGACTTGTTCCCCCAAACCCATGACAAACCGCGTCCGGTGCTCGATCGGCAAACCCGCCAAGGTGGTAGTTGCATGACCAGCACCCTCAGTTGGGTCTCCTGCCGAGACCAAGCAGATGGCACGCTGCAACTCGATCTGGACCGGCCCGCGCCGACTATTCGGCGGATACAGGTTGAGCGCCGCCGCCTGCGCCTCTTCTGCCCGGCGGCTATCGCCGAGATGGGAGTACACGAAGCTTTCGGTGAATTTGACTCGTTCTTCCGGATATGCCCAGCAGTGCCAGCCGTGATCCTTGGTCATGGAAGACGGCAGATCGGCGAATGTCTCCCGTAGATCGTTCAATGCCGACTCCGCCTCGTCCGCGCGACCCAACAAAGCGAAGGACTGGGCCCGCGCAGCAAGCAGGCTGGGTCTCCCGACTGCCGGACCGTCCGCGATCAGGGGATCGCATTTGCCGATCTCCTCGATGATGGCTTCAGGATCCAGTCCGTCATAGATCCCCCGGATGGCTTTGCGTCCCCGCACGAACATGATGGTGTGGGGATCGCCTGAGCAGTCTGCGGCGTAGCGAGCCGTGCGCCACCACCGTGCCCCTTCGCGTCGGCGGCCGAGGTCTCCGATGGATTGGGCCATGTACTGGCTCAAAAGAGCGCCTATCTTGTACAGCTCGCGGCGCTGGCTAGCGCTCCGCGATAGACCGAGCGCCACCTCGAGGCCCAGGACATCCACCAACAGCATCTCTTGCAACTCGGTGGACGTATGGGTGACGTATGCGGCTCCGTATTCGCGGACTGTCTCGTTCCAGTCCTCCAGATCGATCGGAACACCCTCTGACATGGCGCGATTCAGCCCGTGCCGAGCCGACTCCAATCCGAAGGCCATACCGACACCGGCGGCTGACGTGCTGAGCAGAAAGGTTCGGCGTTGCACGTCGTCAACCTCTTTCCCCGCGCTCGGCAGGAATATCGGTGGATCGTCCGACTCCATGGTATCGCCGCCGATTCCGCCCTCGACCGGGCGAAAACCGAGTTCGGCGTCGGTCGCGACGCCGAGTACGGCCCTCAGCCCGGCGCGGTAGTCCGCGTTCGGCCAGTGGAAGACGCCGCGCTCCAACTTCCCGATGTAGTTGCCCGACAGTTGAACAGCCCGATCTGTTCGTCGATAGACCCAGGCGTTCACCGCGTCGGCGAGCTCTGCGCGAGACAACGGATGCCCCGTGACTTCGGACTTCGTTCGTGCTCGTGCCGCTCTGAGCTGGTGATTCGGTTCAGACAAGCCCCGTCCCCCTCGTTCGGTAACCCGCAGCCAAATCATTGCATCCGCCCCGAGCATCCAGCCCCGAACCAGCCCGACCTCCCCCGATTCTCCCTTGTCCCTCCCTCAAACAGGCGTTCCCGCAATACACCGCCGAGGCGGAATCTGGCCACAGCACTCGACGCGGACTCTTCCGCACCGGGTGCCCGTCTTCGATCGACTGAAGTGAGAGGCCCAACAATGCAATTCGTCTACAGACATGCGGCAGGTAGTGCGACGCGCCAAGCACCATCCGTGCGCGATATACCCGCAGACACATTGATGTCCAGGTGCCGGTTTTATCGGGAGGTCTGCGGCCTGCCCGCACGCGTGCAGCCGCAACTCCGCCAGCTCTTCATCCCCTCTGGCAGCGTCGGGGGAATCACCGTCCCCGCCGAACTCGGCGCAGCCATCAAGGTCCACATGCATAGGCAGGGCGTTCGCCTCGGCCCGATCGTCTCGCACCCCCGATCGAAGCGATGGACGTTCCTCGTCCTGCCGGACGTGCCCGACGACGTGGCTCTATTCGGAGAATTGTTCCGTCTGAACGCCTCCGTCGCCCGTCTCGGCGCACAGATCGCACTCCCATCACCCACCGACCGACCTGGGTTCCGGGTGTGGGTACAACCACCCCGCGACCACTACCGCCCGTCAGGGCTAGACATCGTCGAAGCCATCCGCGCATGTGCCCGGCCCGGTCCGCGTCGAGGACGATAGGGGTAGCCACAGCATGGACACCGCCGAGCGCGACTGCGCGACCACCACTTGTCCCTCGGCCGCAACTGAGGAAGAGAGAATGCGCGGGCGCTTGAACGCTTATCGACACGTAGGAGCGGTCGTGGTCCGAGATCCAGACGGCCCCGTCGATGTACGTGTATTCATCGACGGCGTGGAGGCCTCTATCACCGAATTCACGATCGATGCAGGCGCAGGGTGGTGCTGGGCAGACTGGACGCGCTGCCGAAACCAAAACCTTGCGGCCGCGTTCGCATCGGCAAGACAAGCCTTGCTAGCCGTGTATGCCGACCCGCCAGGAGGCAGCTATATCGCCGATCGCGGCGATGCGCAGTGGCTCGATGGCATCAACAATAGCGACAACCGATGAGGACCAACGATGACTTGGGATCGACTGACGATCGGCAGTTGGGTCAGCACGAGTGAAGGATGCCCTGTCAGAACCGTCATAAGTGAAGGCAGCGACTGTGTGACATTCGTGCTCGGGACGTCAGGCAACGAATTCGAACTTACGATGGACCGCTCAACCCTTGCGGAGGTGCTTCACCTCGGCTCAGCGGCGTTGATCGCGTTGGTGCCAGCCAGCCGTTAGTGGCGAAAGTCGACTATCGGTGCAGAATCGTGCGTGCAATGCTGTCGATCTCTTGCAGTAGCTTTGCTGGATCGGCGCCGAGATCGAGAGCGCGGCAGTGGATAGTGATGCCGGAGCGCACTAATTCGTGAGTCTTGACCGGTCCATTGCCCTTCGCATAGATTAAATGGCCTTCATTGAGTCCGAGCGTCGCACAGTATGCGAGCATCTGATAGATGTCCTCTTCAGGAAATCGTTTGGCCTTCTCAACCTTATACTTCGCATCGATCACTGCGACCGGCCGATTACTCGCGTCGTACCAGACCAAGTCCGGCCTTATATGAATTGTTTCCGCCAGATCCATCCAGATCCGGGCCTGGGTAACCGCGCGCCCGCCATATCGGCGCATAGCCGTACTCAACGCATTTGTCACGAAATTTTCATAGATAATACCCATATCGAACATGAACCCCGTGACAGCCAAGCTTCCGCGACACTGGTCGAAGGAGCTGTTGTCGAGGATGACTTCAGACAACCGGAGCACATCGTGGTACCTGGCGTTCAGCCTTGTCGGACGCCAGACTGGACGGGGAGCGTTTCTCCGAGGAAGGAGCACATCATTCATCTGGTACCGGATACGGCTGAGTTTGTACCGAGCCTCTGCGCTGATCTGCGGCAGAACACTCAAAGTCGACGCAGCCGCCAGAACGATTCTGTTCTCGGCAATATCCGTAGTAAAGTCGTCGTACTCGATCGCGACCGGCAAAGGCAAGCCGTGCCGTCGGGTAATCTGCTCGTTGAAATCTATGCGGCCCCGAACCAGTTGCAGCGACTCACCTTTCTTCTGGTAGCCCTGCAGCAGGCCACCCTCCAAGGCGCGAGACGCCAAACGCACAAAGGACTCGGAGACCGCCGGAAAAAGGCCATCCACCTTGTCCAGATGTATCACTTCCTCACGCCATATTTTCGGGTTAGAGCAGTACCCTATGAAAAAGAGCAGTCGCCTCAGCTCGGCCACCTTCGGCCGTACGTCGATTTGAACCGAACCAACCCGTATAGAACCCACATTCCTACCGGGCTTGAGCGTGTATCGCCCTCGAGCGCTGAAGACGTTGAGGAATTTTGCCTGTTTCAGGGCATCGAATTCTCCCGGCGCGAGGTCGACAGTCTTTGACGCCCCGAACTCGATCAGCTCGATCAATGATTCAATACGGTCCACCTACGCGACACCGTTGAGGTCTACCATCGCGCGCTCAGCGATGGATGCCAACGAATAAACCTCCTGGACGTCGAGGTTCGAATCGCCGAAGTGATACTCCTGAAGTAGAGGGATTATCGAAGTCCGCCACGTCAGATCCATACCTCTCTTGGTGATCGCCTCAGGACGCATGAAATATGAGGGCCCGATCTTGAAGTCTTCGTCTTCAATGGTGTCGTTCAGCATATCGACAAGATCGGCGACCATCGTACTGTGCCCTTTCGCCTTGAGCCAGTTCCGCAGGATGCTGCGAGTTGGCTCGTCGGAGGGATGGAGCGACGTGAATGCGAACCGTCGCCGCATGGCCGAGTCCACCAACGCAATGGACCTGTCCGCCGTATTCATTGTGCCGATGATGACTATGTTCCGCGGCAACGAAAAGGATTCTTTACCATCAGAGTACAACAGGTCGATGCACTCGTTTCGGTATTCGAGGAGGTAGTACAGCTCACCGAATATTTTAGCTAGGTTTCCGCGATTGATCTCATCGATGATCAACGTGTACACCTCTTCGGGATTATCTCGTGCTTCTTTCGCCAACTGACGTAAAGGGCCCTTATGGAGGTGATACGCCAGTTGACCGTCTTTCGACTGGACTGGCCGGAACCCCTCGAAGAAGTCCTCATACGAGTACGCTGGATGGAACTGAACAATCTTGACGTTATCCTTGCCGGATAGATGCTCCGCCAGTGCTTTGGCGAGGTAAGTCTTACCAGTTCCGGGTGGCCCGTAGAAGATCAGCTGCGGCCTATCGCGGAGAAGATCGATGCACTCCTGTAGCCAAGCCTTCGGCACGAACAGTTGTTCGGCCAACTCGTCGGTCGCGTCCGCGAAAGCTGGTTTGACATTCGACTGTCCGACCTGGTTGCGCTTCGGCCGCCACGTAAGGCCGAAAGCGTCAGAAAAAATGTTCATCAACTCAGCGGCGTTCTCGAGAGTGAGTTGCAGCGACTGGCTGCTCTTAGGGTGAGACTCGCGCTGGTCGGAACCGAACGTGGACAGGTGAACCAGAGGCGTGTCGTCGAAGTCCTTGATCACCTTGTATTGGCACGAGACAGAGTTCTCGAGCTTGTGAGGTCGGATCTCCTGTTGGCTCGGTACGATCTCGCGGATACGCGCCATCAGTCAGAACTCCTGTCCGAGCGGCGATACGGAATTATCGATGTTATGTGGCCCAGGCGTCCTGCCAGGCTCGATTCGGGTCTGTCCCGGCGCGCCGCTCGAGTCGGTAGGCAGTTCTCAACCGAGCTGACGACGCGAGACTGTCCCTGCGCTGCCCTCCCCGACCTAGCCATGGCGACCAGAATAGCGCCGTACACCGACACTTTCGCCGAGGCTAGGTCTTTCACCGGCCGAGGTATTGCCCGTGCCCTGCACGACGAACTGCTCGAGGGTCGGTCGCAACGGCGCGCAACTCTGCTGGTACGGCCGGACAACAACCGGGCGTATGACAACTATCGGCGGTGGGTGGTATCGCGTCGGCACACTGCGCCCGGATTGGCCCGACGCGCCGCGATTCGATGTTCTGATGCGCGATCTTCAACAGGCTCACGTGGACCAGAAGGGTGCTGCTGCACGTTGAGGAAGAGCTGCGGCTCAGCGCTTCCATGCAGCGATTCCTGTCCGCCGTGGCCGAGCGGGGTCCGACTCACCCTGCCGGGATCGCGGCGATGCGGCGACGGCGCACCCACCCACGGACGCCGATGGCCAGCGGTACCAGGACGGTGAGAAACCCTGACACCGGCTCGAATACGAGGCCGAACGCGGTGAGCACGGCGATCGCGGTGAGGATCGGCGCTGGTACGTAGCCGCGGGTTCGTTCCGTCTCGATCACGGCGATGCCGAAGCCGACGGCGGCGACTCCGAACGCGGTGAACCAGAAGGCGAGTTCGGTCTCCTCGCGACCGGTCGCCCAGATGACGCCGCCGAGCGCGGTATGTGCCGATCCGATGAATGTGAGAAGACTGCCCGTGATCGGAAACGGAGTTTTTGAATCCATATTCCGAAACATTGCCTTAGGCTGTCCACCATGGCAAGACCCCGGCGCTTCACCGATGAGCAGATCCTCGACGCCGCACGCGACTTGCTGGCCGATCCGGCGACGACCAGGCCGACCATCGCCGCGATCAGTGCCGCTTCCGGCGTCCACACCGGATCGATCTACGTGCGCTTCGCTTCCCGCGAAGAGTTGCTCGCACGACTGTGGCTGCGCTCGATCCAGCGCTTCCATATCGGATTCGTCGCCGCGCTGTCGGGAGCCGACCCACTGCTCGCCGCCGCGATGCACCTGCCGCGATATTGCCGCGAGCATCCCACCGAAGCTCGTGCGATGAAGATGTTCCGGCGCGAGGAACTGCTCGAAGTGGGCTCTGCCGAGTTGCGTGCGGATATCGCAGGAGTCAACGACCGGATGAACGACGCACTGCGTGCCGCCGTCGCGGCGGAATGCGGCGAGGCCGACGAGCATCACATGGCGATCGCGGTGGCTGCCGTCAAGGCGATTCCCTACGGGCTCGTCCGCGAATACATCGCGAACGCGGTGGCCATTCCGGACTGGGTCGACGACGTCACCGCTACCGCGACAGCCGCCGTTATCCACAAGCTGCGCCGGACTGGTGTTCAAGTAGGCGGCCGCAGCGCTGGTGGTAGTTGAGCAGGGCTTGGTGTTGTCGGCGACGCGCCAGCCGACCGAGCCCAGATGTGGTCAGCGGGACGGAGCGGTGGCAGTACCAGCCAGCTGAGCAGGCCAGATAAGACACCGTCGCAGCGGCCGACTCACGCTGGTAACAAACGCGCGATGACCTCGGTCAACTGCTTGACGTTTCGGCACTCGTGCATCGTGACGTTCGCCGCGTACACGTGGGCGGCGGAATCCCCCGTCGACCATGACCGAGACGGCTCGGGATTCAGCCAGTAGGTGTGCTTCGCCCGGTCGGCAATGGTCTGCACCGCAGCGAGATTCGGGTCCGTGCGGTTCGTGCGGCCGTCACCGAGGATGAGGACGGACGTACGCGGACCGAGGGCGTCGGCGTAGTTGTCGAGGAATCCTTGAAAGGCCTCGCCGTAGTTCGAACTACCGAAGCGAGCGACTTTCGTGGAGCGGATGATTCGGGCGGCGGTGCCGGGGGTCGGCGGTTCGCCGGGGGTGAAGAAGTGGGTGATCTCGTCGCAGGTGTCGACGAAGCCGAAGCTGCGGACCTTGCTGAACTGGTCTTGCAGGGCCTGGATCAGCTGAAGGGTGAATTCGGCGAAACCGGTGACCGAGCCGGAGATGTCGGCGAGGACGACCAGGTCGGGGCGGCCGTGTTTGCGGGCGCGCAGGACCGGGTCGATGGGGACGCCTCCGGTGGCCATGGAGCGGCGCAGGGTGCGGCGTAGGTCGATCTGGCCGCGGACGGCTTTGCGGCGGCGGACGGCGAGGCGGGTGGCGAGTTTGCGGGCCAAAGGGTGGACCAGGCGACGCATTTCGGCGAGGTCCTGTTCGCGGGCGCCGAGGAAATCGATCTGGTCGGTGCTGGATTCGACGCCGCGGCGGGCGATGTATTCGGTGCCGCGCAGCTGTGCGGAGCGCAGGCGGGCCTCGGTTTGGACGGCGGTGCGGAAAGCGGCGAGGCGGCGGTTGGCCTCGATGGTGTGGACGGTGGTGTCGAGCTGGGAGGAGCCGTTCATGCCCGCCACGACGCGATCGATGAGTTCGTCCGGGCGTAGGGCTTTCATGGTCAGGTAAGAGGACCAGCCCGCGCCGGATGCGGTGGTGATCGGCGCGGTGGACTGCCCGGCGCCCGCGCCGCCGTAGCCGCCGAGTTCGGTCAGCGCCTGGCGGGCCAGTTCGGCGACCGACTCCGAATCGTCCTGTGCCAGTGTGGCAACGAGACGATCTCGCAGCGCTTCGATGGATTCGGGCGTCGACGGATCGACGGACTGTGGCTGTTGGGCGGTAAGGAAATACAGGTCGAAGAGTTGATCGAACACGGCGCGTTGACCATTGCGGCGCAGCAGGCAGGCGGCCATGCCGGAGCGCAAGCGATTGCGATCATCGATTCCGAGGGCGATCATCGCCTCAGCCGCGTCGATGGTTTCACTCGGCCCCGCGTTGATGCCGTGATCCCGCAGCAGCCCGACGAATTCAACGAGCCGATCGGTCATCGATCCGGTACCCATCTCACCGGCGCGGCTTTCAGCGATGCTCATAACGCCCCAGCCCGGCACTGGGCGCGATGACCGGCCTTGGCCGATAGGCGGTCAGCGGTCGGATGGAACCCCACCTCACCGCCCACCTTGCTCGGCATCCAGATCGAGTCCGAGCCGCTCGATCGCCACGCGGTGGTCGGATTGATATTTCAACAGCACACCGAGCGTCGAGCGGACGACACCACCGGATAGATTGCGCGCACCCAGAGCGACCAGCGTCTTCGCCCAATCGACGGTTTCGGCGATCGACGGCGCTTTGCGCAACGAGAGCTGGCGCAACGCACCGACCACGCGGACCACCGGCTCTCCCAGCGCCTCGTCCAGCTCCGGAACCTTCATCCGCACGATCGCCCGCTCCAATTCCGCCGTCGGGTAATCGATGTGCAGGTACAGGCAGCGCCGCTTGAGCGCTTCGGACAGCTCGCGGTTGGCATTGGAGGTCACGAACACGAACGGCTTGCGCACCGCGGTGACGGTGCCGAGTTCGGGGATGCTCACCTGGTAGTCGCCGAGCACCTCGAGCAGCAGGCCTTCCAACTCCACATCGGCTTTGTCGAGTTCATCGATGGGCAGCACCGTGGAGCGCTGGTTACGGATGGCGGCCAGTAGCGGGCGCGCGAGGAGGAACTCTTCGGTGAAGACATGGTCGCGGGTGCTGTCCCAGCCTTCGTCGTCCGAGGCGGTGATGCGCAGCAGCTGCTTGGCGTGGTTCCACTCGTAGAGGGCGCGGGCCTCGTCGATACCTTCGTAACACTGCAGCCGCACCAGGTCGGACGTGGTCGCCGCGGCGACGGCCTTGGCCAGCTCGGTCTTGCCGACGCCCGCCGGGCCCTCGATCAGCAGGGGCTTGCCGAGGTGGCCCGCGAGGAACACGGCGGTGGCGATATCGAGGGACGGGAGGTACCCGGCCTCGGTGAGACGCCCGGTCACCTCGTCCACCGACGCGAAGAACTTACTCATCGGTAACTAGTCTAGACCGGGCGCTTGGGCCTCAGCTCGGCGCAGGTATGCGGAAATGGCTCGGCTCGGCGTCGGACGGCACGGCGCTCGCCACAGTGAACGGCTCGACCAGCGAGCGCAGTTCGATGAGGTGCCTGGCGTGCGCGTCCAGCGCGCGATCCTCCTCGGAGACCGGCTCCCACTGCGGCACCGGCCGTGCTTTGCCCTCGCCGTCAAGCGCGACGACCACGGCGAGACCGTGCGCGGCGAGCGCGGGCTCGTCGGAGTGGGCGTCGGTGGAGGTCACGTGCACGCTGACGTGCATGCTGCGCGGGCCGGTGTGGATCAGCCGCGCGGTGACCTCGACGACATGGCCGATGACGATCGGCCGGTAGAAACGGATGCCGCCGAAGTACGAAGTGATGACCCGCTGCCCGGCCCAGTCCGCACCGCAGACGTAGGCCGCTTCATCGATCCACCGCATCGTGCGGCCGCCGTGCACCTTGCCGCCCCAGTTGATGTCCGACGGCGCGGCCAGGAACCGCAGTGTGGCGCTCGGCGCGGTGCCCGCCGACGTGTAGCGCTGCGCGGCCATCGCCTCCTCGATCAGCTTGCGCACCGAGACCCGGGCTCGCGCCTGGCGGTGCCGCTGCAATTCCAGCAGCGTGGCGGGATTCCATTGCGGCACTTCCACGGTGCGCCGGTCGTCGTCCACGGCGACGAAGATCGTCAGGCATTGCGCCGACTGCACCGGCTGCACCCTGGTGGGATCGGTCGAATAGACGGTGACCAGGATGTGCATGCTGGTGCGCCCGGTGTGGACCAGATTCGCATGCAATTCGACCAGCTCACCGATCGCGATCGGCCGGTCGAGATGGATATTGCCGACGTAGGCGGTGACGCAGTAGCGACCGCTCCACTGGGCCGCCGCCGCGTAGGCGACCTTGTCGATCCATTCCAGGAGTTTGCCGCCGTCGACCGATCCGACGATGCCCGCGTCGTCGGGCTTCACGAGAAATCGGTGGATCGCCTCGGGTCGGCGGCCGGCCGAGGTCGGGACGGTCACGGTGCGGTCGAGCTTTGTCGAGTGGGCCACGGTGCGGAATCCGTTCGGACAGGGAATCTCCGGGTGTACATTTCTCCGACCTCGTTGTCCGGAAGAACCCTAGGCCCCAGCCGCCGTACGAGCGAGTAACCAGACGGTCGCTACAACGGATGCCTTACCGCGCGGCGGCGGGAGAGCGATCCGCACGGCGCTAAACGGACCCGGGCAACGACCCGGCCCGCCTCAGACCGGGCTCAGACGAACGATCACATACCCGTTCGCCATGGCTCGCCGCAGATCGTCGCGATCGACCGTCCCGTCCGGCTCCAGCTCGATACCCGCGTAGCGCCCGTGGATCGGATTCGCCGACACCACGACCGGAGCGAGCGCGGCGAGCCGGGCCTCGTCGGCGATCACTTCGGCCCTGGCCTGGATCTCGCTGCCGCGCAGCCGAACACGCACGGCTTCACCGTCGCGGAGATTGCGCCGCCATCCGGCCGTCGTGCCGACGAGCAGCGCTCCGTCATGGTCGGCATATCCGACCGGATTGGTGTACTCGCACCCCGATTTCCGCCCGAGCACCGTGACCAGCAGCAACCTGCCGCTGAGCAACCGATGCAGCGGAGACCGGAGCAACGACCTGACGACGGCGTCCCCGGTGCGCTGGATACGCGATTGGGACGGTCGCGCCGAAGCCTGGGTGGACATATCGGTCACCTCCGAGAGATTTACTGAGTATCTACTCAGAAAATACGACCGCGTCGGGCATACTGCAAGGGGTGACGAACGAAAGATCGGAGGATTCGTGACGGCATCCGGCCGGGTCGAAGGCCGCCGCCGTGGGCGTCCCTCGACGGGCGTCCGCGACGCGGTGATCGCCGCCGCGGAGCGAATCCTCGCCGAGGAGGGTGTGGCGCGGCTGTCCACGAAAGGGGTCGCCGACCGCGCCGGGGTCGCCGAGTCGAGCATCTTCTATCACTTCCGCGACCGGACCGGGCTGTTGCAGGCGGTGGTCCAACGGCATCTGCGACCGGTCAAGGACGTCCTCGGCGACATCGACGCGCACCGAGACCTGCGCGCCGATCTCGTCGCCTTGATGGAAGCGCTGGAAGATTTCTTCGTCGCCACGATCCCCGTCGCCGCCGCGATCCAATCCGACGCCGAACTGCGCGCGCGGTACCTCGACCGCGCCCAGGAGACGGACATCGGTCCGCACCGCGCGGTGGACGCGATGCAAGCGCGGCTCGCGGCCGCGCAGCTCTCCGCCTCGAGCGCCGTAAATCTGCGCGCGGCAGCGCTGCTGCTGGTGGGCGCGGCGCATCAGCGCGCGCTGCAACGCCACCTGAGCCCAGCGAGCGCGTTCACGTCACTGCCGTCGCCTGCGGACATAGTGGACACGGTGCTGCCGCTGTTCGGTTGATCCAGGGTGCGGCGATAGGGGAACTCCCTAATACCGCGGTTCGATTTGCCCCGCAGGGGAGAGAACACCCGTGACCTTCGGCGGCGAGTGCGCAAGAGTGTAGCTATGCAGTCGCTGTGCCGTCGGTAAGCGCGACCGCGAAGCAGTGACCGTAGATCCAAGATCTGTCTGCGGGGGTGGGCCGTGGGCGGACCCCGCAACGGGGGATGGCGGGCGGAGACGCTCGCCGCAGACCGAAAGGATTTACGTTGTTCTCGTCAATCAGCGCACGCCGTATCTTTCGCGTGGCCGTCGCCGGTGCGATCGCCGCGATTCCGTTGACCGCGCTGGCGATGCCCGCCTCCGCCACCCCGAGCACACCCGGGGTCACTCCGGCTTACAACCAGTGCGCCTTCGGCCCGTTCCAGGACTGGAGTTGCAACAACAACGTCTTGGTCGACAAACCGCACTACGGCGCACCACCTTATGGCCGCGGTCCTGGCTGGGGCCAGGGTGGTGGATGGGGCGGCGGAGGCTGGAACCAGGGCTGGGGCGACGGAGGCTGGAACCAAGGCTGGGGCGGAGGCTGGAACCAGGGCTGGGGCCAGGGCGGGGGCTGGGGCCAAGGCGGCGGCTGGGGTCAGGGTTTCCCGGGCACAGGCTCGTTCGGCAGCAGTTAGAAACTCCGCGAAAGACGCCGGTGGCCCGCTCCGGAACTCCGGAGCGGGCCACCGCGCGAATCGGCCTGGCTATCAGGCGGTCTCGGTGATCGGGCGATCGACCCAGCTCATCAGGCCGCGCAGCTTGGCGCCGGTGACCTCGATCGGGTGCTCGGCGTTCTTCTTGCGCAGCGCCTCGAGCTCTTTGTTGCCGCCCTCGACGTTGGCGACCAGACGCTTGACGAAGCTGCCGTCCTGGATGTCCTTGAGGATGTCCTGCATGCGCTTCTTGGTGTCGGCGTCGATGACCCGCGGGCCCGACAGGTAGCCGCCGAACTCGGCGGTGTCGGAGACCGAGTAGTTCATCCGCGCGATGCCGCCCTCGTACATCAGGTCGACGATCAGCTTCAGCTCGTGCAGCACCTCGAAGTAGGCCATCTCCGGCGCGTAACCGGCCTCGACCATGACCTCGAAACCGGTCTTCACCAGTTCCTCGGTGCCGCCGCACAGCACGGCCTGCTCACCGAACAGGTCGGTCTCGGTCTCTTCCTTGAAGGTGGTCTTGATGACGCCCGCGCGGGTGCCGCCGATGCCCTTGGCGTAGGACAGCGCCAGCGCCTGGCCCTCGCCCTTCGGGTCCTGGTCGATCGCGATCAGCGCGGGAACGCCCTTGCCGTCGACGAACTGACGACGCACCAGGTGGCCCGGGCCCTTCGGGGCGACCATGCCGATGGTGACGTTGGCGGGCGGCTTGATCAGGCCGAAGTGGATGTTGAGGCCGTGGCCGAAGAACAGCGCGTCGCCGTCCTTCAGGTTCGGCTCGATGTCGTTGGTGAAGATCGACGCCTGCGCGGTGTCGGGCGCGAGCACCATGATGACGTCCGCCCACTCCGAGACCTCGGCGGGCGTGCCGACGGTCAGGCCCGCCTCCTCGGCCTTCGGACGCGACTTCGAACCCTCGGCCAGACCGACGCGGACCTCGACGCCCGAGTCGCGCAGGCTCAGCGAGTGCGCGTGACCCTGGCTGCCGTAGCCGATGACAGCGACCTTGCGGCCCTGGATGATCGACAGGTCGGCATCGTCGTCGTAGAACATCTCGACTGCCACTGTGGTTCCTTCCGGGATCATCCCCGCGCGAGGCGGGGCACACCGGCTTGCGCCGGTGCGGATTTACGTTGTTCTGGATCGGATCACCCCCGCAGCCGCGGGAGGGGATCATTCCCGCGTGAGCGGGGAGGCGGCACGCCAACCGTCGATCGCAGAAAGACTAGCGTGTGGCCGCCGCTGTGCGGTCGGCCCCATCGGTATGCCGCTCGTCAGCTCATCGGGTGGCGGTGATGGACTTCGGTCCACGCCCCACCGCGACGACACCGGACTGCACGATCTCCCGGATGCCGTACGGTTCGAGCATCCGCAGCAGCGCGTCGAGCTTGGACCGGGTTCCGGTCGCCTCGACGGTGAGCGCGTCCGGCGACACGTCGATGACCTTCGCGCGGAACAGCCCCACGGCCTCGATCACCTGGGTCCGCACGCTGGCGTCGGCGCGCACCTTCACCAGGATCAGTTCGCGGGCCACCGAGCTGTCGGAATCCTGCTCCACGATCTTGATGACGTTCACCAGCTTGTTGAGCTGCTTGGTGACCTGCTCCAGCGGCAGGTCTTCGACGGTGACGACGATGGTCATGCGCGAGATCTCGGGGAGCTCGGTGCCACCGACCGCCAGCGACTCGATGTTGAAGCCGCGGCGGGAGAACAGCGCCGCGACCCGTGCCAGCACGCCCGGTTTGTCCTCGACGAGAACGCTGAGGGTATGCGTGGTACTCATCCGTTGTTCACCTTGTTCTGTTCGTGCGACATCGCCGTGTGGATGACCGCGGGCTCGGAGGCCTGCTCGTCGTCGTCGAACAGCGGGCGGATGCCGCGAGCGGCCATGATCTCGTCGTTGCTGGTGCCCGCGGCGACCATCGGCCACACCTGGGCGTCCTTGCCGACGATGAAGTCGATCACCACGGGACGGTCGTTGATGGACTGCGCCTCGCGGATCGCGGCCTCCACGTCCTCCTCGCGCTCCACCCGGATGCCGTGGCAGCCGAGGGCTTCGGCGAGCTTCACGAAGTCGGGGATGCGCAGGGTGTGCGTGCCCAGGTCGGTGTTGGAGTAACGCTCCTGGTAGAACAGCGTCTGCCACTGGCGCACCATGCCGAGGTTGCCGTTGTTGATCAGCGCGACCTTGATCGGGACGCCCTCGACGGCGCAGGTGGCCAGCTCCTGGTTGGTCATCTGGAAGCAGCCGTCACCGTCGACCGCCCACACCTCTTTGTCCGGCGCGCCCATCTTGGCGCCCATGGCCGCCGGGACGGCGTAGCCCATGGTGCCCAGGCCACCGGAGTTCAGCCAGGTGCGCGGCTTCTCGTACTTGATGAACTGGGCAGCCCACATCTGGTGCTGGCCGACGCCCGCGCAGTAGATCGCGTCGGGTCCGGCCAGGCGGCCGAGCGCCTCGATGACGAACTCCGGCGACAGCGAACCGTCCGCGGGCGGGGTCCAGCCCAGCGGGTAGGCGTCGCGCACGCCGTCGAGGTAGGTCCACCAGTCGGTCAGCGCCAGCGGCAGCGCGTCGCCCGCCGAAGGGTCGGCCTTCAGTGTCTCGATGAGCTCGACGATCACCTCGCGGCAGTCGCCCACGATCGGGACGTCGGCGTGGCGGTTCTTGCCGATCTCGGCCGGGTCGATGTCGGCGTGGATGACCTTGGCGCCGGGCGCGAAGGAGTCCAGCTGACCGGTGACGCGGTCGTCGAACCGCGCGCCCAGGGTGATCAGCAGATCCGACCGCTGCAACGCGGCGACCGCGCCCACGGTGCCGTGCATGCCGGGCATGCCCATGTTCAGGCGGTGGCTGTCGGGGAACGCGCCGCGCGCCATCAGCGTGGTGACCACGGGGATGCCGGTGAGCTCGGCCAGTTGCAGCAGCTCGGCAGAGGCGTCGGCCTTGATCACGCCGCCGCCGACGTAGAGCACGGGAGCCTTGGCTTCCATGATCATCCGCGCGGCCTCGCGCACCTGCTTGCCGTGCGGCTTGGTGACCGGACGGTAGCCGGGCAGCCGCATCTCCGGCGGCCAGGTGAAGGTGGTCTGCGCCTGCAGCACGTCCTTCGGGATGTCGACCAGCACGGCGCCGGGACGGCCCGAGGCGGCGAGGTAGAACGCTTCCGCGATGATGCGCGGGATGTCGACGCCCTCGGTGATCAGGAAGTTGTGCTTGGTGATCGGCATGGTGATGCCGGAGATATCGGCTTCCTGGAACGCGTCGGTGCCGATCAGGCCGCGGCCGACCTGGCCGGTGATGGCGACGATCGGGACGGAGTCCATCTGCGCGTCGGCGATCGGGGTGACCAGGTTCGTCGCGCCGGGGCCGGATGTGGCCATACACACACCGACCTTGCCGGTCGCCTGGGCGTAACCGGTGGCGGCGTGGCCCGCGCCCTGCTCGTGGCGGACGAGCACATGGCGCACCTTGGTGGAATCGAAAAGCGGGTCGTAGACGGGAAGGATCGCGCCGCCCGGAATGCCGAATACGGTGTCGACGCCGAGCTCCTCGAGCGACCGGATGACCGACTGCGCGCCGGTGACCCGCTCGGGCGGGAGCTGGCGGCGGTTGGCCGCGGACGTCGCGTTGGCAGCGGGCGTGGCCTGCTGATTCGCCGAAGGCGCTGGCCTACGGGCCGAAGGCCCGGGCCGTGCGGTAGGTGCGCTCACCGTCTTCGTTCCTTACTGGTTGTGGTTCCGACCCCGGATGTTGTGTCAGCGGTGTCTTGCGCTTCGCCATGCCGGACATTAGTCCGAACATAAAAAAGCCCCCGACAGCGCAGGGCTGATCGAGGGTGGCGCGTCGCAACGCGAGCTGACGTATTCGACTCAGTGTGTCAGGCTCAACGCTGGACGCGCCGGCCGATTACGAGCAACTCGTTTCGATTCACGCGCACGACGTTAAGCGGGTGTGAACCGAAGAGTCAAACAGATGACCCCGTGTGTCCCATTATGTGGGAGAGTGCGGTTGCTTGTGTCCGTTCATCAGGATGCGAGGATGGTGGTGTGTCATCACCGCATCAGTCCGTGCCACCGTCTGAATCGTCCCACACACCCGCGGGGACGACGGATACGGGTGGCGCCTCGGACGCCCATGTGATCCGCATCCCACGGCTGGCGTTCCTGGGCGTATTCATCCTGCTGATGTGCGTGTTCTTCCCCTTCGTCGGCTGGCCCGCCGGACTGTGGTGGCTGCTGCTGATCCCCGTCGCGGTGCTGGCTTGGGTGCTGCGGACGCAGACCGGCGTCTCGGACGCGGGGCTGGATTTGCGGACGCTGTTCGGCTCCCGCCACCTCGACTGGGCACAGGTGAAGGGTGTGCGAATCCCGAAGCGTGGATACGTGCGCGCCGACCTGACCGACGGCAGCGAAGTGAAGTTGCCCGCGGTGAGTTATGACCGGCTGCGCGATCTGGCCGCCTTCTCCGGCGGACGGATTCCGGACCCGTTCGCGGAGCCGAGGGAACCCGCGACGGGAGAGTCCCCCGCCGAACCCTCGGACGCGAGTAGCGGGACCTCGAATACCGAGGGCGATCCGGCGACCAATGGCTTGGCGAAGTCCGGCGAGAACGCCGAAGAAGGCACGCGACGCGACAGCGCGACGTAGCGAGTTCGGTCACACCGACCGACGCTCCAGTTGCCCGGCTCGAGCCCCATCGCGCCGAAGCGGAACATTCGCCGCCGTTGGGAGGTTGCGGTCGAGTGATGGGATGATTTCCCCGGAGCACTGATCCTCCTCGTCCCCACCCCGACGTTCCGGTACCTCCGGCGTCACCGTCGTCGCCCGCGACACCACGCACCGGCGACACACCCGACCCGGCCGACCGCGATGAGACGCCACACCACCCAGCAGGTGGGCACGCCCACCGGGAGTAACGTGGTGCTCCGCCGAGCACGCTCTGCGCCGTCGCACGTCAGCCCCCGCGACCCGAGGACCATCGAAATGCCACCGCTTCGTTCACGAACCACGACCATCGGCCGCAATGCCGCAGGCGCACGCGCACTCTGGCGCGCCACCGGCATGACCGACACCGACTTCGGCAAGCCGATCGTCGCCATCGCGAACTCCTACACCCAGTTCGTCCCCGGCCATGTGCATCTGAAGAACGTCGGCGAGATCGTGGCCGACGCGGTGCGCGCCGCCGGTGGCGTGCCGCGCGAATTCCACACCATCGCCGTCGACGACGGCATCGCCATGGGTCACGGCGGCATGCTCTACTCGCTGCCCTCGCGCGAGATCATCGCCGACTCCGTCGAGTACATGGTCAACGCGCACACCGCCGACGCGCTGGTCTGCATCTCCAACTGCGACAAGATCACCCCGGGCATGCTCAATGCGGCCATGCGGCTGAACATTCCGGCGGTGTTCGTCTCCGGCGGGCCGATGGAAGCGGGCAAGGCCGTCGTCGTCGGCGGGGTCGCGCAGGCGCCGACCGACCTGATCACCGCGATCTCCGCGAGCGCGAATCAGGCGGTGTCGGAGGAGGGTCTGTCCGAGGTCGAGCGCTCCGCGTGCCCGACCTGCGGTTCCTGCTCCGGCATGTTCACCGCGAACTCGATGAACTGCCTCACCGAGGCACTGGGTCTGGCGCTGCCCGGCAACGGCTCCACCCTCGCGACGCACGCCGCGCGCCGGGCGCTGTTCGAGCGGGCGGGCACCGTGGTGGTGGACATCGCCAACCGCTGGTACCGCGAGGACGACGCGTCCGTGCTGCCGCGCAACGTCGCCGACGCCAAGGCGTTCCGCAACGCGATGGCGCTGGACGTGGCGATGGGCGGTTCGACCAACACCGTGCTGCACACGCTCGCCGCCGCGCGGGAAGGCGAGGTCGACTTCGATCTGCACACCATCGAGGAGATCAGCCGCCGGGTGCCCACGCTGTCGAAGGTGTCGCCCAACTCCGACTACCACATGGAGGACGTGCACCGCGCAGGCGGCATCCCCGCGATCCTCGGCGAGCTGCGCCGGGCGGGCCTGCTGGAGACCGACGTCACCACGGTGCACACCGCGAGCCTCGACGAATGGCTCGACACCTGGGACATCCGCTCGGGCAAGGCCTCTCAGGAAGCCATCGAACTCTTCCACGCCGCCCCGGGCGGGGTGCGCACCACCGAGCCGTTCTCCACCGACAACCGCTGGTCGTCGCTGGACACCGACGCCGAGGGCGGCTGCATCCGCGACCTCGAGCACGCCTACACCAAGGAAGGCGGCCTGGTCGTGCTGCGCGGCAACATCGCGCCCGACGGCGCGGTGCTCAAGACCGCGGGCATCGACGAGGAGTTGTTCTCCTTCCAGGGCCCCGCGGTGGTGGTGGACTCGCAGGAGGAGGCCGTGTCGGTCATCCTCGGCAAGAAGATCAAGCCGGGCGACGTGATCGTGGTCCGCTATGAAGGGCCAGCGGGCGGCCCCGGCATGCAGGAGATGCTGCACCCGACCGCCTTCCTGAAAGGCTCCGGCCTCGGCAAGGAGTGCGCGCTGATCACCGACGGCCGCTTCTCCGGCGGCACTTCGGGCCTGTCGATCGGGCACATCTCCCCCGAGGCGGCCAGCGGCGGTGTCATCGGCCTGATCGAGAACGGCGACCAGATCCGCATCGACGTGACCACCCGCACGCTCGAGGTCCTCGTCGACGATGCGGCGCTCGCCGAGCGCCGCGCGAAGATGGAAGCCTCCGAACGGCCCTGGCAACCGGTCAACCGCGATCGTCCGGTGACGACCGCGCTGCGGGCGTACGCCGCGATGGCGACCTCAGCCGACAAGGGCGCTGTCCGCCACGTGCCTTAGGCTCCCCCGCCTCTCGGGGTCTCGAGGCCGTACGAGTTCGGTGCGACAGGACCTGGTCTCAGGTCCTGCGTCAGGTGGGTCACGGTTTTTGGGCGTACCCGGCGAGTTACCCATGTCCATGCGAAATCAGTTGTCAGGGGCAGCCTCAGGTGGCGAACGACGGAGGCCCTTCATCCCGTTACGGGATGAAGGGCCTCTTGTTCGTCCTGATCAGTCGAAGGGGCCGATGCCCGTCAGTGGGTTGCCGCCGTGCAGGTACCAGTACGCGCCGACCGCGGCCGCCACAGCGAGAAGCAGGATGACGAAGGAGCCGGAGGCGGGGCGGATGGCCCAGCCACGGTTGCGGTCGAAGGACAGGCGACCGGGGCCGGTCAGGATGATGACGGCCGAGACGCCCGCGAGGACGCTCTCGTATTCCACCGCTCCCGGACCGGCTTTGTACTGGAACCCGGGGGCCATGCCCTGCTTCCAGGCCCAGGCGTCCAGGATGACCGCGAGCACCGCACCGGCCGCCAGCGGAGTCAGCAGGCCGAGGATCAGCAGCGCACCGCCGCCGACCTCGCCCGCTGTCACCAGGAGGGCGGACACGCTCGGGTGGTCCCAGCCGCCGCGCTCCATCATGTCGCGGGTGCCGTCCAGGCCGGGGCCGTGGAACCAGCCGGTCAGCTTCTGCAGGCCGTGGTAGAGGAAAGTGGCGCCGACGACCAAGCGGAGCAGCAACAATCCGAGATCGAGCGTGCCGCGGCGGACCTCGCCGTTGCGGCGACGTAGACGCGCGGTGTCGCTCGGCGGGGCCGGGGCGGGTGGGATGCTGGCGTAGTCGTAGGTGGGCGCCGCTGTCGCGCCCGCAGCGGTTCTGTTCGCGCCGGTGGTGGGAACCTCGGGCTCGAGCCCGAGTTCTTCCTCGGTGCGCGGGACGTCCTTGGACAGCTGCGGCCGCTGGGCCGGATCCACCCGCTCGAACTGCTCGGTCGGCGAATCGTACGGGCTGGTCACTCCCCGACCGGTGGACGACACCGCCGCCTGCTCGGCCGTGGAAGGAGCGGCGTTCCCGGCCTCGGATTCGGGCGTGTCTTTCGGCTTGTCGGTCACGGCCAATACCCTATGCCGCACCGCACCGGGGCGGGCAAGTACAGCGCGGCGTGTCAGTGCGCGCGCGACACCCCCACCCGGAAGGGCGCGGGCGACGGAATTTCCGTAACGTCTGGGCTATGAGTTTGGTTGTCGTGGGCCGCGTCGCGGCGAGCTTGGCGCTCGGCTCCGTCCTGCTGGTCGGCTGCGCCCGGTTCGACGATTCGGCGTCCAGTCCGTTCACTCCGGAACCGACCCTGCACGGAGCCAACATCGACCCGAAGAAACCGAGCCAGCCGCCCACCTCGACCACCCGGCCGAGCGGCCCGTGCATCGATCCCGACCCCGCGGTGGTGGCCACCTGCCTGGACACCACCGGCGGCTTGGTCGCGCTTCCCGACGGCGCGCTGGTCGCCGAGCGCAGGACCGGGCGGATCCTGAAGGTGGTGCCCGACCAGCCGCCGGTCGAGATCGCCCGCCTGGACGTGGACGGCTCCGGCGACGGCGGCCTCAGCGACATCGCGCTGTCCCCGACCTACAACGAAGACGGCCTGATGTACGCGTACATCACCACCGGCAGCGACAACCGGGTGGTCCGCATCGCCGAAGGCGGCTCACCGAAGGACGTGCTCACCGGAATCCCGAAGGGCTCCAGCGGAAATCACGGCGCGATCGAATTCGCCTCGTCCGACCAGATGCTCGTGCTGACCGGCGACGCGGGCAATCCCGGCGCGGCCGCCTCGGCCGGCTCCCTCGCGGGCAAGCTGCTGCGCGTGAACTCCCCGGTGCCCGGCCGCACACTCACGCCGGAAGTCGCCGTCTCGGGCATCGGGACCGCCGGGGACGTGTGCCGGGACAGCAAGGACAGCATCTGGATCACCGACCGCACCGCCGCCGAGGACCGGCTGCAGCGACTCGGCGGCGATGGCGTGGTCACCACCATGTGGACCTGGCCGGATCGGCCCGGCGTCGCCGGGTGCGCCGCCGCCTCGGACGGTGTCGCGATCTCGATGACCCGCGCGAAGGCCCTCGCCATCGCCGCCGCCGACCCCACCACCCACGCGGTCACCGCGACGCCGACGCTGACCGCGCAGGACAAGTACGGGCAACTCGGCGGCGCGGCGGTCGGCGCCGACGGAACCATCTGGGTGACCACGGTGAACAAGACCGACGGCCAGCCGGGACCGTTCGACGACCGCGTCGTCCGCATCCCGCCGCCCCAGGCCGGAGGCGGCGGACCGGACTGAGTTGTCGGCCGCGACTTCGTCGCGGCGCCGTTCGCGGCCCCCTCTTGGCTCGCGTCCGAGCGACCGCCGCTGGCGACTGCGTCGCGGACACGGCGGCCGCTCGGACGCGAGCCGGGCCGCGAACGGCGCATGCTCGGTCTCGCTTCGCTCGAAACCCGTGGTCGAGGTGCGCTGGGCGCGGACGGCGGTAACCGCGTGGCCTCAGGCTCCGCCTTGGCAAGATGTGCTGGGCCCGCGCTGCGGTAACCGTGCGATCTGAGGCTTTGCCTCGGCCAGTGGGCGGTGGCTGCCGCTCACTCTTTCCGCACGAACGAACAGCCGCCCCCAACTGAGCCGAGCGCGCAACGGCATGCGCGCCGATCTCGCTGTCGGAACCGGCGCCGACCGCCCTCGGAAGCGACGGACGGACCCAGGTTTTCGCTCGTGCCACTCGACACCGACACATCCGGCAGAGTCCGATCAGGTCAGGGGGCGAAGAAGGTCAGGATGTCACTCCACAGCATCTCTCCCGGTGCGGCGCTCGGGCCGAAATGAGGCGAGATTCTTCAGGAGTCGTCCGAGGTCTGCGCGGCGATGCCGAGAACGGTGAGGAACGCGGTGGCCGCCGGTGTGCGGCTGCGGCTCCAGATGACGTATTCGACTCGGGCGGGGGCGTCGGTGACCTCGATGGTGGTCACGCCCTCTAGTTGGGGCACGTAAGTGGACGGGAGCATGGCGATGGCGAGGCCGGGGCGGACGAGTCGGGCGATGTAGTCCGCGCTGGTCACTTCGAAAGCGACGTCGCGGTCCAGACCGGCGGCAGTGAAGGCTTGGTCGGACTGGAGACGTCCCGCGGTCCCGGCCGGGAGATCCACGAAGACCTCGGCGGACAGCGTGCGCAGGTCGATCGACCGCTCTCCGGCGAGCGGATGGTCCAGCGCGACGACGGCTACGTGCCGGTCGCGGGCGAGTTCGTGCGCGACCACGCCTCGGGGTCGTGCCGTCGTCGGCAATCCGAGGAATGCGACATCGATGGCTCCTTGCTCGACCTTCTCCACCAGCTCCTCGCTCGCACCCACGCGCAGGCTGATGCGCACGTGCGGGTGGCGGCGGCGGAAATCGCGCAGCGCCTCCGGGATGTCCACCGCGGCGACGGTGGGGATCAGCCCGACGGCGAGCCGCCCGCGCACCTCGCCGACCGCCGCGGCCACCTCGGCGGCGGCGCGCTCGGCGGCGTCGAGGCACTGCCGGGCGGCGGGGAGGAACGCCGCGCCGGCCGGTGTGAGGCGCACCCGGCGGCTGGTGCGCTCGAAGAGTCGCGCGCCCAATTCCCGTTCCAGACGTGCGATCTGATGGCTGAGGGCGGACTGCACGACGAGGCATCGTTCGGCGGCCCGGGTGAAGCTGTTCGTCTCGGCCACGGCGATGACGTAGCGCATCTGCTGGAGCTCCATGGATTGATCTTTGAACACGATTGATGAATTGACAAACATGTGTTGGACTCATTGATCACTTCCGCGCGAGACTGCGAAGGTGAAAAGTCCAGCAACACAGGCGGTTTTCGGCGGAACTGCGCCACTGGGAACCCTGCCGCGCACCGTCCTGACGGCGCTCGCTCCCGCGTCATGGGGCACCACCTATGTCGTCACCACCGAGCTGCTCCCACCGGGACACCCGCTGTTCGCCGGTCTCCTGCGGGCCTTGCCTGCGGGTCTGATCGCGCTGGCGATCACGCGGACGCTGCCGCGCGGAGCCTGGTGGGGCAAAGCCGCGGTGCTGGGTGTGCTCAACATCGGGCTGCTGTTCCCGATGCTGTTCCTCGCCGCCGAACGCTTGCCGGGCGGCGTGGCCGCGACCTTGGCGGCGGCCCAGCCGCTCGTCGTGGCCGTCTTGGCCGTGGTGATCTTGGGCGAAAGCCCCTCCGCTTGGCGCCTGGTCTGGGGAGCGATAGGCCTTGTCGGCGTCGGCTTGGTGGTGATCGGGCCGGACGCGGCCTTGGACCTCATCGGGGTTGTCGCCGGTCTTGCCGCCGCGGCTTCCATGGCGCTCGGCCTGACCCTCACGAAGAAGTGGGGGCGGCCTGCCGAGGCCGGTCCCACGGCGTTCGCGGGCTGGCAACTCACCGCCGGTGGGCTGTTCCTGCTGCCTCTCACGTTCTTCGTCGAAGGGCCGCCTCCCGCGATCGACCCGCCCGCCGTTCTCGGATACCTATGGCTGGGGCTGGTCGGGGGTCTGCTCGCGTATGTCCTGTGGTTCCGCGGCATCGGCTCCTTGCCCGTCACCTCCGTCGCGGTTCTGGTTCTGCTCTCGCCGCTGGTCGCGGCGGTTCTCGGCGCCGTTCTGCTCGGCCAGACACTAGGCCCGGTCCAACTCGCGGGGTTCGGGCTCGCGCTCGCCGCGATCGTCGCGGGACAGCTTCCCGCGCCCACCCGCTTCTCCGCTCCTCTCGCAGCACCCGAAGGGATATCGAAATGAAGATCGCCGTTGTCGGAGCCGCAGGCATGGTCGGCTCGTGCGTCGTCGACGAGGCCGCCGGCCGCGGCCACGAGATCGTCGCCGTCTTCCGGACAGGGCCGCGGATCGCCCTGCCGCCCATGGTGACCGTTGTCGAGGGCGACGCGAACGACAGGGTCCTTATGAGCGAATTGTTCGACGGCGCCGACGCTATCGTGGCCGCGACCCGTGCGGCCGCTGGGCAGGAACACACCGTCACGACGACTACAACAGCCCTGCTCGACGCGGCCGCGGCCACCGGGACGCGCATCCTCGTCGTCGGCGGCGCCGCGCCGCTACGGGTTCCGGGACACCCCGAGCAGCTGGTACTCGACAGTCCGGAATACGTACCGGCGTCGATCCGCACCATCGCCGCCGCGAGCGTCGCGCAATGGGAGACCTGCCGGGCGCATCCGGCCGACTCGGTCTATCTCAGCCCACCCGCCCTCCTCGAACCCGGACAACGCACCGGGAAGTACCGGCGGGGCACCACGACGCTCATCACCAGCGCTGACGGCACGTCCCGGATCTCGGCGGAAGACCTTGCCGTAGCCGTCCTGGACGAGCTCGAAAATCCCTGCGGGAATGGTCATTTCACGGTCGGTTACGGAGACGTCGAAACGCTCGGCACTCCCTGAACGTCTCGGCCCGATGCCGCAGGCCCCGCGACCACCGAAACAGAGGAGCAATGAGATGAAGCGAGTCCTGGCGATCTCGGCCGCGCTCGGCTGTCTCGGCGTCGCGGCGTCGGCGCCCGGGGACCGGACGGCGGCATACCCTCCGGTCCTCGCCGCCGGGATCGACCTGCCCGCCGGGTTCCAGCCGGAAGGCATCGCCATCGGTTCACGGCCGGTGGCCTACTTCGGTTCGCGAGTCGACGGCTCCATCTACCGCGCCGACCTGGTGACCGGGCGAGGCGAGATCCTGAGCCAGGGGCCGGGGACGCCCGCGCTCGGACTCCAGGTCGACCACCACGGTCGGCTGTTCGTCGCCGGTGGCACCGGAGGCGACGCACGCGTCGTGGACACCGGCACGGGCGCGGTATTGGCGAGCTACCCCCTCGGCATCTCGCCGGACACGTTCGTCAACGATGTCGTGCTCACGCCCACGGGCGCGTGGTTCACCGACTCGCGCACGCCCGTGCTCTACCATCTGCCCGTCGGTGACCAGGACGCTCTGCCCTCACCCACGGCGGTGGTGCGACGCCCGTTGACCGGCGACATCCGCTACGAGCCCGGAGCGATCAACGCCAACGGGATCGTGCGCACACCCGACGGCACCGGCTTGATCATCATGCAGTCGGTGACCGGCCGGTTGTTCCGCGTCGACCCGGCGACGGGCACGACGCGGCGGATCGACCTCGGCGCCGAGACGCTGCCCAACGGGGACGGACTGCTGCTGCGCGGCGACACACTTCTGGTCGTGCAGAACCGGTCCAACACGATCGCGGTGGTCGCGCTCGACCACGCGGGCATTACAGGATCGGTCGTAGGACGCGTCACGGACCCGCGCTTCGACGTACCGACCACCGTCGCGGCGTACGAGGAGCGGCTCTACCTGCCGAACGCGCGCTACACCACGCCACCGACCCCGACCACGTCATACAGCGCGGTCGGGGTCGACCGCCGAACCTAGCTGCAGGCAGCCAGGACCAGTTCGCGGACGCGCGCCGCGTCGGCCTGACCGCGGGTCGCCTTCATGACGTCGCCGACGATCTTGCCCGCGGCCTGCACCTTGCCGGAGCGGATCTTGTCGGCGATGTCGGGATTCGCGGCCAGGGCCTTCTCCACCTCCGACTGCAAGGCGCTGTCGTCGCTGACCATGCCGAGGCCCTTGGCCTCGACGATCTGCGCCGGGTCGCCCTCGCCTGCCAGCACGTGGTCGACGACCTGCTTGGCCACCTTGTTGTTGATCGTCTTCGCGTCGACCAGCTTGATCACCTCGGCGACCTGGGCCGGGCTGATCGGCAGCTCCTCCAGCGCGACCTCGCGCTCCTTGGCCTTCTCGGTGAGGTAGGCGACCCACCAGGAGCGCGCCTCGTTGGCCGGTGCGCCCGCGTCGACGGTGGCGATGATCAGGTCCAGCGCGCCCGCGTTGACCAGGTCGCGCATCACCTCGTCGGACAGGCCCCAGTCGGACTGGATGCGCGCGCGGCGCAGCCAGGGGTACTCGGGGATCGTGCCGCGCAACTGCTCGACCCACTCCGCCGCGGGCGCGACGGGCTCGAGGTCCGGCTCGGGGAAGTAGCGGTAGTCCTCGGCGGTCTCCTTGCGGCGACCGGGCGAAGTGGTGCCGTCGGCCTCGTGGAAGTGCCTGGTCTCCTGGACTATCGTGCCGCCGCCCGCGAGCACAGCGGCCTGCCTGCGCATCTCGAAGCGCACCGCGACCTCGACGCTGCGCAGCGAGTTGACGTTCTTGGTCTCCGTGCGGGTGCCGAATTCCGTTGCGCCGATGGGCATCAGGGAGACGTTCGCGTCGCAGCGCAGCGAACCCTGCTCCATCTTCACGTCGGACACCCCGAGCGACTTCAGCAGATCCCGCAGCGCTGTCACGTACGCCCGCGCCACCTCGGGGGCGCGCTCCCCCGCGCCGGTGATCGGCTTGGTGACGATCTCGATCAGCGGCACCCCCGCCCGGTTGTAATCGAGCAGGGAGTGGCTCGCGCCGTGGATGCGGCCGGTCGCACCGCCGATGTGCACCGACTTGCCGGTGTCCTCCTCCATGTGCGCGCGCTCGATGTCGACACGGAAGATGCTGCCGTCGTCGAGCACCACGTCCAGGTGCCCGTTCGTGGCGATCGGCTCGTCGTACTGGCTGATCTGGTAGTTCTTCGGCTGATCGGGGTAGAAGTAGTTCTTCCGCGCGAACCGGCCCCACGGCGTGATCGAGCAGTTCAGCGCCAGCCCGATCCGGATGGCCGATTCGACGGCCTTCTGGTTGACCACCGGGAGCGAACCGGGCAAGCCGAGGCACACGGGGCACACCTGGGTGTTCGGCTCGGCGCCGAACTCGGTCGGGCAACCGCAGAACATCTTCGTCGCGGTGTTCAGCTCGACGTGGACCTCCATGCCGAGCACCGGCTCGAACCGGGCGATGACATCCGAGTAATCCATCAGGTCGACCGTGGGTGCGCTCATGGCCATCAGTTTAGGTAAGCGCTCCCGTCGCAGCGCAGCGGCTCTCGCGTCCCGCGGCGCGGTGTTACTTCACCGGGACCCGCTGCCGCAGCCAGCCGGTGACGTAGTCGAGCACCTCGGGAGAAATGGTCGTTTCGATGGCGCCGTACTCGCGGGGAAGGCCGGTCTCGGTGTGCTGCATCAGGTGGTTGAGACCCGGGAAGACGTGAACGGTCGCATCGGGATCGGCGGCGAGGTGGTCGCGCATCGGCTGCTCGCTCTGCGCCGGGGGCACCTGGAGATCCTTGCCGCCGAAGAACGCGAACACCGGAATCCGCAGGGCGGAGAGCGCGGGCGCCGGATCGTAGGCGACCAGGGCGGCCAGATACGGCGTGATCTGCGCGGCCGCCTGATCGTCGGGCACGCGCTGGTCGGCGGGCAGGGCCTGGTTCTGCCGAACGGCCAGTTGTCTCGCTCCGTCGAGGTCGCCCGCCTTCAGCAGGGCGGACAGTTCGGCCATGTCGCGGACCTGGGTCTCCACCTGGTCGGGAGGTGTTCCGTTCGCGGTGGCGAGCAAGCGGGTCTGTTCGACGAGCACGTCCGAGCCAGGGACGCCGGGTCCGGCCATCAGGACGGCGAACGCGACGCCGCTGTCGGGGCGCGCGGCGACCAGCGGCGCGAGGTAGCCGCCCTCGCTGTGGCCGAAGAGCCCGACCCGCGCCGGGTCGATCTCGGAGCGGGCCCGCAAGAAGCGGACGCCCGCGGCGGCGTCCTCGGCCAGGTCGGTGTAGTTCGCGTCGTCCAGCTTGCCGCCGGTGCCACCGACGCCTCGGTCGTCGGTGCGCAGCACGGCGTAGCCCGCGCGGGTGAAGGTGTCGGCCAGCAGCAGGAACGGCTTGTGCCCCATCAGTTCCTCGTCGCGGTTCTGGGCGCCGCTTCCGGTGATCATGAGGATGGCCGGGAACGGGCCAGGGCCCTGCGGTTCGGTCAACGTGCCCGCGATAGTGATGCCGCCGTTGCCGTAGGTGACATCCTCGGTCTTGTACGGGAACGGTGGCTTCGGTTCCTGCGGATGGGCCGGCGGTACGACCTTGCCCCGGCTCAGCGCCAGCGGGAATTTCTGCCCCGCCTGGGTGAGATCTCCGGTGATCCGGTCGGTTCCGGACTCGTACTTGCCGTGGAACACCGGATCGCCAGGGACGTCGGGGACCGCGAAAGACACGCCGTTGCGGTCGGTGCTGACGTCTTTGAGTTGCACGCCGCTCATGCCCTGCGCCGGGATGTCGACGGTGGCCGTGCCGTCGTCGTGGAAACTCACGCCGACCTGCACCGGCTGGCCGGGGACCTCGACGGCGCCGTGCCAGTCACCCGTGGTCGGCTCGGGCGGATTCGACTCCGAGCACCCGGCCGCCACTGCCGTGATCACCAACAGTGCCAACGCGATCAGTCGCCCACTGCGCATGCGACTCACAGTACCGACGACGCGGGCCGGCCCCGGCCTATTCGCCGCGCGCGTACCGCACGGCCGCGGCGATCTCCGCCATGTCGAGTCGCGGACTCGGATCCCGTTCCTGCACCTCGCGGAACTCCAGCAACGCGTCCTCGACGGTGCTGCGCCGCGCCAGCCGCACCAGTTCGCGACGCGCATACTCCCCCAGCGGAACACCCGCGGAGCGAGCGCGGCGACCCAGAACGTCGAGCGCCTCGATCGAAAGGTCGTACCGCCGTACCAGAGCCACCGCGTCATCATCTATTTGCGGGGCCAGGTCGCGTCCTTCGGACTCCAAGAACTCGACGACCGCGTCGTCCGCCGTGCGTCGACCGGCCAGCGCGACCAGCTCGCGCCCGATGTACCGCGACAGCGGCAACCCGGCCGCGCGCGCTCGGCGGCGCAGGACGTCGACGGCGGTATCCGGCAGATCGTGCACAGGGAGTTCGGCCATACCGGCCAGCGTATCCGGACATATGCACATCCGCGTCGAAGCGACCGGCGCGGTCGCCCCGGAGACGATCACCACGCCTCGAGGCCCTCATCGAGCCGATCTCGGCCGAACATCGCGTCCACCTGATCACGTTCCTCAGCGCTGCTACCGGCGCGGGGTAGCCGGGCAAGCCGTCGCTTCAGTTCGACGGTATGGATCCCCGACAGCGGCGGTAACCACAGCTCACCGCTGAGTTCATCTGCCATATGCGACGCCCTTAACCGAAGAACGCCTCCGCCTCGCGGTAGCGCTCCGAAGGCACCCGCTTGAGCTGCTTGGTGGCCTCCGACAGCGGGACCAGGTCGATGGTGGTGCCGTGCAACGCGACCATCTGGCCGAACTTGCCCGCGTGCACCGCCTCGGCGGCGTGCAGGCCGAAGCGCGTGGCCAGCACCCGGTCGTAGGGCGTGGGGCTGCCGCCGCGCTGCACGTGACCGAGCACGGTGGTGCGGACCTCTTTGCCGATGCGCCGCTCGATCTCCACGCCGAGCTGCTGGGCGACGCCGGTGAACCGCTCGTGGCCGAACTCGTCGATGCCGCCCTCGCGCAAGGTGAACCCGGAGTCCGGCGCGGGGTGCGATCCCTCGGCGACGACGCAGATGAAGTGCTTGTCACCGCGCTGGAAACGCCGCTTGATCATGGCGCACACCTCGTCGACCTCGAAGGGGACCTCCGGCACGAGCGTCAGATGGGCGCCCGCCGCCATGCCGGCGCCGACCGCGATCCAGCCCGCGTGGCGGCCCATCACCTCGATGAGCATGACGCGCTGGTGCGATTCGGCGGTGGTGTGCAGCCGGTCGATCGCCTCGGTGGCGATGTTCAAGGCGGTGTCGTGGCCGAAAGTGACGTCGGTGCAATCGATGTCGTTGTCGATGGTCTTCGGGACGCCGACCACCGGTACGCCTTCGTCGGACAACCAGCTCGCGGCGGTGAGCGTGCCCTCGCCGCCGATCGGGATCAGGGCTTCGATGCCGTTGTCGTCCAGGGTCTGCTTGATCCGGCCGAGGCCCGCGCGCAGCACGTCGGGGTTGGTGCGGGCGGTGCCGAGGATGGTGCCGCCCTTGGTGAGGATCCGGTCGGTGCGGTCGTCGTTGCGGATCTGGATCTTTCGGTCCTCCAATAGGCCGCGCCAACCGTCCTCGAAGCCGACGATCGCGTCTCCGTAACGGCCGTTCGCGGTGCGAACGACGGCGCGGATGACCGCGTTCAGTCCTGGGCAGTCTCCGCCTCCGGTCAGAACTCCGATGCGCATGGCCGCTATCTTGCCCCCCATGTCCGATCTCGGCAGCCCCGCCCCCGTGAACGTCGCGTAACACTGACCTGGACAGATGACCTCACGCGGCCGCGCAATGACCCCCGGCCAGCTCGCCGAGATGCTGGGAGACGACGGTGGCCAGTTTGTCCAGAACGTTCATGCCGTCGCTGAGCGATCCCGACTCCGGCTGCACCGCGACCGCGATCGCGATCTGCCCCGAGGGGACGTTGATGATCCCGAACTGCCGCACCAGGTAGTTGCCCGACACGTCCGGCCCCCAGCCGCCCTTGAACTCGGCGCCGCCGAACTCGCCGAGACCCCAGCGCTGGCTGGCGATGACCTGTTCCATCAGCGAAGTAACGCGGTCGGTCTGGGGCAGACACGGCAAATGTGAAGCGAACCGCACCTGGTCGATCAGCGACCACTCCGCCTGACCGAAGGCCGAGTGTTCGGCACGGGCACGGGTGGCGGGCACGACGGTCTTGCTGTCCCCACCTTCGCGCAGCACCGCCTGCACGGCCTGCGCCGCCTCCTGCGGCGTGCCCAGCGACTGCCACAGCACGTCGGCGGCGGCGTTGTCGGATTGCGTGATCGCGGCCGACGCGGCGTAGTTCGAGCTGCTCGGACTGCGCCGCAGCGCGGCGACGGTCAGCGGCACCTTCATCGTCGACCAGGCCGGACCGCTGGTCCATTCGCCGAAGGTGATCGGCTGCTCGCCGCCGACCGGCACGATGGCCATGCCCATCTTCCCGCGCACGCCCGCGGCGAGCTCGGCATAGCTCGCTGCCAAGGTGCCCGGCACGATGATGGACAGGCCCTTCTGGTCGGTGCGTGCCGCGGCCTCGGTGATGGTCGGCTCGCTCGACGAATCCTCGGCGCGGTTGGTACTACACCCGGCTACCAGAGCCGCGGCAAGCGCCGCACAACCCAGGACGTTTCGAACTCTGCGGAATCGATCAGTAGACATTTTCGGCACATTCTTCTCGCGAACTCCCCCGGCTCGCCGACCGGCGACCGCGACGACAGGGGCGCGGCCTCGGGTCGACTGACTCTTGTCTCCCCGCCAGATGACGACGGCGCGGTCAACAAGCATGGACACCTCCACCTACCCGCCCGATGTCGCCGAGCGGCCGGGTTCGGAACCGACGTTCGCCGTCGGCCTCACCCGAGAACTGCTTCTCGTTATCCCGGAGAACGTACTAGATGAATTGATTACGCCCCAGTTCACCGAAAACCTCTGACCGCCACGGCCACTGCCGAACAGGTCTGCGCACCCCGGTCGCGCTCAATAGCATTCGAGTATTACCGCAGGACTTTTTGGGTGCCGGAGGTATGCCCCCGAGGGCAAGGCTTCCCGCGAGCGCGTTTGGCGGGCTTCACCACGAGATGCACCCGCCTTGGCGGAAAGCACATCGAGGCGGTCGACGCAAGCCCTCCTCGTCGTCGTCGGAGGGCCGCACCAGCGGCGACATCCGCCGCGCGGCGGGCGAGGCCGCAACGACCACCGCCATGCCGTTCGGCAGCCACGATCGGATCGAGCCCGGCCGACGCTCCCCGCCGCAAGCACGGTCACCGCCGATTCGCCAGAGTGACGCCACTGCCCGGACGTGATCTTCCGATCCGCGGGCATTCCCGCGCCAGACCACCCCGGAGCATCGCCGTTCCGATCCAGCGCAAATGTCTAGCACACTTATTCGCAATCTCTCAGCAATCACCACTGGAGCAGGAGGGGCGCACTCTCCAGTCGGCGTCGAAATTTTTTACCTATCGGTACATTATTGGTTGCCGCGCGGCCGTAGCGCGCCTAGTTTACTACCAAACGGTACAGAACTAGGAGTCCTCATGACCGGTAGCACCACCCCGCTCGGTGTCGGCGTCGTCGGCGCGAATCCCACCGGAAGCTGGGCCGCCGCGACCCACCTGCCCGCGCTGGCCGCACTGCCCGAGTTCCGCGTCGCGGCGGTGGCGACGACCAACCCCGCCTCGGCCGCCGCCGCGGCCGAGGCCACCGGCGCCACGCACGCGTTCACCGACGCGGCCGAGTTGGCCGCGCATCCCGAGGTGGACCTGGTTGTGGCGACAGTGAAGTCACCGGGGCACGCCGCGGTGGTGCGCGCGGCGCTCGCGGCGGGCAAGCACGTCGTCTGCGAGTGGCCGATGGGCGCGAGCGCGGCCGAGAGCGCCGAGCTGACCGCGGCGGCGACAGCGGCGGATGTAGTGCACGCGGTGGTCTTGCAGGGCTACCACTCGCCGTCGGTGAACTTCGTCCGCGATCTGCTCGCGGCGGGCCGGATCGGCGCCGTTTCCGCGGTCACCGTCATCGCCGCCGGAGATCCGTTCGGCGGCGGTTCGATTCGGCCGGAATTGGCTTGGACCACCGATCCCGCCCAGGGCACCGGTCTGCTGACGATCATGGCCGGGCACGTGCTCGCGGTGCTCGAACACCTGGCCGGTGAACTCGCCGAAGTGTCCGCCGTCGTCGCCACACCGCACGACGAATTGACCGTCGTCGGCACCGGCCGGACCGTCCCGAATCGGCAGCCGGAGCAGTTGGTCCTGGCCGGTCGCCTGAAGAGCGGCGCGGTCGCCGCGGTGACCGTGCACGGCGGAAACGCGGACGCTCCGTCCGGATTCGCGCTGCACATTCGCGGTACGGAGGGGGCTCTTGCGATCAGCCCGGTGCAGGCCGGGATGTATCCGCACTGGGCCGACTGGCGCATCGAACTGCGCACCGATCAGGGGTTGATCAGCGAACTCCCGGTCCCGGAGCGCTACCGCCTGGTGCCGTCCACACTGCCCCCAGGTCCCGTCGCCCACGTCGCGGGCGTCTACCGCGAGACCGCGAGCGCCATCGCCGAGGGCAGGACCGCTCGGCCCGACTTCACCGTGGGCCTGCGCCAGCGCCGCCTCGTCGACGCCATCGCCGAAGCCGCGGAAACCGGTGTGCGCAGACCGGTCGGCGACCTGTGAGCGCGCACCGCGGCGGCCTAAGGTACCGATAGGCAAACAGCAGTGGGAGGTGCCCATGCCGGGAGGCAGGCCCCGGAGCTTCGACATCGACAGCGCGCTGGACCGCGCGCTGGAGGTGTTCTGGCGGTACGGCTACGAGGGCGCCGCGTTGTCGGATCTCACCGCGGCGATGGGCATCAACCGTCCCAGCTTGTACGCCGCCTTCGGCAGCAAAGCGGAACTGTTCGACCGAGCGCTCGAACGCTATGTCGACGGACCCGGGCGCTACCTCACCGAAGCCATCGAACTCCCGACCGCCCGCGCGGTCGCGGCCGCGTACCTCGCCGGCGCGATCGAGCTGACCACCGGGCACGACAGCCCCGGCTGCCTATCGGTGCGCAGCGCGCAAGCCTGCGGGCCGGAAGCCGAGCACAGCCGCAAGAGCGCGGTGGCGGTGCGCCTCGCGGGCGAGGCCGCGCTGCGGCGGCGCTTGGAGCGAGCACGCGCCGACGGCGACCTCCCCGAGGACAGCAAACCCGCCGACCTCGCCCGCTACCTCATGACGGTCTCCGACGGGATCGCGGTCCAAGCGGCCTCGGGCGCGAAACCGTCGCACCTGCGCCGGACCGTGGACATCGCACTGCGGTCGTGGCCACAGCCCTGAAACCAGCCTCGACGCCCTGGAACGTCATCTCGACGCCATGCCCGACGAGAAAGGACACCGATGAGCGAGCCCCGAGCACGACTGCGCACCGTCGACGGCGCGCCCACCCTGCGGTTCGAACGCAGGCTGGCCCATCCCCCGGAAGAAGTGTGGCGCGCGATCAGCGATCCGAGCCAGATGTCCGCCTGGTTCCCCGCCGCTGTCACGACCGAACCGCGGCTCGGCGCAGCGATGCGATTCACCTTCGCCGACGCACCGGAGACAGCCGACAGCATGTCCCACGGCGAGGTGCTCGAATTCGACCCACCCAAGGTCTACATGTTCCGATGGAACCGGGACGTGCTGCGCTTCGAGCTGGTGGCCGATGGGGACGCAACGCTGCTGATCTTCACCCATGTCCTCGGCGGCGGGCCCGGCGCGCGGCTCGGCGCCGCGCGGTCAGCGGTCGGCTGGGACCGCTGCCTGGCGGCACTCACGGCCGCGCTCGACGGTGGCCACACCGAACCGGACACCACCTGGCTCGCCGATATCGAGTACTACACAGCGGAATTCGGGCTGGACACGGGCGACTGCGCCGAGGTCGCCGACGGCTATGCGCTGCGCTTCGCTCGCGACCTGGTGTGGCAGCCGCGGGACCGGCTGTGGTCGCTGCTCACCGAGGAGCAGACTCCGACCGTGGGCGGCCCGCCGCCGATCCGGGCGACCAACGCGCACGTCGAGGCGGGTGAGCTCGTCGGTGTCGAGCCGCCTCGGTGGCTGGAGTACGAGTGGCGGCACGACGACGCGGTGGCAGGCACCGTGCGCTGGTCCTTCGAAGCCGATCCCGACCTCGGCGTGCGGGTGGAGCTGACCCAGACCCTGCCGGAAAAACTGGCTAGGCTACGGCCCCAACTGCTGGCCGCCTGGCACGTCCACCTGGAAGTCTTCTTCGCCGCTACCCGAGGAGACATCCGGTGCCCCTGGCCCGCCGAACGCGTCGCCTCGCTCTCCGAACGGTATGCGGCGGACCTCGGCGAATGATCAGGCCGACCATCGCAGGAACGCCGAACCGCCGGTCGCGCAACGGCGGGGCTCGGTTCAGTCGCCACGACGCTTCCGCTGATACTGAAGAGGCGCTCCGGCGGGGCATCCACGCCCGTCCGAATGAGCGGACGTACGTGACCGAGGCCTCTGCCATCACTGAATCGCCAGTGCGACGGACCACCTTCCCGGATGAATCGCGATGCGGCACTGAGCCGATAAACCCCCTACGGGGACGACGAGGGCGGCCATGACGAAACACGGTCGAGAGGCGCCTGCCGAGCGGCGCGAGCAAGCCCCGGACCGACGCAGCCGCCGCGAACAGCTCCGCGTTCACCGATCGGGCGACTCAAACCGCCCCACCACGGCGCTGGAACTGCTTACGATCCCGTAGCTACATCGGAAAACATGCACCTGACCGGCGCGTAGCCGACCCCGCGTGCCCCGCACGCACCGGCGACGAGCCTCCCCTTCTGGAGTCATGCCCTTTGTCCACGCCACAGTCCCCGCAATCCACTTCTGAGAGCACGAAAAGCTGTCCAGTTCAGCACAATTCGCCACTAGACACCGACGGGCCACGGGTCGCGTTGTACACGGAGGCATTCGCCGCGGACCCGCATCACGCCTACCGTGAGATGCGCCGCCGGTACGGCTCGCTCGTGCCGATCGAACTGGCGCCGAATGTGCCCGCGACGTTGGTGATCGGTTACTACACGGCGCTGCGAATCCTCAACGACCCGGTGCACTTTCCCTCGGACCCACGCACTTGGCAGCAGGGCATTCCCGGTGGCTGCCCGATCCTGCCGATGATGGAGTGGCGGCCGAACGCGCTGCGCAACACCGGATTCGAGCACCAGCGCTACCGGCAGGTGAATGTCGCCGCTATCGACGCGGTCGACCTGCACGCACTGCACGCGACGACCGAACAGATCGCGGGCCCGCTGATCAACGCCTTCTGCCAGGACGGTGCGGCGGATCTGATCAGCCAGTACGCGTTCCCGCTCACATTCGCGGTGCTCAATTCGATGCTCGGCTGCCCGCCGGAGATCGGGCAGCACGTCGCGATCGGCATGGCCGCCATCTTCGAGGGCGTCAACGCGGACAAGGGCAACGCGATGCTCGCCGACGCGCTGTTCGACCTGGTGCAGATGAAACGGCGGAGTCCGGGGGACGACATCACCTCGCGACTGCTGCGGCACCCTGTCGGCCTCGACGACATGGAGATGATCCACCAGTTGGTCACCCTGTACGGGGCGGGGATCGAGCCACAGCAGAACCTGATCGCCAACACCTTGCGGCTGATGCTCACCGACCGCCGATTCGCGGGCGGGATATTCGGCGGCAGCTTGTCCACCCGCGACGCACTCGACGAGGTGCTGTTCGACGACCCGCCCGGCGCCAACTACTGCTTCAGCTACCCGAAACAGCCGATCCTGATCGACGACGTGTGGTTGCCCGCGCACCAGCCGGTCGTGATCAGCATGGCCGCGTGCAACAACGATCCGGCGATCCACACCGGCCAGCACACCGACAGCCGGGCGCACCTGGCTTGGGGAGCCGGACCGCACTCCTGCCCCGCCAAATCGATGGCGTACCTGATCGCGCAGGACGCCATCGACCAACTACTGGATGCCCTGCCCGAGATGCGACTGGCGGTCGAGCCGGAAGAGCTGTCCTGGCGACCTGGACCGTTCCACCGTGCCCTCGTGTCGTTGCCCGTCGTCTTCCCGGAATCCCCGCCGATGCCCGGGTTCGGGTAGCCGAACGGCGGTGGCGCCGCACGCCGAGGCCCGGTGTGCGGCCGTGACGGCGATCGATGAATTTTATTCGCCCTGATCGTGATTCGTGAAAATCCGGGCGCGATGGCGGAGAATCCACGCGGCAGCCACGAGCCGCTCATCCGATCGATCCCGTCAGGAGCACATGTGACCACATCCGTTCCGGTGAACCTCAAGCACGCGCGCGATATCCATCCCGACATCGACGTGCCGCTGGTTCGAGACGCCATCCACCCGGAGCGGACGCTGTGGTCACCCGCCGAGTTACACCGGTTGACCAGCTTGGTGGCCGCGGAATTGGCCACGCCGCTGCTGGACATCGTGCGCTTCGACGCCGAGCAGCGCTGGTGGACCCGCCTGGCCCTGACCATGGGCGTGGAGTTGTGGCTGCTGTCCTGGGCTCCTGGGCAGGGCACCGAACCGCACGACCACGGCGGCGCGTCCGGCTCGTTCACCATGACCGTGGGGGAACTCAGCGAGGAATATCTGCATCTGGGCGGGACGGTCCAGAAGGCGGAACGACGGGCAGGTGACACGGTCGGATTCGGCCCCGATCGAGCGCATCAGCTGCGCAACGACAAGCCGTGGCCCGCCGCGTCGGTGCACGCGTACTCTCCCCCGCTTCGACCGGTCCGCGAATACCGTACGCTGGCTGACTTCGCAGGGACGTCAGCGAGCGGAGTGGATGCACGATGAGTACAGGCGCCGAGGACATGGTGACCAGGGCCAGAGCGCAGCTGGAACGGGTGACGCCGGAGCAGGCCGCCGCGGTGCAGGCCGAGGGCGGACTGATCGTGGACATCCGGCCGCACTCGAACCGCAGTGCCGAGGGTGAGATACCCGGCGCGGTCGTGGTCGAGCGGATCGTCCTGGAGTGGCGCCTCGACCCGAACGGCGACCACCGGCTGCCCGGCGTCGCCGCCGACACCCCGGTGGTGATCGTGTGCAACGAGGGCTACGCCTCCAGTCTCGCGGCCGCCGACGGGCTGCGTCTGGGACTGCGTCAGGTGACCGACCTCGTCGGAGGGTTCCGAGCCTGGAAGGCGGCGGGCTTGCCGGTGGTCCCGGGCGGAAGCCCGGCCGTGCCGTAGCCGACCTGCGCCGCACCGTCAGTAGACGTACACCACCGCGTTCTCGCCGCCGCTGCACGTGACGACCTGACCTTCGGGCAGGCAGTTCATGGTGTAGCTGCGGCCGGTGACCGGGCTGATCGCGACGACCGAGCGCGGCGCGTCACGAGTCGCGTTCTGCGTCTGGCCGAGTGCGGCATAGGCTCTGCGCACCTCCTCGGCGAACGCGCAGCTGGTCACGGCGGTACCCGTCGCCGACTGGGTGAACGTCCCGGCGGCGGCCTGCCCCTGGCCGCACGGCTTCGCACCCGCGGGCAGCGTGACCTGGGTCGGCTTCGCCGAGGTCGACGTGGCCGACGGGGCCGATGTGCGGCTCGGCGCCCGAGTGGTGGGCCCGGCCACCGGCGCGGACTCCTCGGAGTGCGCGACGGCGGAGGTCGTCTCGACTTGCCCGCGGCCGAACGACTGCCAGGCGATCGCGCCGCCGACGGTCAACGCGACGATGGCGAAAACGGCCACCATGATGGGCAGCGCTATGGAGCGACTCGGACGAGACTCGGAGTAATCGGGCTCGTCGTACTCGTCATAGCCGTACTCCGGTTCGTCGCGGCCCAGGGGGCGGCCGGTGCGCGCGGGGTAATCGCCATGCGGCGGATAGTCGGTGCGAGCCGCGTGTGCGTGGTGCTCCGCCGGCGCCAGATACTGGGTCGGGGCCGAGTCCGGTGCGGGAAGGTGGTCGGGCGTGCCGTGCGGTGCGGGTGGCTGTTCTCGATCCGGATACTGCGGGTAGTTCCCGAGCCCCGGATGACTTTCGGTGAAGACGTTTTCGGCGGCCTGCGAATAGGGTTGCGGCGGCGTATCGGAATACGCCTGCGCCACAGTCGGTTCCGCGTATACCCGCGTGGAATCCGGATCGGCGTACGCGGCGTCGTCCGCCTGCCCCGCGTACGCGGAATCGAAAACCCCCGGCGCGGCTGAACCCTGCCCGAACACCTGCGTCGGCGGGGCAGCGGGCTCCGGATACACCCGAGTGGAATCCGGATCGGGGTACGCGGCGTCGTCCAGCTGTCGCGCGTACGCGGAATCGAAAACCCCCGGCGCGGCGGAATCGGTGTAGCCCTGCCGATACACCTGTGTCGGCGGCGCGGCAGGCTCCGGCGCCTGCGGGTATCCCGCCGCCTCCAGATACGCCTGGGTTTCCGGATACAGGTGCGCGTCCGGGAAGGGACGTATCGGAGGCAAGTCCACCTCCGGCGGGAACGGGGCTCGCGGCGGCTCCGGCGCATCAGCCGACGGAAGCGGCGTGAACTGGAACTCCGTCGGCCGGACCACCGTCGGCGCGCTCGGATGGATCACGGGCAGCTCGCCGGTCGATTCCGGCGCGACCGCCGCACCGGTCTGCTGCGACCGGTCGGGCGCGCGCACCACCAGCGTCTGCCCGGTGGCAGGCGCCGAGGTGAGGGCGGCGCGGGCAGCCCTGGCCAGCGCGGTCGCGGTCGGGTAGCGGTCGGCCGGGTCCTTGGCCATACCGCGGTTCACCACCTCGTCCAACGCGGCGGGAATGCCACTGGCCTGCGCGCTCGGCCGCGGCGGCGGATCGGACATGTGCGATTTGATCAGGACGTTCATGCTGGCCGCCGGGAACGGCGTCGCTCCGGTCAGGCACTCGTGCAGCACGCAGGCCAGCGAGTAGACGTCGGCGCGGCCGGTCACCGGGCCGACGTCGAAGCGCTCAGGAGCCATGTAGATGTAGGAGCCGACGGCCATGCCGACCAGCGTCACCGCGCTGTCGCCTTCGGTATGCGCGATACCGAAATCGGCTAGATACGCGAAATCCGCGTCCGTGACAAGGATGTTCGCCGGTTTCACGTCGCGATGCACCAGATTGTTCGCGTGCGCCGCGTCGAGCGCCGAAGCGATCTGCTCGATGATGCCGACGGCGCGAGCGGGGCTCAGCGGACCCTTGCCGCGCAACAGGGTGCGCAGATCGACGCCCCGGACCAACCGCATGTCGATGAACAGCACCCCGTCGATGACGCCCCAGTCGTGGATCGGGATGACGTGCGGTTCGGCCAGCCGTGCCGCGGCCTGCGATTCGCGCCGGAAACGCAACTGGTACATCGGGTCTTTGGCGAGTTCTTCGGAGAGCAGCTTGACCGCGACCACCCGGTCCTTGACCGTGTCGTACGCCTCGTATACCTCTCCCATTCCCCCCTTGCCCAGCAACGACCGCAGTTCGTACGGCCCGAACCGCGTCCCGGTTCTCGGCCCAGGTTCCTGCACCCGTCATCCTCCGCATCCCGGGCCTGGAACGCACACCGAGATCACGCGGTACGCGACCGGAGCCTGCCCGTCATAGATTGGATTCTCCGGGTGTCACCACCCCGTGGTCAAACGCGAACACGATCGCCGCGGCCCGGTCCCGCAGCTCGAGCTTGCCGAAGATATGCCCCACATGACTTTTCACGGTCACTTCCGAGATGCCGAGTTCACGAGCGATTTCCGCGTTCACCCGACCGCGCCCGATCAGTTCGAGCACCTCGTATTCGCGTGCGGTCAGCTCGGACAGGCGTGCATCCGTGTTGGTGCGCACCGGGCGTACGGTGCGGTAGGCCGACAGCACGCGGCCGGTCACCGCGGGGTCGAGCCAGGCGCCGCCGCCCGCGACCATCCGTACCGCGCGAATGAGGTCCTCGGCGGGCGAGTCCTTGAGGATGAATCCGGCCGCGCCCGCGCGCAGCGCTCCGGACAGCAACTGATCGTCGTCGAAAGTGGTGAGCACCAGGACCGGCGGAGCCCCGTCGCGCGCCCGCAGCATCCTGGTCGCGTCGATGCCGCCGACCCGTTTCATCCGCAGGTCCATCAGCACCACGTCGGGGCCGACCTCCGCGACGGCGGCGGGCACCTCGTCGCCGTCGGCGCATTCGGCGACCACGAATCCGTCCCGCCTGCGCAGGATGCGCCGCAGACCGCCGCGCACGAGCTCCTGGTCGTCGACCACCAGCACGGTTACGGCGTCCTCGCCACTGGCGGGTGTCGTCACACTCACGACCGCACCCCGGTGGCGTTCGGTTCCGACCTGCACGACGGCACGCTCCGTTCTCGGTTCACTCGCCGGTGAACGCGCACAACTCCACCTCGTTGCCCGGACCCGGCAACGCCCGATGCTCCGGTTCGCCGACGCTCGCTCACGAAACCTCCCGGCCGGTGGTGGAGCTTCCCGGCAGCACCGAACACGAGAATCCGCCGCGACCGGGCGCGAGCGGGATACCGGCTCGCACCGTCCAGCCGCGGCTGGACGGGCCCGCCGTCATGCGCCCGCCGAGCAGTTCGGCGCGCTGCCGCATACCGGACAGACCCATGCCCGCGCCGCGCTGGGCGGGCAGCCCTGCGGGCACCGTGTTGTCCACCGTGAGGGTGACCATCGTCGTGTCCACCGCGACCCGGATCCTGGCGGACGCGCCGTGCGCGTGTTTGACCACGTTCGCCAGCGACTCCTGGCCGATCCGGTACAGCGCGAGCCCGACCGCGGGCGACACCGCGCCGAGATCGCCCTCGCGGTCGTAGCGCACGTCCAGACCGGCCCGCACGAAATCGCCGACCAGATCCTCGATGTCCTCCACACCCGGTTCCGGCGCCTGCTTCCAGGGGCGCGCGTCGAGCAGGCCCACCGTGCGGCGGATGTCGGCCATCGCCTGCCTGCCGAGTCGTTCGGCGTCGGTCAGCGCTTCCACGGCTTCGTCCACGTCGCGGTCGGTCTGCAGCGCGTGCCGGGCGGCGGTGAGATGCAACAGCGTGACGCTCAGCGAGTGCGCGATCACGTCGTGCACTTCTCTGGCGATCCGGCGCCGCTCCTCGTCGGCGGCCTGCGCGGCGCGGATATCCTGATACCCGCGTTCCTGATAGAGGAAGCGGCGCTGATACTGCAGCATCAACCCGGCCATCCAGCCGAAGGCGACGCCGACCAGATAGGTCGGCAACCCTTCGGTCACATGGCCGATCAGGGCGAAAGCGACCAGTTGCAGCATCATCGCGATGGTGACCGGGATGCTCACCCGTTTCGGCGCGATCGCCGCGATCTCGCCCGCGGCGGCCACCAGGACGAACGGCGCGAAATCGGCCTCGACCGGTTGAGCGAGGAACAGCGCCTCGGCCGTCATCGCCATCGCGCCGAGCAGCAGCGGGCGCGGCAACACGCCGAGCAACGCGTGCAAGGGACCGAAAGCGCAGGTCAGTAGCACCGCCACGATCGGAAGCAGGGTCGGGAAATAGCTGTGCCGCTGGATCGCCGCCGCGACCGCCACGGCGAAGACCGCGATGTCGACGCTGACGATCACCGAGGGCGGGTAGTCGTAGGGCAACTCCTCGACGCTGCGCCGGAAGGCCGCGACCGGATCGCGCGCGAACTCGGCGCACCGCTCCCCGACACGCCGCATCGAGGCCGGCACGCGGCCCGCGCGAGGCGTACCTGGCGGTGCTTCGGATACGCCGGTCGAACCCATTCTGTAAGGCTAGCCGCCGGATCCGGGCCGGTACATCGTCCCGCGAGTGGGCCGCCGCTCCTACCGTGGTCGGAGACGCATTCGGGTCCCTGGCACGACGACAACAACACGGTCGCGTCCGTAGCGTTGGCGGTATTCACAGAGGAAGGCGATGGCCATGTCCTGGACGGATCAGCACGCTCGAACCGACATCGTGCACACCGTACTCACCCGCGCGGCGCTCGACCCGGCCGATCCCGACTTGTTCGCGGGACTCCCCGATCTGGATCGGCTGTTCGGCGGCGAGGACGGGCTCCTGCTCACATTGCGCTACCGGTGGAATCTCCACTTCGCCGCGAAACTCGACCAGGGATCGACGGCGATGGAGGCCTATCTCGAACTGGCGGCCGAGCAGCCGGTGCTGCGCGCGGTGCTCGACGCACAGTATCGTCGCCGCAAACTCGCGTCGGAGGCCATGGCGCGGTAACGCGCGACGAGGAACGAAGAACTTTGATCGACCATACGGAGCGGGGGACGACGATGCCGGAACCGGCGATGCTGGAACTATCGGGCGTGACGAAGGAGTATCGGGTCGGCGGCCAGGCGGTCCGCGCACTCGACGACGTCGCATTGCGAATAGAGACTGGGGAATTCACCTCGATCATCGGGCCATCCGGTTCCGGTAAGAGCACCTTGTTGCATCTGCTCGGCGCGCTGGACAGTCCCGACGCGGGCTCGATCCGGTTCCGGGGCGAGGAGATCGGCGTGCTGGACGAGGAGCAGCAGTCGGAATTCCGGCGTCACCAGGTCGGATTCGTCTTCCAATTCTTCAACCTGCTGCCCACGCTCTCGGCGTGGGAGAACGTGGCGATACCGAAACTGCTGGACGGCACGGGTTTGCGCAAGGCCAAGCCGCGCGCCCTGGAGTTGCTCGACCGGGTGGGCCTCGCGGCGCGGGCCGAACACCGTCCAGCCGAATTGTCCGGCGGGCAGATGCAGCGGGTGGCGGTGGCGCGGGCGTTGATCATGGACCCGCCGCTGATCCTGGCCGACGAGCCCACCGGCAATCTCGACTCCAAGACCGGCGCCGCCATCCTCGAGTTGCTCGGCGAGATCGCCGCATCGGGCAGTTCGGTGGTGATGGTGACCCACGACATGGGCGCGGTGACCTACTGCGACCGTGTGATCACCCTGCGCGACGGCCGGATCGGGTCCAACGACAAGGTCGAGCGGACGGTCAACGCGTGAACGGTCGGCGGCGCGGCGTGGACATGCGGGCGAGAAGGGAAACAGCATGATCGGCGCGGCGTGGGATCGCCTGCGGCTGTTCAACATCGGCGAGCTGCTCGCCCATCGCGGCCGCACCTTCATGTCGCTGATCGTGATGGGCGTGTCGGCGTCGCTGCTGGTGGCGGTGCTGAGCATCTCCGGATCGGTCACCGGCTCGGTGGACAGACTGACCCGCGGCCTGGGCGGGAAGGCGCAGCTGGAGGTCAGCGGGATCACCGACGCGGGATTCGACCAGCAATTGCTGCGGCGGATCGCGACCACACCCGGCGTCGCGGTGGCGGTGCCGATGCTGCGCGCGCAGATCGGCACCGGCGCCGACCGCGCGCTGCTGATCGGCGCCGACTCGAACATCGGCGCGCTGGGCAGCGAATTGACCGCGCCGATGAGCGCTTTCACGGGGAAGCTGCTCTCGGTGCCCAATGGGGTGCTGGTGGGCACCGGGCTCGGCCGCGCCGAGGGCGAGCAGTTCGCGCTCGGCGGCACGACGGTCACGGTCGCGGGTGTCCTCGACGCGGAGACCTCCCGGAAACTCGACGACGGCCACCTCATCGCCGCCCCGCTCGGGCTGGCGCAGAAGATCACCGACCGGGCCGGGCGGCTGGACTCGGTGCAGATCATCCCAGCCCAGGGCGCCGATCTCGGTCAGGTGCGCGCGGCGCTCACCGACGCGGTGGACGGCCGCGCGGTGGTGGCCGAGCCGAGTCTGCGCACCGCGCAGGCGGGCGGCGCGGTGCAGATCGTCCGCTACTCCACCACCATGGCGTCGGCGGCCGCGCTGATCGTCTCGGCGTTCCTCATCTACAACGCGATGAGCATGGCGATCGCCCAGCGCAGGCCGATGCTCTCGCTGCTGCGCGCGATCGGCGGCAAGCGCGGCCCGATGGTGCGCGACCTGCTGGCCGAGGCGGCGTTGCTCGGCGTGCTCGGCGGCGCGGTCGGCGCGGCGCTGGGTGTGTTCATGGGCAGCATCGCGATCGGCACACTGCCCACCGCGATCGTGCAGTCCGTGGAGGCACGCACCGAATACTCGGTGCCCTGGTACGTGATTCCGTTCGCCGTCGTGGCCTGCGTGTTCACCAGCGTGCTCGCGGCCTCCCTCGCCGCCCGCCAGGTGTACAAGGTCCAGCCCATCGAGGCGCTGGCTCCGGTCGGAGCGGGCCGGACCGACACCGCGAGCCCGCTGCTGCGCTGGCTCGCCGTCATCGCAGGTGGCGGGCTGGCCGGGGCGGCGGTGCTGATCGCGAGCAGCGATCTCGGCCGCTACTCGCTGACCGCGATCTCGATGTCGTTCATCGCCGCGATCCTGATCTGTTTCGCCGCGACCGGCCCGATCGTGCGGGCCGCGGCGGGGATCGCGCGCTGGTTCCGCGCTCCCGGCGCCCTGGGCGCGACCACGCTGGAGCGTTCGCCGCGGCGCGTGTGGGCGACCGCGATGACGGTGATGATCGGTGTCGGGGCCACCGTCGGCATGAGCGGCGCCTCCAGCAACATGATCGACTCGGCCACGGTCACTTTCACCGATCTGGCCCGCAACGACGTCTACGTCAGCCCCGCCTCGATGGCGCAGTTCCCGACCGGGCCGCTGCTGCCCGCGGATCTGGCGGGCAAGCTCGCGGCGGTGCCCGGCGTCGCGCATCTCAGCCCGGCGCAGATGGCCTTCGCCACGCTGGGCGGCAGTCGCGTGATGCTGCAAGGGTTTCCGCCCGACGCCAGGGAAACGCGGATGCGCATGCTCACCGACGAATCGGTCGCCCGGCTGTCGGCCGGGGAAGGCGTGGCCATCTCGCGCGACGTGGCGCGCTCACTCGGCGTCGGCGCGGGCGCGGAACTGACCCTGCCGACCCCTACCGGCCCCCACACCGTGCGTGTGTTGCAGGTGATTCCGTACTTCTCCGCCATCGCCGGCGTGGTGATGATGGACCTGAACCTGATGCGCAGCTGGTACGAACGGCCCGGGGAGACGGTCATCGCGGTCGACATCGCACCGGGCGCCGACCGCGCGGCGGTGTTCGCGGCGATACGGCAAGTGGTGCCGCCGGAGTTGAACGTGGACACCGGCGCGGACACGGTGGTGGCCGCTTCGTCGAGCATCCGGCAGGGTATGGCGATGAGCAACGCCATTCTCTGGATCGTGGTGCTGGTCGCCACGGTCGCGTTGCTCAACACGTTGATGCTCTCGGTGCTGGAGCGCCGCAGGGAACTCGGCGTACTTCGTGCCATGGGCACCGGGCGCAAGTTCCTGATGCGTTCGGTGCTGGCCGAGGCCGCCGGTATCGGGATCGTCGGCGCGGTGCTTGGTCTGGCGCTCGGCGCGTCGGTGCAGTTCCTGGGCACGGTCGCCATCGGACACGCGCTGACCATCGACGTGGCCTACCGGCCGAGCCCGATGCTGCTGGTCTACGCCGTGATCGCGCTGGCGCTGGCGCTGCTCGGGTCGATTCCACCCGCGTTGCGCGCGGCCCGGCTGCCCATCGTGGAGGCGCTGGCCGTCGACTGAGACTCCTGGTTCACAGCGGCAGGTCGGCGAACCAGGCCTTGAATTTCGCCGAGGTGATGCCGAACCCGGAGGTCGGCATGCTGTCGGTGAGGGTCACCGTGGCGAACAGCAGGTAGTTCGACCGGGCCGGGTCGTCGGCGAAGTCGACGACGAGATAGCCGTCCGGCAGTCCGCTCGCTTTCTCCTGCCACCGGTAGGTCGAATACGACTCGCCGTTGTTGCGTTCGGTTGTCGCGGTATTCGACGGCAGGTCCCGCACCGCGGCCTGGGCATCGACGGACGACTTGAAGCCGATGAGGACGTAGTCGGGCTCGTCGATCGGTGTGCCCCAGCAGTTCCAGGCCGTCGCCCAGTTCGGGAAGTCGGGTACGCCGTTGGCGCTGGACACCTTGCCGCCCGGCTTGGCGGTGCCGAGGAAGCAGGTCTTGCCGCGATAGCCCGGTCCGGAGCCGATGTCGTATTTCGTATCGACGCCTTGCGGCAGCAGCTTCGGGAACGCTTCGGCGAGCTTGTCCGCGGCGGACGGGCCCGACGGCGTCTTGGTGGGGAGGTCGAGCGGCGACGCGGAATTCGAGAATCCGACCTTCGCGACGACGATGCCGACGCCGACCAGCAGCGCGACGATCACCAGGACGATGGTCACGATCAGGCCGGTATTGGAGCGGCCCTGCGACGGATAATTCGGCTGGTGGGGCGGATAGGCGATCGGTGCCGGAGCCGAAGGCGGCGGCGCCGCAGGGTAACTCGGCTGCGGAGCCGCCGCGGCATAGCCATTGGACGCCGAGAACTGCTGGCCGCTCATGGGGTTCGGGTTGTACTGCGGTGGAGCGGTATAGCCGGGGGCGGAGGCGGTGGGGACGTAGGTCGGCGGACTCGCCTCCGGCCCGGGATAGGCCGGTTGCGCGAGGACGGTGGGCGCCGGCTGCGGTTGGTACTGCGCGGCCACCACCGTCGGAGCGGGCTCGGTGAGCGCTCGCCGCGCGGCCGAGGCGAATTCGACGCAGGAGACGTATCGGTCGTCGGGTCGCTTCGCCATGGCCTTGGCGATCACCGCGTCCAGCGCGGGCGACAGACCGGCGCGCCGGGCCGCGACGGAGGGCGGCGGCAACTGGAGGTGGCCGCGGATGATGTCGGCGGGGGCGGGCGCGTCGAACGGGGCGACGCCGGTCAGCAACCAATACAGCGCGCACGCCAGCGAGTACTGATCGGAGCGGTGGTCCAGGTGGGCCCCGGTCATCTGCTCGGGCGAGGCGTAGGCCAGCGTCGCGGTGAACATGCCGGTCTGGGTCAGGTGGGTGGAATCCTCACGCAGCCGGGCGATGCCGAAATCGGTGAGGAAGACCCGCTCACCGTGGCCGCCCACCGCGCGGGCCAGCATGATGTTCGCCGGCTTGACGTCGCGGTGCAGCACCCCCATCCCGTGCGCGTAGTCAAGGGCGGAGGCGACGCCTTCGACGATCTGCACGGCACGCTCCGGCGGCAGGTTCTGCGGGTTCACCGTGGCCGCGTCGACGCCGTCGACGTACTGCATGGAGATCCACAGCTGCTCGTCCTCGGTGCCGCGGTCGTACACCGCGACGATGTTCGGATGGTCCAACTGCGCCGCCAGGTCCGCCTCCCGCTCGAAGCGGGCCCGGACCTCCACGTCGGTGAACAGCTCCCGGTTGAGCAGTTTGAGCGCGGTCTGCCGAGGAAGTCTGGGATGACGGGCGAGATACACCGATCCCATGCCGCCCTGACCGAGGAGCTTCTCTATGGTGAACCCGGCGAACACCGCACCGCTGTCGAGCAACACGCCCCCTTCAGGTGACCGCTTTCCTACCGATCCTGGAGCCTACCGGGTGACGCCGTGGCCACGGGGTTTCGAATTCTCCGGGAAGATCGGCAAAACTATGTTCGAGACATCGTGCCGTCGACGCCGCCGCGCGCCGCGGTGATGTCTCTCGTCCGGTCACCGACCGGACGGGCCCGATGAGATATTTTGCACCGCCGTTCTACAGCGCGACGCGTCACCGGTGGTGGGGAGGACTCGGTGGTGAGGTCGACGGGATCCGCTTCGTCGTGTCGTTCGGTGCTGCGCGCCGCAGCGATGGTGGTGCTGCTCACGCTGACTTCGTGCACGCTGCTTCCCGGCAATCGGGCCGACACCGATCCCCCGGCGGTCGTCGTCGACACCGCGGGGGCGTGGCGGCCGCGGCTCGCCATATCCATGCCCGACTCGCTGGCCGCCGATTTCACCCAGTTACAACCCCAGCTCGGCGGACAGGTCGGCATGGCGATCATCCCCGTCGGCGGGGGCCGGATGACCGTCTTCGGCGACTGGGTCAGCGGCATCGCGTGGTCGACGATCAAGGTGCCGCTCGCGATCGCCGCGCTGCGGCACGACCCGCAGGAGGGCATCATCCACGACGTGGAGGCGGCCATCACGTGGTCGGACAACGACGCCGCGGAGGCGCTGTGGCAATCGCTCGGCGACGGGCTGGAAGCGGCCAAGGCGGTGCAGGACGTGATCGACGAGGCGGGCGACGCCACGACCGGGGTGGCGGGCCCGCGCACCACCTTGGACTACACCTCCTTCGGCGGCACCGAATGGACGCTGGCCAATCAAGCCCGCTTCGCCTCCCGGCTGCCGTGCCTGCCCGAGTCGTTCCAGGTCACCGAGCTGATGACGAAGATAACGCCCGAGCAGGCATGGGGTCTTGGCGTCCTGGAGGGCACGGCCTTCAAAGGCGGCTGGGGTCCCGACGACGACACCGGCGTCTACACCGTCCGCCAGTTCGGCCTGGTACCGGTGCGGTCCGGCATGGTCGCCGTCGCGCTGGCGGCGACGGCCGATTCCGGCAGCTTCGACGACTCCACCACCATCCTGAGCCGGATGGCGCGGATGCTCGGCGGTCATCTCGACGAACTGCGCGGCGGGTCCTGCCCGCCGATGTGACCCGGCTCAGCCCGGGGTGACCAAGCCGGTTTCGTAGGCCAGCACCACGGCTTGCGCCCGGTCGCGCAGATTCAGCTTCGAGAACACCTTGGAAACATGGGTTTTCACGGTTTGCTCGGCCACGAACAGGGTTTCGGCGATCTCGGAGTTCGACATGCCTTTCGCGATCAGTTCCAGCACTTCCCGCTCCCGGGGAGTCAGCGCGGACAGCTGCGGCGACGGCTTGGCGCGGGCAGCGCTGCGGCGGCGGGTGACGTCGGCGATGAGTCTGCGGGTGACCGTGGGCGCGAGCAGCGCCTGACCGTCGGCGACCACCCGCACCGCGCGGACCAGTTCCTCGGCGGGCGCGTCCTTGAGCAGGAACCCGCTGGCGCCGAGGCTCAGCGCCTCGTAGACGTAGTCGTCGATGTCGAAGGTGGTGAGCATCAGTACGCGCACCGGCGGGTCGAACCCGGCCGCCAGGATGGCGCGGGCCGCGTCGAGCCCGTTCATCTCCGGCATACGCACATCCATCAGCACGACGTCCGGGCGCAGCCGCTTCGCCTCGGCCACCGCGACCTTGCCGTCCGCCGCGTCGCCCACCACGCTGATATCCGGCTGCGCGGCCAGCAGCGCCCCGAACCCCTGACGGACCATCGCCTGGTCGTCGGCGATCAACACCGTAATTGCCACCAGCTCACCCTAATTGCCCCGTACGACTGCGCGTCGCGCCGACCGGACGCACGAGCATGCCAGGGGCCCACTGTCCCGACTGTGCATCGACGGGCACGCTCGGCCCGTGTCCGAGGCCAGCACATCTGATCGCCGCTCGGGCGCTGCGGCCACGGTCTGCTCTGATGCGATGTCTCGACACCGCTCAACTCCCGATTCGGTGTCGTGCCCGGCAGCCTCGGGTGCTTTGTGCAACGGCGGCACGTGCCTTCCGTCGCTGCCTCCGATCGGCATCCGCAGGAACCCGCAGCGCACTGCGCATCCTCCCGGCGGTGCTCAGCGTCCTGGTTCGCCGTGCAGCGCGCCTGCACCGACAACTGCGGCAGCCGCTTCAGGCACGGTAAGCGGGAAGCGCGCGTGGACCCGGAATCCGCCGTCCGTGCGCGGCCCCGCCGTCACCTCGCCGCCCACGGCCAGCGCTCGTGCCTGCATACCCGCGATGCCGTGGCCGCCGTTGCCGACCGTCCGGGCGGGCGTGGCCCCCGGCTCGTTCTCGACGTCGAGCAGCAGCTCCGCGTCGCGGGCGATGCGCACCTGGACCGGCGCGCCCGGGGCGTGCCGGGAGGCGTTGGACAGTGATTCCTGCACGACGCGGAACAAGGCGAGGCCGGTGGTCTCCGGGATCGTGTCCAGCGCACCCTCGACGGTCCACTCGATGCGGACACCAGCGCGGCGCGCGCCTTCGAACAGGCCGATCACGTCGGCCGCCTTCGGCTGGGGCGCGTGCTCGGGCAACTGGCCGTCGCTGCGCAGCACACCCAGCATGCCGCGGATCTCGTTGAGCGCTTCGCGCGCTGTGGCGCCGATCGACTCGAACTCGGCGCGCGCGGCCGGGGTGACGCCCTCGACCCGGTACGGCGCGGTCTGCGCCTGCACCACCACCAAGGACATGTGGTGGGCCACGACGTCGTGCAGATCGCGGGCGATGCGCGCCTTCTCCTCCAAGATGGCCCGGCGGGCCCGCTCGAGTTCGTTCTCCTCCTCCTGGCGCACCAGCTGCCGCCGCGACAGCGCCAGCCAGCGGACGAGCAGTCCGAACAGCACCAGCGCGCCCAGCGCGATCGGCCAGCCCCACGCGGCGTTCGCGAACGCTTCGCCCTCGCCGGGCATGGTGGTCGCGAACAGCAGGGCGGTCGCCGCCCAGGACACCGCCACGATCTGTCCCGGGGCGCGCAATGCCACCGCGAACAACAGCACCAGCACACAGAGCACGTGCACGACCTGGAACGGCAGGTCGTTGTTCGGCTGATGCGGGATCGCCAGCGCGATCACCAGCGCGGAGCCCGCCGAGATGGCCCAGCCCAGCGCCGGGTTGACCCGGACCAGCAGCACCGGGAACGCGGCGAGCGCCGCGATGAACGGCTGCGCCGCGGCGGGCACCGCGTGGGTCAGGTGCAGGGTCGGCCAGGCCACCGCGTACCAGATCAGCGCGACCAGCACCGTGCCCAGGTCGAACCAGGTCCGCGCGTCCAGCCGTCGCGTCCAGCCGCGACTTTCTCGGTTCATGCCTACGACACTAGGAACTCCCAGTTCACCGCGGCCTCATACCCACGGGTGATTTCCGCCCCGATACCCCGGTGTGAGGCGGCGCGGCGGCTCCCCCGGCGGCACGGCGCGCGAAACCTCCCCGGGCGTGAGGCGGGACCGGAAAGCCGGCCCCTAACGTCGTCGCCATGAGCACACCGACCAGCGCCGGGCGCGAGACCCGGTCCGCTTCGGCCGTAGGAGCCCGAAATCATTCCGCCGCAGCCTCTTCCGTCACCGCGCACACGCGACGCTACGCCGCGCTCACCGCGACCGCGCTGACCACCGTGGCGGCGACGGTCTTCCTCTCCCCCGCCCCGCAGGCCGCCGCGGCGGCCGCGCCGATCGAGAGCCCGCAGGCGAGCGCCGCCGTCGCCGAGTTGGCCGCCGGTGGCCCCGACGCGCTCACCGCGATCCCGGCGGACTTCGTCGCGTCGTTCGGTTACCGGCCCAGCACGGTGGACGGTTTGCTGGTCGATCCGGACGGCGACTGCTCGTCCCCGGTGACGCTGCCCGCCGAGTTCGACACCGCGTGCAAGGCCCATGACCTCGGCTACGACCTGTTGCGCTACGCCGACCAGCGCGGCGAACCGCTGGGCCCGTGGGCGCGGCAGGCCCTCGACGCGTCGCTGGACCGGCAGATGCACCAGGCCTGCGCCACCCGCGTGGACCCGTTCTCCCGCGCCCGCTGCGATGCGATGGCATCGATCGCGAACACCGCGGTCGATCTGAACTCGCGGCGGCAGGATTACGGCGTACCGGTGGTCGAGCCCCTGTTCGACGCCGCCGAGTCCGACTCCGCGTCGAGCTGGAAGCTGCTCGGCGTGCTCGTCGCCGGAATCGCCGGTCTGAGCGCGGCTCTCGTCGTCCACAACCGGCGGCGTGGCTCCGGACTCGCGGATTGCCCGCCACCTGCGTCCGTCGCGGCAACGGTGCGGCGATGACGGCGTTCCCGAACCGCCGTCTCCGACTCCAGGCACGACCGCCGCGGATCGGCACCACACTCGGCATCGGGCTCGGCACACTGGCGTCGTTGGCCCCAGGTCTGCTCCCTCGCACACCGGGCGCGCAAGCCGTGCTGACCGGGCTCCTCGCGGCGCTGACGCTCGGCGTGGCCGGAACGCTGCGAATCATCGTGCGGCGACGCGGTTTCGACTTCGATCGGCACCATGCGTGGCTGCGGCTGCCCCTGCTGATCGCGATATCGGTGCTGGTGGTGGGAGCAGCGGCGAACGCGGGACACTGGCAGAACCGGCTGCGCGCCGCGATGGGCACGCCGCCGATCGGCGCCGACTACTGGGTGCGCTGCGCGCTCGGCGCGGCGCTGATCGTCGGGCTGTTCGCCGCCGCCACCCGCTCGATCGCCTGGTCTCGGCGGAAACTGGGCTGGTCGCGGAGCATCTCGCTGGCCGCCGTCGCGGCGGTGCTGCTGTACCTGGTCGGTGTGCCCGCGGTGGTCGGATGGCGGGAGGCGGCGTACGCGCGGGCCAACGCCGAGCTGGATCCCACTCTGGTGCGACCGGTTTCGCACGCCGGGTCGGGTAGCGCGGAGTCGGCGGTGAGCTGGACGTCGCTGGGCGCCGAGGGGCGCAAATTCGTGAGCGACGCGTCGGTGCGCGCCGTGCGGGTCTACGTCGGGGTGGCCTCCGCACCCGACCTGGACAGCCGCGTCGCGCTGGCGATCCGGGAACTGGAACGGTCGGGCGGCTTCGCGCGCTCGCACCTGGTCGTCACGGTGCCCACCGGATCGGGCTGGATCGACGCGAACGCCGTGGCGGGGTTCGATCGGCGCTTCGGCGGTGACGTGGCGCTGGTCGGGCTGCAATACTCCTATCTCCCGAGCTGGGCGACGTTCGTGTTCGGCCGGGAATCGGCGGTGACGGCCGCTCGCGCCTTGTTCACCGCCGTCGAGCGCCACATCCAAAGCCTGGCGCACAAGCCGAAGCTGTACCTGTACGGGCAGAGCCTGGGCGCTCTGGGCGGCAACGCCGTCTTCGCCGACGACGCCGAGCAGGACGACCGAACCTGCGCGGTTCTTTGGGCGGGTCCACCGGCCGACAATGTCCACCGCGCCGGCGCGACCGTGCTGGCAAATAGCTCGGATCCGGTGATCCACTGGTCGCTTTCCCAGCTGTGGCGCGCGCCCGACCTGACCGGCGCCCGCGTCGACGCTCCGGTTCCGCAATGGCTTCCGGTGCTCAGCTTCGCGCAGACCACCGCCGATCTGCTCGCCGCGCTGCACGCTCCGCCGGGCCACGGCCACCGGTACGGCCAGGATCAAGGGACGGCGATGGGCTCGTGCTGAGCTGTTCGGCACGCCACTCGCCCGCGACCGCCATAGAACATGTTCTAATTTCTTCATGGCCTTCGTCATCGACCTCGCCGCCGACATCGACGCCCCAGCCGACCTGGTGTGGCAGGTGATCACCGACTTCCCGCGCTACGGCGAATGGAATCCCTTCGTCACGGAGTGCCGCAGTTCGCTGGTGCCCGGCGAGCCGATCGACATGCTCGTCCAGGTCTCCGGCTCGAAGCCGCGCAAGCAGCGGGAATGGATCCGCTCGCACACCCGGGGCCGCGAGCTGAGTTACGCGATGAAACCCGTACCCCTGGGCGCGCTGCACAGCCTGCGCTCCCACATCGTGACGCCGCTTCCGGACAACCGCACTCGCTACGAATCCCATTTCGAACTCGGCGGATGGCTGCATCCCGTGGTCGTCGCATCGCTGGGCAAGAATCTGCGCCGGGGTTTCGAGGGCATGACCGACGGCATCCAGAAGCAGGCCGAATCGCTGCGCGCTTCCTGACGATGGAAACCCTCGGGCGCCGAACGACTTCCTTGTTGCCGAACCGGCCTGCTGGAGTCGGACGGCGTCGGAGTCCAGGCGACTGGAAACCGAGTCGGACCGGACGGATTCACGCGCGCAGATAGGCCAGCGCGGCGTCGAGCGCGGCGTCGGCGTAGGCCTGGGTGAGGCCACCGAGCCCGAGGGACCACCGCATCTGCACCGGACCGAGCAGCAGATCGATGGCGAGCTCGAGATCCAGATCCGCGCGCACTTCGCCTGCGGCGACGGCGGCGGCCAAGCGGTCGGCGACAGCGGCGCGCTGGGGCAGCAGCAAACGCTCACGGTAGGCGGCGCCCAACTCGGCGTCCTGCTGGATCTCGATGTACATCGCGCGGAGGAAGGATTCGAACCCGGGATCGGTCAGCGCGACGATCGAACCGCGCAGCAACCGGCGCAGATCGGCGGCGATGTCGCCGGTGTCGGGTAGCGCCGGACCCTCCGGCCCCGAATCGGCTTCGAGCATGGCATCGAACACCACCGCCCCCTTCGACGGCCACCAGCGGTAGATCGTCTGCTTGCCGACACCCGCACGGGCCGCGATGGCCTCGATGCCCAGCTTCGCGTAGGACACCTCACGGATCAGCTCGGCGGTCGCGGCGAGTATCGCCGCACGGGAGCGCTCGCTGCGGCGCGCGGCGGCGGGAGTCTCGGGCATGCCGTCACGGTAGCAGATGACGAGACGAAACGTCTCGTCTTGACAAGGCGCGAGCGACTTGGCACGGTATCCGACGAGACGGAGCGTCTCGCGACGAAAGGATCACCCATGACCAGAACGTGGTTCATCACCGGGGCAGGCCGCGGACTCGGCCGCGCCTTCACGACGGCCGCGCTCGCCGAGGGGGATCGCGTCGTCGCGACCGCCAGAAACCCGGAGGCCCTCGCGGGCATTGCCGACGACCGTCTCACCGTGTTGCCCTTGGACGTTCGCGACCGCGCCGGCGTGATCGCCACCGTGGACAAGGCGTTCGCGCTGACGGGCACGATCGATGTGCTGGTGAACAACGCGGGTTACGGCTTGGTCGGCGCCGTGGAGGAACTGACCGAGACGCAGATCCGCGACCAGATGGACACCAACTTCTTCGGCGCCCTCTGGGTTTCCCAAGCGGCGGCGCCCCATCTGCGCACGCAGGGTTCGGGGCACATCGTGCAGATCTCCACGGTCGGGGCCGTGGGCAGTCTGCCCCTGTTCGGGCTGTACAACGCGAGCAAGTGGGCACTGGAGGGATTCAGCGCCTCGCTCGCGGACGAACTGCGCCCCTTCGGCATCCGGGTCACGCTCGCGCAGATGGGCGGCTTCGACACCGACTGGGCCAAGTCGAGCATGCGATTCGCCAGCGGCATTCCCGCCTATGCGCCGGTACGTAACGCCATCCTGGGCATGCCGGACTACCCGGCCGAGGCGACCGGAACGGAGTCGACCGAAGCCGAGCCGGCGAACACACCGAACGAGCCCGCCGCCCCGGTCGAATCGGGCGCCGACACCGAGTCCGAGTGGATCGAAGCGCCTCCGGAGGTCGGCGCCGCGGGTCTGATCGAGTTGGTGAACATGCGGAACCCGCCGCTACGCAAGATCATCGGGCCTGGCGCGCACCAGATGGTCGCGCTCGCGTTGGATCAACGCCGCGCCGACTACGCCGGCGACCCCGAATTCACCTGGCCCGCCTGATTGTTCACCGAGCCGCCCGGCACCGCGGGTGCGGTGAGCCGAGCGGCTCGGGGTGCGAAATATCAGGCGACGGGACCGCGGGCGGCCTCGTAGGCCGCGCCCACCCGGTAGAGGCGATCGTCGGCGAGGGCGGGGGCCATGATCTGGAGGCCGACGGGCATGCCGTCGTCCTTGCTCAGCCCGGAGGGGACCGACATGGCGGGGTGACCGGCCAGATTGGTCGGGAGGGTGCACAGGTCAGACAGGTACATGGCCAGCGGATCGTCGACCTTCTCGCCCAGCTTCCACGGCGTGAACGGGCTGGTCGGCGAGACGAGCACGTCGACCTGCTCGTAGGCCTTGTCGAAGTCGCGGGCGATCAGCGTGCGCACCTTCAGCGCCTGGCCGTAGTAGGCGTCGTAGTAACCCGCCGACAGCGCGTAGGTGCCGATCATGATGCGCCGCTTGACCTCGGGGCCGAACCCGGCCGCGCGCGTGGCCGCCATGACCTGCTCGGCGCTGTGCTGACCGTCGTCGGCGACGCGCAGGCCGTAGCGCATCGCGTCGAACCGCGCGAGGTTCGACGACACCTCCGACGGCATCACCAAGTAGTAGGAAGACAGCGCGTATTCGAAGTGCGGACAGGACACTTCGATCACTTCGGCGCCGAGATCCTTCAGCACCGCCACGGCGGCGTCGAAGGAGGCGAGCACGCCGGGCTGGTAGCTGTCGGAGTGCAGTTCCTTCACCACGCCGATCTTGACGCCGCGCAGATCGCCCTGCGCCCCGGCGCGCGCGGCGGCCACCACCGGCGGCACCGGCACGTCGCGCGAGGTGGAGTCGCGCGGGTCGTATCCGGCGATCACCTCGTGCAGCAGCGCCGTGTCCAGCACCGTTCGACCGCACGGACCGCCCTGGTCCAGCGACGACGCGCACGCGACCAGGCCGAAGCGCGACACCGTGCCATAGGTGGGTTTGGTGCCGACGGTGGCGGTGACGGCTGCGGGCTGGCGGATCGATCCGCCGGTGTCGGTGCCGATGGCCAGCGGGGCCTGGTGCGAGGCCAGCGCCGCCGCGGAGCCGCCGCCCGAACCGCCCGGGATGCGGGTGGTGTCCCACGGGTTGCGGGTGGGACCGTAGGCGGAGTTCTCGGTGGAGGAGCCCATGGCGAACTCGTCCATGTTGGTCTTGCCGAGGATCGGGATGCCCGCCGCGCGCAACCGCGTGGTGAGGGTCGCGTCGTACGGCGACACCCAACCCTCGAGGATCTTCGACGCACAGGTGGTGGGCATGTCCGTGGTGGTGAACACGTCCTTGAGCGCCAACGGAACTCCGGCCAGCGGCGAGGCGGGCTCGGCGCCGGAGGCGATCGCGGCGTCCACCGCGGCCGCGGCCTCTAGCGCCTGCTCTCCCGCGACGTGCAGGAAGGCGTGGTACTCGCCGTCGACCGCGGCGATCCGGTCCAGGTGCGCCTGGGTGACCTCGACCGAGGACAGCTCGCGGCCGTGGATCTTGTCGGCAAGCTCGGCCGCCGACAGCGTCGTCAAGACGGAATCGTGATGCGATGCCGCGCTCATTCGCCCTCCCCCAGAATCTGCGGCACCATGAACCGCTGCTCGTCCACGGCGGGCGCGCCCGACAGCGCCTCCCGCGGGGTCAGGCCCGGCACCACCTCGTCGGGACGGGTCACATTGGTCGCCGGGTTCGGCGACGCCGTAGCCGGGACGTCGGCGGCGGCTACCTCGGAAATGGTCCGCACGTGGCTCAGGATCGAATCCAGCTGTCCGGCGAACTGATCCAGTTCCGCGTCGGACAGCGCGAGCCGGGACAGCCGGGCGAGGTGTGCGACCTCGTCGCGGGAGATGGCGGGCACCGCGGGACCCCTTTCGGCTTCGTTATCAACAGTGCTCAACCCACACAGCCTAGCCACCGGGGACCGGGTCACCACCCGGCACCCGGGCTTCGTCGGCGCGGCGGAGGAACCATCGCCCAGCAGGCCCCCGGCAACCCCCTCCGGCGCGCGACACGGCCGCTCGGACTAGCCCGACACGCCGGTTTCGCGCGAATTCATCGAGTGGCGCGCGTCACTCGCCGGTCTTCGACTCGATAACCGGCCGTAAGGGGTGTAAGTATTGCGTCACCCGGGTATCCGTTCAGAGCCTCGGCCGCCCTAAGAAAGGAAACGCACGTGTCGTATCTGCTCCGCGTGCAACTTCCGGATCGACCGGGAAGCCTCGGTGCGCTCGCCCTCGCACTCGGCTCCGTCGGTGCCGACATCCTCTCGCTGGACGTGGTCGAGCGCGGCGCGGGCTACGCCGTCGACGATCTGGTCGTCGAGGTGCCCTCCGGCGCACTCCCCGACACCCTCATCACCGCCGCCGAATCGATCGGCGACGTGCACGTGGACTCGATCCGCCCGTACTCCGGCGTGCTCGACACCCATCGCGAGCTCGAACTCATCGATCACGTGGCCAGCGCTCGCGACGACCGGATGCAGGTGCTGGTGGACGGTGTGCCGCGGGTGCTGCGGGTCGGCTGGAGCACGATCATCGACATCGGGCCGCACGGCGCCTACCGGGTGGTCGGCAGCCCGAGTGCGCCACAGACACAAGCGGGTTCGGCACCGTGGATGCCGCTCGAGAAGCCGACGGTGCTCGACCCCGAAGCCGACTGGGTGCCCGAGATCTGGCGGGACATGGACACCAAACTCGCCGCCGCTCCGCTCGGCAACACCGGCAAGGTCCTGCTGCTCGGCAGGCCGGGCGGCCCCGACTTCCGGCCCTCCGAGGTGGCCCGGCTCGGCTACCTCGCCGGGATAGTCGCCACCGTCCTCGGCTGATTCACAAGCGGCGCAGCGGATTCCGCGCCACGGACGCTACCTAGGCGGAATCGCCAGAAGGGCCGAGCGGTAGCCGGAGCACATGCAGCAGCTCCCCCGCGGGAGTACGCCAGTCCCGGCTCGGTACGGGGAGGAAGCCGAAGCGATCGTATATCCGCCGGGCGTCGACCATGGCGGCCATGGTGGTGAGGGCGACCGCCGCGCAACCTTCCGCGCGGGCGAGATCCAGCACGGTGCGCACCAGTGCCGTCCCAGCGCCGAGTCCGCGCGCGGTCTTCGCGACGGCGAGCATGCGGAACTCGAGTTCACCCGGCAGCGCGATCTCCGCGTACGGATTACCCGCGGGTGCGACCGTCAGCGAGCCGACGATCCGGCCCGCGTGCGTGGCGACCAGGACCCGGGCCGAGGCGGCGCGGCGGGCGGTGTCGGCCAGCTCGCCCGCGTACCAGCTGCCCGCTTCCACGTAGCTTTCGCCGACGTAGACCTCCACCGTCAACTCGCCGATCGTCGCGTACTCCTCGGGCCGCGCCGCCCGGACGACGACACCCGCGTCCCGCTCATCCATATCCGGCATGATGCCATCGACCATAGTGTGGGCTACGGCACGGCGACCGCTCAGCCGGGACGAGAAATCTGCCAGCGGTCGGGCTTGCCCGCCGGATACACGACGGTGAGCAGGTCGCCGATCGACGGCCAGGAACTCGTGTCCCAGGCGAAACGGCCGTACACGACCTTGCCGGAGACGGAAGGACCGCTGAGATTCCCGGTGATGGTCACGTACTGTTCGCCCGTCGCGTCGGGGCGCGGGCTCACACCGGTGACGTACAGCGTCCCCTCCTCCGGGTTCGCCGGGCGGTAGCCCCGCTTGCCGCGGATGGTGAACACGATCAGCGACACCAGCACCGCGGTCAGGGTTACCAGCGCGACGAACTCCAACATGCCCCCATGCTAAGTCGCGTCACACCGGCGTGAGCTCGCTGGCGCCCTGAGCCGTGCGCCGGACCTGCCAGACCGATGTGCGGGTGCGTTGCGATCGTCCGTTGCCCCGATCGATCAGCGTCCGATTGTTCGTGGTGAAGATCAACTGCGCCCCGCGCGCATTCGTCTCCGGATTCTGGAACAGCTGGATCAACCGATCGGTCTCCTCCGCGGGCAGGCACGCGCCGATGTCGTCGACGGCGAGTACACGGCCCTCGTCCAGCGCGTCGAGCATGGCGGGCAGGACCCGCAGCAACGACAGCGTTGCGGAGGATTCGTCGCCGATGCCGAACGGGGCGTCGATGCCGTCGTGCACCAGGCTCAGGCCGACACCGCGCCGGGCCACCATGCGCGTGTACAAGGCGTCGCGCGCGGCCTTCAGATTGGTCAGCTCACGTTCGAGCAGCACCGGGGTCAGGCCGTTGTCGCGAAGCAATTGGTCGGCGTGGCCGGGCGAGGAGGCGCACAAATCGATCTGCTTGCCCAGACCGGCGATGTCGGCGTCCAGATCACGCAGGTAGTCGGCGTACAACGGGTCGTGTTCGGCGACGAGCAGGTCGGTGATGCCCAACTCGGCCGTGCGCAGCAGCATCAGCAGCCGCGCCGCGTTGTCCGGGGATCGGGAGATGTGACTGCCCAGCCGATGGGCGATGGCGTCGGGTTCGGAGGGACCGCGCTGCACTTCGAGCATGGAATCGAACCAGCGGTAGGCGGGCACGAGCGCGTCGGAATACATCTGACCGGCGAGGCTGAGCAGCAACGCGTTCGGACGAACCAGCGGAGCCAGCGCGGTGATACCGTAGCGCGCGGCCTCGAACATCGGGCCGATCTTGATCTGTTCCCCGTTGCGCTCGAAGACGATTCGCTTGCGCGAGCGCGGATGGGTGTGCAGCCATTCCGCCGTCACGTCGGCGTTGTCCAGCCGGAACCCGTAGGTATACGGCACGCCCTCGGCGACGAACGCCGCCACGAACTCCGAAGGCCGGTCCGGGAATCCGAGATGCGGCGCCCGCACCGGGCCCGCGTACGGGTCCCACCCGGTCACCGAGTGCAACACCGCGTCACGCATCTGCCCGAGCGCATCGATCAGGTTCGTCTTGCCCGCAGCGGCGCCGCCGTGCACGGCGGTCACCGGCACCGCCACCGGCCCGCTTCCTCTGGTGAGCCGCAACTCCTGCTCGTCGGCCAGCGATCTGTGATTGGTCACCTGAAAACTGCGCAGCATGCCGCCATACTTCCGTCTGTGGCATGGGTAGGCGACATCAGGCCGGTAGCGTCCGCGATCCGCGCCTGATCTCGCCCCACGTCGGCGACACGCGCACCGAGCCCACACACAGTTCGCCGAAGGCTCGAACGTCCTCCCTCTCTTTGTTCGATCACGAGCATTACCTGGGGGAACAGGTCTGCGACCGATGGCTGCGCGATCGGCGGCACGGTACCCTGATCGCATGACCGAGGCTTCGATCGCCTACCGCTGGACGCGCAGCGAGTTCCTGCGCGCGTGGGAGGCGGGCGCGTTCGACCATCGTGTCGAACTCGTCGAGGGGGAGGTATGGCCGGTGGTTATCGGGTCGTGGCACGGCCGAGCGGTGTTTCGCATCGCGCGGGAGCTTCCGACCAAGGGGGTCGAGGTGACCAGCGAGACGCTGCCCACCGCCCAGTCGCTACCCGATCCCGACTGCTGGGTACTGCGGGCAGACGCGGATCAGGTCGATTTGATCGGTTCGAAAATCGCTGTGTGGGATCCGGCTGATGTGCTCCTGGTCATCGAAATCTCCGACGAAACGGTGATGCAAGACCTCGGAGTCAAAGCGAAACTATATGGCCGCGCCGGGTATTCGACCTACTGGGTAGTCACGAGAACCGTGATCTACGAGCACACCGAACCGATACCCACGGGTTACCGGACTCGCAAAGAGTACCGGCCCGGCGACCACATCCCGGTCCGCTATGCGGACACCACCATCGCCGTCGACACCCTGCTGTTTCCGGAGTAGCTCGACAGCAGTCGCCAGGACAGCAGGCGTGATAGCGGGTTAGCATGCCTGCACGCTGCGGTCTTGCCGCGGCGTACTGCCGAAGTTGTTCGATGGGATGAGGGTAACGATGGGATCGACGGTTCGTCGCGTAGTGGTCGGAGGCTCCGCCGTCGCCGCGCTCGCGCTGGGCTCGCTGACCGTGGCGCCGGAGGCGGTGGCGGACGCGCCGTGTCCGGAGGGCACCGCACGCGTGTTCCTGGCCAACAGCACGAACACCTGCCAGGGCGGAGGGACGGTCAGCTACGACCCGCCCGGCGTGGTGTCGAAGGTGTGCTCGACGGCGAGCGCCGACGTGTCCGCCGAGGCGACGTTCAAGAATCGCCGCGGCAAGATCATCACCCAGAAGCTCGACCTGAGCGACGGCCGTTGCGGGCGATTCGACATCGCGGGCCAGCTGGGCGCCACGGTCACGGTCCACTGAGCGGGCCACGCCCGAACAGCAGAGCGCTGTCGCCGAACTCGTGCCACAGGTAGCCGGTGTCCACGGCGGCGGCATACGCGGCGGCGACGGTTTCCTCCCCCGCCACTGCTACCAGGAGATCCAGGTGTGACGCGCCGGGCGCGTGCCAACCGGTGATCAGACCATCCACCACACGAGCCGGTCGCCGTGCGCCGAGCACCAGGTCGGTCCACCCGCGCGACGCGTGGACCAGTCCCGCCGGGTCGGCGGCGGTCTCCAACGCCCGCGTCACCGTCGTGCCCACCGCGACGACCCGCCCGCCGGCGGCTTTCGTGTCGTTCACCAGCCGCGCCGTCGAGGCGGCAACGGCGAACCGTTCCGGGCTCGGCGGTTCCCCGGCCTCGGGCGAGGAGACGCCGGTATGCAGGGTGATCGGCGCGAGAGCAACCCCTGCGGTGATCAGATCCAACACCACACGCTCGGTGAACGGCCGTGCCGCGCTCGGCATTTCCGCGCTGCCCGGAACCCTGCCGAAGACCGTCGTGTAATAGGCCGCCGACCACCGCTGCGGCACATAGGCATACGTGATGGGGCGGCCGTGTGCGGCGAGCAACCCGAACACGTCGCCGGTGACGTCCGCACTCCAGAGACGACGTCCGCCGGGAAGCCAGGGCGCCCGCAGTGTGGCCGTCGCACCCGGCAATCGCAACACGGTCCCGGCCGAGAGCCGCTCGGGCGGATAGGGAGTGCGCTCGGTGGTCCGGACCTCGACCACCCAGCGGCCGTCGTCCAGCCAGGTGGAGAAATGCAGCACGACCGGCTCGCCGTCCATCGTGGCGTCGACCGCCGACGACATGGTCGCCGAGTTGTTCACCACCAAAAGGTCGCCCGGGCGCAGGCGGTCGGGCAGCTCTCGGAATCGGGCGTGCGTCAGACCGTCCTCGACGACGAGCAAACGGACCTCGTCGCGCGCCATCCCTCTCGCCTCGGGCGGGAGGGTGGCGTTGCGATCCGGGGACAGATCGAAGAACGGCAGTTCGGTCCGCACCGTCATGACGCCCGCCCGGCCACGAAATCCGCGGCGGCATAACGCCCGCTCTTCGGCTTCTCGGCGAGCAACCGCAGCAGCGCGGGCACTACTGTCGCGGGCTCGGGCCGGTCGGAGATGTCGACGCCGGGAAACGCGGCCTGATGCATCTCGGTACGCATGTCGCCGGGATCGAACGCGTAGATGGACAGGCCCGGATGTTCCGCACCGAGGATCGCCGTGAGCTGGTCGAGCGCTGCCTTCGACGAACCGTATCCACCCCACGTGGGATACGGCTCAACCGCGGCGTCGGAGCTGATGTTCACCACAACGCCGTCCGGCCGCAGCAGCGGCAGCACGATGCGCAGAATCGCCAGTGGCGCGACCACATTCGTGCGCAAGACGCGCTCGAACTCGTCGAGTGGATAGTCCGCGAGGCCCAGCAACGGACTCGGCCCGAGACGGCTGGCGTTGTTCACCACCAGGGCGAGTTCCCCCGCACCGCGCGCGGCGTCCGCCAACCTGGCGCGATCCGCCGGCTCCGTGACGTCGCCCGGGACCGCCTGGAACGACGGCCCGAGTTCGGCGGCCACCCGCGTCAACCGGTCGGCTCGACGCCCGGTCCCCAGCACCCGCCACCCTTGTTCGATCAGCGCCCGCGCGAGCGCAGCGCCGAATCCTGCCGATGCGCCGGTGATCAGTGCGGTAGGACGAGACATGATGACCTCCTGGTAGTCGCCTACCAGTCGATCCTCATACCTCAACGTATCTTCAGGTCAAGCGCCGATCACTCCTCGGCTTCGGCGTCCTCCGCGGCCGTCTCCGGCGTGACCGCCTCGGGACCACCGGCCAGCAGCCGCTGGAACCCCTCCTCGTCGAGAATCGGCACACCGAGTTCCTCCGCTTTGGCGGCCTTGGACCCCGGCGCGTCACCGATCACCACGAACGCGGTCTTCTTCGAAACCGAACTGGCCGCCTTGCCGCCGCGCACCAGGATCGCCTCCTTGGCGCCGTCGCGGGTGAAGCCTTGCAGCGAACCGGTCACCACGATGGACAGACCCTCCAAGTTGCGCTCGATGGATTCGTCCCGCTCGTCTTCCATCCGCACACCCGCGGCCCGCCATTTCGCCACCACGGCGCGGTGCCAGTCGACGGTGAACCACTCCGCCACCGCGGCCGCGATGGTAGGGCCCACGCCGTCGGCGGCGGCCAATTCCTCGACCGACGCCGCCTCGACGCGGTCCAGGCTGCCGAACTCGGCGGCGAGCGCCCGCGCCGCGGTGGGGCCGACGTGCCGGATGGACAGGCCGACCAGCACCCGCCACAGCGGCCGGTTCTTGACCGCGGCCAGGTTCTCCAGCAGCCGCTTGCCGTTGGCGGAGAGGCTGCCGTTCTTGTTGGCGTAGAGGGACGTGGTGAGCAGCGTCGCCTCGTCCAAGTCGAACAAGTCGCCCTCGTCGGTGATGGCGCCGGACTTCAGCAGATCGATCGCGCCTTCGTAACCGAGGGCCTCGATGTCGAAAGCGCCGCGGCCTGCCACGTGGTAGACGCGCTCGCGCAATTGGGCCGGGCAGAACTGCTGGTTCGGGCAGCGGATGTCGGCGTCGCCCTCCTTCTCGGGGCGCAGTTCGGTGCCGCATTCGGGACAGTGCGTCGGCATGACGAACTCGCGCGCGTCTTCGGGGCGCGCGTCCACCACCGGCCCCAGCACCTCGGGGATCACGTCACCCGCCTTGCGGATGGTGACCGTGTCGCCGATCAGCACGCCTTTGCGCTTGACCTCGGCCGCGTTGTGCAAGGTGGCCATCGCGACCGTCGACCCCGCGATCGACACCGGCTCCATCACCGCGAACGGCGTCACCCGCCCGGTGCGGCCGACGTTCACCTGGATGTTCAGCAGCTTGGTCGTCGCCTCCTCGGGCGGGTACTTGTAGGCGATCGCCCAGCGCGGAGCCCGCGAGGTGGAGCCGAGGCGGCGTTGCAGCGCGGTCTCGTCGACCTTGATCACCTGGCCGTCGATCTCGTGCTCGATGTCGTGCCGGTGCTCGCCCCAATACGCGACCCGCTCGATCACCGCGTCGATGCCCTGCACCCGTCTGGTGTGCTCGGACACCGGCAGGCCCCACGCGGCGAGCGCGCGGTACGCCTCGTATTGCGAGGTCGGCGTGTAGCCCTCGATCCGGCCGAAGCCGTGACAGATCATGCGCAGCCTGCGCCGCGCGGTGACCGACGGATCCTTCTGCCGCAGCGAACCGGCCGCGGTGTTGCGCGGGTTGGCGTAGGGCGGTTTGCCCTCGGCCACGATGGCGGCGTTGAGCGTCTCGAAATCCTCCAGCCGGAAGTACACCTCGCCGCGGACCTCCAGTAGTCGCGGGATCGGGAACTCGTCGCTGGGGTTCAGCTCGCCGGGGATGTCATCGATGGTGCGCGCGTTGAGCGTCACGTCTTCACCCGTGCGTCCGTCGCCTCGGGTGGCGCCACGGACCAGCCTGCCGTTCTCGTAGACCAGGTTCAGCGCGACGCCGTCGATCTTGACCTCGCACAGATAGTGCAGGTCCGGCCCGGTCTCCGCCTCCACCCGGGCGGCCCAGGCGCGTAGCTCGTCGACGTCGAACACGTTGTCCAGCGACAGCATCCGCTCGAGATGGTCGACGGCGGTGAAATCGGTCGCGAACCCACCGCCGACCAGCTGGGTCGGCGAGTCCGGCGTGCGCAGGTCCGGATGCTCGTCCTCCATGGCCTGCAACCGCCGCAACAGCGCGTCGAACTCGCCGTCGGAGATGATCGGCGCGTCCCGGACGTAGTAGCGGAACTGATGCTCACGCACCTCGTCCGCGAGTTGCTGCCAGTCCACCCGCTGCTCTGGCGTCGCCGGGGCCGCCGCGCTCTCGCTGTCACTCACCCATCGCACATTAGCGGAGGCCACCGACAGGGAGCCGCCGTGTTCGCGCACGTCGCCGCCCTGGCGGACACGAATTCCGGCCGGTCCGTTTCTCGGCGCGAGCACAGCGTTCCGGCGGCGTGGCGGCATCGACGCGCGGCATGCCCGTCTCGACGGTGTGGCGCCCACACCGGCAGATCGAGTTCGAGAGCTGTCATCCAGGCGAACAGACCTGACCCGAAGGCCCGGACAATATGATGACGAAGCCGAACCCACACATCATGGCGAGAACTCCGGAGCCGCTCGACAAGAATCGAAGTCGGCTGATCCGATGGCGATGAGCCGACAGATCAGCCAGCAGAGCGAACCCGGCGACCAGCATGGTGCTCGCGCCGGCGATTTGAAAACCTTGCGCCGCTCCGAACGCCCCTTCGCGTGCGGCGCTATCGCAGTAATCCATGAGCCCGTCGGTGAAAAGTAAATATCCACCCAGGTAGATGGCCGGGCCGAGCAGGATCCCCAGATCAGGGCCTTCCCGAACTGCCCGCGACCGAGCTTGTTCCCGTCACGGAACTGGTCGGCCTGGGCGGGGATTTGCGTCCGGGAACGTCAGGAGAACGAAAGCTCCTCCGGCTCCTCGGCATACGCCCGCGCGACGTCCGCGGCCAAGCGCAGCGCTCGTCTGCTCCACTCCAGCGGCGCGCCCGCCAGTCCGCATGCCGGGCTGACCGCGACCCGCTCCGCCAGCGTGCGGCGGCCGAAGCCGAGCCGATCGATCAGCCGCACGCCCGGTTCGGCGAAGGTCCGCCAGGTGACCGTCGTGGCAGGCGCCTCGGTGGGGACGACACCGAGCACCAGCTGCTTGCCCGCTTCCATGGCCTCCCCGACCTCGTCGAGTTGCCCGGTGCCGATGATGCTCAGATCGAACCCGATCCCCGCGGCGGCGCTACGGCGCAGCGCACCGAGCGCGGGCGGCTCGGCACAACTGTGCACCAGCACCGGCGCGGACTGTGCGGTGATCACCGCGTCCAGCACGGCCAGCGCTTCCGGTTCGGGCAACGCGCGCACGGTGTTCAGCACGCTCACCCCGCGCAGGGAGCCGTCCAGCACGGCGGTCAGCGACGGTTCGTCCAGCTGCACGACGACCTGCGCGCCGAGCCGCTTGCGCACCTCCGCCACGTGCTGCGCCAGCCCCTCGGCCAGGGACTCCGAGAGGTCGCGCACCGCGCCGGCGTCGGTGAGCACGCGATGACCGCCGGGCAACTCGACCTGCGCGGCCAGCGTCAGCGGGCCCGCCGACTGCACCTTCACCGTCCGGCCGCGACCGGACAGGCCCGCGTTCTCCCACGCTTCCTCGAGCGCGTCCAGATCGGTCCGCAGCAGGTCATGGGCGCGCCGCGAGACCGAACCCGGGCGCGGCGCCAGTCGATAGCCCCTGGAGGTGGTGTCGAAACGCAGATCGACCAGCAACGCGGAGGCGCGGCCGACCAGGTCCGCGCCCGCGCCCCGACCGGGCAGCTCCACCAGGTGCGGTAACTCACCGAGTTCGCCGACGATGGTCGCGGCGGCCTCGCGCGGGTCGGTGCCCGGCCAAGAGCCGACGCCGGTGGCGACGCCGCCTCGCAAACGCACCGGCTCGGCGGTCACGTCCGTCCCGCTGTCTCGCGTCACGTCATCCGTGCCGGTCTCGTACACCGTTACCGCACTCCATCCGATCGATTCCGCCATTACGAGGCCCGCCGTCCTCGACGGTCACAGCCCAGTTTTCCGCACCGGACGACACCGGAGGATGGTGCGGGATCACCGCGCCGCCTCGGCCCCCGTTTCACTCGTGACAGGCTCTTGCGCGGTGGCGGAGATGGTCCCGCTGCCGATCACCTCGTCACCCGCGGGATCCGGACGGTAGACGACCACGGCTTGGCCGCGCGCGACGCCGGTCAGCGGCTCGCGCAGCCGCACGAGCAGTCCGTCGCCCACCGCCTCGGCCACCGCGGGCGCGGTGCCGCCGTGCGCGCGCACCTGCGCCACGCACTCGATCGGGCCCGCGGGCGCGGAGCCGGACGTCCAGATCGCGCGCTCCGCCTCGATCGTCCAGACCTGCAAGTCCTCGGCCGACCCCACGCGGACCGTGCCGGACTCGGGATCGATGCCGGTGACGTACCGCGGCTTGCCGTCGGCGGCGGGACCCGGCAACCCCAGGCCCTTGCGCTGGCCGATGGTGAATCCGTGCACGCCCTCGTGCCGCGCGAGCTCCCGGCCGTCGGCGTCGACGACCGCGCCGGGCCGGATGCCGATCTTCGCGCCAAGGAAGGCGCGCGTGTCGCCGGAGGGGATGAAGCAGATGTCGTGGCTGTCGGGCTTGTTCGCGACGGCGAGCCCGCGCTCGGCGGCCTCGGCGCGGATCTGCGGCTTGGGGGTGTCGCCCACCGGGAACATCGCGCGCGAGAGCTGCTGCGCGGTCAGCACAGCCAGCACATAGGACTGGTCCTTGTCGGCGTCGACGGCGCGCCGCAGCACACCGTCCTCGAGCCGCGCGTAGTGCCCGGTGACCACGGCGTCGAAGCCGAGCGCCACCGCCCGGTCGGCCAGGGCGGAGAACTTGATCTTCTCGTTGCAGCGCAGGCACGGGTTCGGCGTCTCGCCCGCCGCGTAGGCCGCGACGAAGTCGTCGATGACGTCTTCCTTGAAGCGGTCGGCGAAATCCCAGACGTAGAACGGGATGCCGAGCACGTCGGCGGCGCGCCGGGCGTCACCCGCGTCCTCCTTCGAGCAGCAACCGCGCGATCCGGTGCGCAGCGTGCCCGGTGTCGCCGACAGCGCCAGATGCACCCCGACCACCTCGTGACCGGCGTCGACGGCACGCGCCGCCGCCACGGCCGAATCCACACCACCGCTCATCGCGGCGAGTACCCGCATCAAACACCTCCTTTCGCACCGGCCAGGCCCGCGGCCTTGGCCCGCTCCACCACTTGCGGCAAGACTTTCAGTACTGCGTCGACGTCGGCACGCGTCGAGGTGTGCCCCAGCGAGAAGCGCAGCGATCCGCGCGCCTGCCAGGGTTCGACACCCATCGCGATCAGCACGTGACTGGGCGTGGCGACGCCCGCGGTGCACGCCGAACCGGTCGAGCATTCGATCCCCGCCGCGTCCAGCAGCATCAGTAGCGAATCCCCTTCGCAGCCGGGAAAAGTGACGTGCGCGTTGCCGGGTAGCCGCCGTTCGCCGGCCGGACCGTTGAGCACCGCGTCGGGCGCCGTCGCGCGGATGCCGTCGATCAACGCGTCCCGCAACGCGACCAGCTCGGCGGTCCGGGCGTGTAGTTCGATCGAAGTCTGGCGCAGCGCGGCGGCCAGCCCGATCGCGGCCGCCGTGTCCGAGGTGCCCGACCGCAGGTCGCGCTCGTGCCCGCCGCCGTGCAGCAGCGGCACGCACGGCACCTGCCTGCCGAGCAGTAGCACCCCGATACCGTGCGGGCCGCCGACCTTGTGCCCGGCGAAGCTGGCCGCGGACAGGCCGCTCGCGGCGAAGTCGATGGGCAGCTGCGCCGCCGCCTGCACCGCGTCGCTGTGCATCGGCACGCCGAATTCGGCTGCGACGGAGGCGAGTTCGACGATCGGCTGGATCGTGCCGACCTCGTTGTTCGCCCACATGACGGTGACCAGCGCGACCTCGTCGGGATGGGCGGCGAGCGCGGCGCGCAGCGCTCCGGCCGCGACCACGCCCTCGGCGTCGACCGGCAGCCAGGTGACTTCCGCGCCCTCGTGCCGCTCCAGCCACTCCACCGCGTCGATCACCGCGTGGTGCTCGACCGAGCTGGCGATGATCCGGTTCCGGCGCGGATCGGCGTCGCGGCGCGCCCAGAAGATGCCCTTCACCGCCAGGTTGTCGCTCTCGGTGCCGCCGGAGGTGAAGATGACCTCCGAGGGCCGGGCGCCCAGGTCGGCCGCGATCGACTCGCGCGCCTCCTCCAGCAGCCGACGGGCGGCGCGCCCGGAGCCGTGCAACGAGGACGCGTTGCCTGTGCTGCGCAAGGCAGCCGTCATCGCCTCGATGGCCGCGGGCAGCATCGGTGTGGTGGCCGCGTGATCGAGGTAGACCGTCTGGGGCGCAGCACCGTTGACCGGACCCGAAAAAGCCGACTTCATGACCAGTTAAGGATAGCCGTCACCCTCCGCCGGTTATTCCCCCCTGCTCGCCCGCTCGCGCGGGGTCCGTTCACGGACCCGGTTCAGGCTTGAACGCCCTGCGACCGGCGGAATCTCAGGGTTTTCACCTATTGAATGTACCGCTATTTAGCGGTACGTTATTCAGCGTGTTGATCGCCGATCCGTTCCGTTCCGGGAGTGGATCCGGGGCCGAAACGCCGAGCGGTCGACGCCCGGACGAATCGATAGTGAGGAAGTTCCGATGGACCATCACACCCATGGACGCACGCGACGCGTGCTGGCACGCGCCGCGGCCGCGTCCGCACTCGCCCTGATGCCGGTCGCCGCCGTCGCGGTGCCCGCGCTCGCCGACCCGATCGTGCTCGAGCAGGCCGACCAGCTCGATGCGACCCACGGCCGCCACGGCCACGACGACTGGAATCGCGGCAGGCACAACGACTGGGATCGCGGCCGCAACGACGACTGGTTCCGCGGCCGCAACCGCCACGACGACTGGGATCACGGCAGGCCCGGGTGGGACCACGGGTGGCGGCCGCCGACGGGAAGCGGTTTCTGAGTTCTTTCCCTATATCCGGGGCGGGCCGACATCGGCTCGCCCCGGACTCGGTGCAGCCCTGCCGCATTCGACGCCGGTGATCACGATCACGGCGTGGACGGGAGCGAGCCAGGCCCACACCGATGCGCCACGAGGCACCCGCAGCCATGATGCCGAACACCGTGCGTACGGCGAAACGTCTGCGAGTGGCACATGGCTGTGGCAAACCGCGAGTGGACCTTTCGATGGTGTGCCACTCGCGAAACCTGTCGAGTTACCGCGCGACCGCAGCACTCCGGCGCCCGCGCAGCATCGGGCGGCGGCGCGGGCGGCGCACTTCTGGTGCGTCGGTCGCGAGCGACGGGTCCTGGACTCGGGTGTGCCCCGCCTCGATCCACTCCGTGGTTTCCGCACCGTGGCGGGGCGACGCGGTGCCGCGGACCGCGGCCTCGCAGCGGCGGGCCAGTTCGCGCCGGTCGGGGCCGGGTTCCAGCACCGGCTCCAGCACCACTTCGGCGACCATTCCGCGCGAACGCAGCACCCGCCCGGCGGAGGAGCCGAAGGTGTCGACGCCGACGAAAGCGGGCACCGTGCACGGCACGCCGTGCCGGTCCAGGTACCGCAATCGCACCGGCTGCACGGGGGTGCCGGTGTCCACCGCCGCCTGGAGCAACGCGGGACGCATGCTGCCGTAGGCGCGGCCACACCACGTGGTGCCCTCGGGGAAGACGCCGATCCGCTCACCGGCGGCCAGCCGCGCTCCGACCGCGGCCACTACGCCCGGCAACTGCCGCAGGCTCTCGCGTTCGATCGGGATCACCCGCATCAACTCGGCGAGTTTTCCGATCATCGGCCAGTCCAGCATGTCGGCGCGGGCCACGAAGCCGAGCGGCTGCACCGAGGCCAGGGCGACGATGTCGGTCCAGCTGATGTGCCCGGTGACGATCAGCACACCCCGGCCTGCGGCGCCGAAACCGGCGGGTGCGAGCGTGGCGTCGCCCTCATCGACGACACCGCGCTCTTCCGCGGTCACCCGGTTGTCGACGACGCGCAACCGCAGGCCGATGGAACCGAGCAGTAGGCGCGCGTAGCCGCGCTGCAACGGCGTGCGCTTGCCGCGCGGGGTCAGCGCGTGCGCGATCGGGTAGCTGAGCAGCAGGCCGGCGACTCCGGCCAGCCGGGCGGCCACCCGCGCCGGGCCGACCTGGTCGATCGAATCGATGCAGCCGGAACCGCAGGGGCTCGACGGCATCCATGCGTGCGCGGCGGACGGGGCGGGTGGCGCGTCGAAGACCACGGTCCTCACCGTCCCCCGTCGAACGACGCGGCGGCGTCTTGTAGGCGATTGAGGTAGCGGGTGTTGATGGTGTTCAGCCCGAGCAGCACGACGAAGTCGGCGACCGCGAAGGCGGGATCGTGGGCGGGCTCGCCGCAGATCTCCGCGCCCAGCCGCAGGTAGCCGCGCACCAGCGGGGGCAGTTTCGGCCGCGACGGCGGGGTCAGTTCGTCGAGGGTCTTGCCGTCGACGATCACCGGGTTGTAGGGGTGCACCCGGCGCTCCGGGTCGGAGGCGTGCCGCCCGAGCAGCATGTCGCGCACGCCGCGCACGTTCACTCCGGGCGGGTCGGCCGGGGTGTCCTGCATCGGCACCGACACGCAGCCCATCACCCACTCGTAGCCGGTGAGCTGGATGTAGTGCAGGATCCCCGCCCACATGAGGGTGAGCACCGAGCCGTTGCGGTGGTCGGGGACCACGCACGCGCGGCCCATCTCGACGATCCGCATGCCTTCCGGATCCAGTTGAGCGAGATCGAATTCCGTCGCCGTGTAGTACCCGCCCGCCGCGGCGACCTTGTCCGGCGGCAGCATCCGGTAGCAGCCGACGAATTCCCCGCTGGCGTCGTCGCGCACCAGCATGTGGTCGCAGTGCTCGTCGAAATGGTCGGCGTCCAAACCGCTGCCGTCGTCCGGAATCCGGAAACCCGGCTCGTTGGCGAACACGTCGTAGCGCAGGCGCTGCGCGGCGACGCGGTGATCGAGGTCGGAGGAGACCACCAGCGAGTAACGCGACCGTCCCTCCCCGGAGTCCGTCGGTCGAGCCGGGGCCGTCAGCACGGACGAAATAGTCATATCCACGATGAAGCCAGCCCGACAATGCGCCCCAGCAACCTCGAAGTGTCGCCGCGATGCCGGTTGGGTGAACGAGACGGCTGTCACACCGAGCGTTCACCGAACGGTTCCACCGCGTTCGCCCTCCCGCACCGAAACCGCTTCCGACATGCGGTTTACCGTGCGAATCGCGGTTCGTTCCTGGGCAGCGTGAATGCCGCGCGCACCGTGAATCGCGCCGCCTTTCGATTGTGCGCGACGCGATTCTCAGGTGCGAGAAGCCATTTAAGCGGCTCGACTCTCCGCGGCGAGTACCTTCGGCGCGGTCGCGTCCTCCTCGGCGAAACCGGGGCGCCCGGTGAAGATGAACGCGACCAGCCAGGACGCGACCGCGGCGAAGCGGTTGCGGAAACCGACCAGGTAGAACAGGTGCACCGCGAGCCACATGAACCAGGCGATCACACCGCGGAAGGTGATGCGGTCGTTCAGCTTCGTCACGGCGCTGAACCGGCTGATCACCGCCATGCTGCCCTTGTCCCAGTAGGTGAAGGGCGTGCCGGGCTGCTTCTTGCGGCGGATGATGTCGGCGGCGTGCCTGCCTTCCTGCATGGCCACCGGCGATTGCCCGGGGTAGCCGTTGAGCGAGGTCATGTCGCCGATGGCGTAGATGTCGGCGTAGCCGCCGACGGTGAGATCGGGGTTGATCAGCAGCCGGCCGGCCCGGTCGGTCGCCACGCCCGTGGCCTCGGCCAGGATCTTCGCGAACCCGCCCGCCTGCACGCCCGCCGACCACACCACGGTCTCGGCCGCGATGGCGTGCTCGACCCCGTCGGCGCTCTTGACGGTGACCTTGCCGTGCTCGATGTCGGTGACGAAGGTGCCGAGCAGCACCTCCACGCCGCTGCCGGTCAGCGACTTCTTCGCGTACTCCGACAGCCCGCCGCCGAACGGCGGGAGCACCTCGCCCGCGCCCTCCACGAGCGTGACCGAAACCTCCTGGTGGTAATACCGTTTCGCCAGCTCCTTCAGCTGACCGGCCACCTCGACGCCGGTCGCGCCCGCGCCGACCACGACGAAGCTCAGCAGCTTGCGCTTGGTCTGCTCGTCGGCCTGCGCGGCTTCGGCGAAGACGCGCGCGATCTGGGCGCGCAGCCGCCGCGCGTCGTCGATGGTCTTGAGCGAATAGGTCTTCTCCGCGAAGTCGTCGCGGCCGAAGTAGGACTGGCTCGCGCCGGTGGCCGCGATCAGCGAGCCGTAGCGGATGCGGTGCGAAACGCCCTCGTGTTCGTAGGTGACGATGGCGCGGTCGGGATCGATGCCGACCACGGTGCCGAGGCGAACGTCGGCCTCGCGATGGCGGCGCAGGATGCCCGCGATCGGCGGCGCGATCTCCTCCGATGTGAGCACACCGGTCGCTACCTGGTACAACAGCGGTTGGAACAGATGCTCGGGCGTGCTGGAGATCAGCACATAGTCCACCCCCGACTTGGCCAGTTGCTTGGCGGCGGCGAGCCCGCCGAACCCCGATCCGACAATGACGACACCCGCGGTTTCGATTCCCGCGTCCACGTACTGCATGACAGCCTCCTTCTCTCATTACGAACCGCGATCCGGAGGGCGGATATTTCAGGTGTGTGGGCGCATAATTAAGATGACTCTTATCTCGATTCGTAATTAATCAGGAGGCGCCGTGGAACTTCGGCAGCTCACCTACTTCGTCGCGGTGTGCGAGGAGCTCAGCTTCAGCGGCGCCGCGGCGCGCTGCTTCATCTCGCAGTCGGCGATCAGCCACCAGATCTCCCGGCTCGAACGCGACCTCGGCGTGCAACTGTTCGAGCGCTCGACCCGCTCGGTCGTGCCCACCGACGCCACCGCACGGCTACTTCCCCTTGCGAAACAAATGCTGAGCCTGGAGTCGGCGATCCGCGCCGCCGTGCGGACGGTCGGCCCGCGCATCCGGCTGGCCGCGAACATGTCCTTCGCCACCCGCTCGCTGTCGGCCATCGCGGGAGCGCGCGCCGCGCATCCGGAGGCGGAGATCGAGTTCGTCATCAAACCCTTCCGTCAGCGCATCACCGCGGTGACCGACGGCGACTGCGATCTGGCCCTGATCCGCGGCCGCGTCGACCAGCCCGGCCTCGTGGTCGAGCAGCTGTGGGTCGAGGATCTGGTGATCGCCACCTCCAGCGCGCATCCGCTGGCCACGAAGGACACGGTGACCCTGGCGGATCTGGCCTCCTACCCCCTGTTACTCCCCCCGGAGCAGGAACAGGTGTTGCTACACACGGTGATCCGCAACGCGTTCGCCGAACTGCCTACCGGCCCCACCTTCGGCCCGCCCATCCCGCCGGACCACACCGCGACGATGGAGCTGATCAACCGGCCCGAGGCGTGGACGGTGCTCTACGCGGAGAGCACGACCGAGGGTCTGGTGGTGCTGCGGCTGGCCGAATCCAAGCTGCGCATCCCCGTGTCGGCGGTCCTGCGCGCCGACGCCCGGCGCTCACCGATCCTCGACACCCTGCTCACCGCATTGCATCGTTGCTGATTCGAGCATCGGGGTGGCCGCCGCCTCTCCCCTCCGTGTCCGGATCAGCGTACAAGACAGAGAATTCACCGCCTGACGGGAACTCGCACACGTAACCGGAACGACCGGCCGCACCGTCCGGAGCGGGGCCGCTCCACATGCGTCTATCGAATTCCACTACAACGCAACGACCCTGCTGCGTGTCTGGGCTGAACCAGCTTGCAACCGCAATCCGACCCTGCGCGAGAGGACCGGCCCCGGCCTGAACCGGGGCGAGTCACCGCAATTCAGACGCCCAATTCCGTCGCCGCCAGCGCCGTGCCCTCGATACGCGCACGGATCTTGGCGAACGCGGTCTCCCGCGAGGTGGAGGTGTCGTCGGCGAACGGCGAGAAGCCGCAGTCGTCGCAGGTGCCCAACCGTTCGACGGGCAGGTAGCGGGCGGCGAGCAGCACCCGGTCGCGGACCTGTTCGGGTGTCTCGACCTGCGGGTCGATCGGGTCGGTGACACCGATGAACACCCGCGCCTCGGCGGGCAGGTGCTCGGCGACCACGGCGAGCACCTTCTCCGGATCCGGCTCGCTCGCGAACTGGAGGTAGAACGCGCCCACCCGCAGTTGCAGCAGCTTCGGCAGCAATTCGACGTAGTCCACGTCCAGGCTGTGCGTGGAGTCCTGGTCGCCGCCCGGGCAGGTGTGCACGCCGATCCTGGCCCGCTCCTCGTACGAGAACCGGTCGAGCACTGTGTTGTTCAGCTCGATGAACTGGTCGAGCACGCCGCCGCTGGGATCCAGTTTGAGCGACAGCCGCCCTTCGGTGAAGTCGAGTTGCACCAGGTGCGCGCCCGCCTCCAAGCAGGCGCGGATGTCGGCCTCCGCCGCGTCGGCGAGGTCGGCGAGGAACTGCTCGCGGGGGTAACCCTCGATCCCGTCGGCCGGATACAGCAGGCTCAACGCCGATGGCGCGATGACGGCCTGCTTCACCGGAACGGTGGCGTGCTGCTGCGCGTCGCGCAGGTAGTCCGCCGCGTGCGCGGCATAGCGGAACGGACCGGAGGCCAGCCGGGGCAGCTGTCTCTGGTGTCCGTCGGCGAACGGGATGATCGCCCCGTCCGGGGCCAGATTATCGAGCCCGGCAATCGGATAGGTGGCGAAACTCGGCTTGGACTGCTCGCCGTCGGTGACGACGGGAGAGCCGAGTTCTTCCAGCTTGCGGACGGTCTCGGCGACCGCGCTGCGCTGGAGTTCGGCGAGCGCGGCGGCGTCGCCGGATTCGTCGGCCATGGCGGCCAACAGATCGTGAGGTCGAGGGATGCTACCGATCGGTTCCGTTGGGATGCTCACCGGCCGAGTGTAAGTCCGCCACCCGCATCTCCGATGCGAAATCACCTGCGCCGTAATTTCTTTCGCATCGGTCACGATTTTCGCTCACCTGGCCTCGAGAGTTCGCACCAATTTCGCGCCGATTTTTCCCGACCGAGCACAACGAACCAAGCGCTCGACGATCAGCGCCACTACATCCTCATTGGCCACAACGGTTCGAGCCGACCAGCGCCTCGGCGGAGTCGCTCGAACCCGGTGTCAGTTCTCTCGTTTCCTCGCGAGGCGCACGAACAACATGTCGGCCGCGCGGCGGCTATTCGCTCGACCAGTTGGATCAGGTCACAGTCGCAAGTGGTGGATCGCGAGACTCGAATTGCCAGTCGGCCGCCGCCGAACCGGCCTGCCTCGCAGCCTCTCGACAGGCCATCATCGGTCTCACACGAGAGTTCCGGTGGCCGGAGGCAAGTATTTTCGGCGGTGGTCGAAAACGGGACAGGACCACCGCGCAGCAATCGACGCGGTGGTCCTGGGGTTGTGCGACAGATCGTCCGGCGAGGGTGGTGCGGATCAGGTCAGCCCGCCCTCACCACTCCGATCAGCGGAAGATGCCCACTCGCCAGCCGTTTCCTACGGCCTTGCAGCTGTAATGGGGGACGTTGATGTCACCCTCGGAAACGCGCCGCGCCTCCTCTCGCTTCGCGGCGGCCAGGCATTCCTTTTCGTTCGGATACACCTCTGCCTGCGCCGCAGGCGCCAAGGCGATCAGTGCCCCCGTGGCCAGCGCGCCCATCAGCAGTCCCGTAACCGTCTTCTTCACTTCTGAATCCCCTAGTGTCGATGACTCCCCCCCTTCGGGGGACTTGACGCCGATGAAACTAGCAAGCAACGCGTGAGATCGGCGAATCGGGTCATCAACCGTGCCGACCACGAGCAGTCTCGGGCCATCTGGTAATCCCAAGGGCGCGTTGGGGACCGAGCACCAGAACCGCAAGCTGACCAAATCAGCGAAAGGCGGCCGAAGGGTGTCAGCCCTTGTGCGTCTTGACCGCTTCGGTCAGCTGCGGCGCGACGTTGAACAGGTCGCCCACGATGCCGAAGTCGGCGATCTCGAAGATCGGCACCTCTTCGTCCTTGTTGACGGGCGACTTTCGCATCGACCAGATCCCGGGCAGAGTTTCTCGCACGCCGACGTCAGCTCTCCCGGTGTAGATAACTCGAGTCCAGGCTGATCATCCCGGTCAGGCGCCAAGCACCGCGTTCGAACACGAGATCGCCGGACACGACAATCGGCTGCTTGCTCTGGTGTGCGCGGATCGCCCACTGATAGTCGTCACCGACGAGCGGTACGTGCACTTTTCGCAGACGTCCGTCTACGTGTGCCGACAATACGATGCTCGTGGCTTCTTGGTCATCGTCACCGAGGTCATCCCGGTTCAGGGTGCGCACCAGACCGATCAGGGTCAAATGACGCGGCGGCTCTTCACGGCGAACCAAACGCTCTCGGACACGAGGCAACCCCGCCATCGCGTTGCGGTCGATAACGATCCGTGAGGTCTCGACCTCCGGCGGCCGCTCGCCGGCTGCCCAGTCGAAGGATAGATCGAGTGCGCGTAGGGCTTCGGGCTGCGTCAGGTCCAGCACAGATTCGACCAAACTGCCACTCAGGCCCAACTGTCCCGCGTGGTCTAAGGCGCGCTCGTCCCAGTCGAGCGCGAGCTGCCGCGCCGACTGCAGACCTGTCGCCAACGTTGTCATCACCTTGCGCGGAAACGGCACCGCTGGTGGCCCGGCGACTTGCGGTAACGGAATCTCACCGAGACGGGTCACCACGGTGAACACGAAACTGCCGCGCCTGGTGTGTCCGAGACGAATGTCGTCTTCCAGAAAATTGGTGACCACGGCCGATCTGCGACCCCGATGCGAGTGGGTCGGGTCGTCGGCAGTGGTCGCGGCGGCCTTCATCATCGTGAACAGGGCTTCCAAGGTTGTCTCGGCCTGCCGGAACGGGATGGTGCCGTCACTCATTTCCTGGTCGAGTCGCACGAAGAACAAGTCCGCTCGAGCAGCCGCTATTCGTTCGACCAGTTGCACTGGGTCCCAGTCGTAGATGGTGGCGAGCGATTGCAGTGTTTCGCGGAACCGCCGGGAGAAGTCGACGTAATCGGTCGCCAAGGGCAGCATGATCCGCCCTAGAAGGCCGTCCTCGCCCGAAAGTTGCCAAATCTCTTTGACACCTTGCTCGCGAACCTCGAGCTGCCAGTCATGGGTCGCGAGGTACTGGGACACAGCTGGGGGCGATAGCGCGGACGCGACCTCACGGAGGCTGTCGAGCGGAGTACTTCTCACCACTGACCTCCTTCGCCGATCGACTGCATGATGCCGCGCAGTCCACCCACGTCGAAGAGGTTACTTCGCGGTAGGTGGACCGTCTTGCTGGCTTTATCGTCCTCGATCCCGCCGAGGTTCGCCGCGCGTTCCCAGTACATGCGGCTGGATGTTCTGAGCCCGTCCTCGGAAAGGTCTAGCAGTTCATCCGGCTCATCCGGTATGAGCAACACGCCGAGCACTGCCGGGACGAACCGCTTGGGATTCACCAGCTTGAGAAACCCGTCTCGCTTCATCGACCACGTCATGTCCTGTGGTCTGAGCAAGTGCTGCTGCGTCGTGCACTTGAGCTGCATTTCGAATTCAGGGCAGTAGTATCTCGCATAATCCGCGGAAGCCACGATGGTGATGTCAACCCCGTCGTAGTCGGTCTCGTGACTCTTGACCGAACAGCCCGCAGCGGCGGCGACCATGCGCACGAAACCGAGGCTGAATTGTTCCTGCCGCGCGGTGATCGGCAGACCGCCGTCCACGCCGGTCGCCGTCTGAGAACTGCCGCTGTCCACGACGCCGCTCATCGCCCCCCTTGTCCCCATCCTGCAGTGCAGCAACGCACGCCAACAGTAGCTCAAAAGCGTTGCAAGCACCGCTATTTGGATGTGCGAAGAAAAAGTGGCCCCGACCGTCCGGTCGGGGCCACTTCTCGATCGCTCCGAGGGTGTCAGCCCTTGTGCGTGTTGACCGCTTCCGTCAGCTGCGGCGCGACGTTGAACAGGTCGCCCACGATGCCGTAGTCGGCGATCTCGAAGATCGGCGCCTCTTCGTCCTTGTTGACGGCGACGATGGTCTTCGAGGTCTGCATGCCCGCGCGGTGCTGGATCGCGCCCGAGATGCCGAGGGCGATGTACAGCTGCGGGGAGACCGTCTTACCGGTCTGGCCGACCTGGAACTGGCCCGGGTAGTAGCCCGAGTCGACGGCGGCGCGCGAAGCGCCCACGGCCGCGCCGAGCGAGTCGGCCAGGGCCTCGACCACCGAGAAGTTGTCGGCGGAACCGACGCCGCGGCCACCGGAGACCACGATGCTCGCCTCGGTGAGTTCCGGGCGGTCACCGCCGACGACCGGCTCGCGCGAGGTCACCTTGACCACGCCCTCTTCCTGCGCGGGCACCTCGACGGTCACCTTCTCGCCTGCGCCGGCCTGCGCGGAGGCCTCGACGGCGCCCGGGCGGACCGAGATCACCGGGACATCGCCGGTGACCTTGGCGTCGACGGTGAACGCGCCACCGAAGATGGAGTGCACGGCGGTGCCGTCGGACTTCACGTCGATGACGTCGACCAGCAGGCCGGAGCCGATGCGGGCGGCCAGGCGACCCGACACCTCCTTGCCCTCGGCGCTGGCGGCGACGATGACGGCGGCGGGCGAGACCGACTCGGTCAGCGCGGCCAGCACGTCGACCTTCGGGGTCACCAGGTAGTTCTCCACATCGTCGGACTCGGCGATGTAGATCTTCTCGGCGCCCGCGGCGGCCAGCGCGTCGGCCAGCTTCTCGCCGGTGCCCGCCGTGCCGAGCACGACGGCGGCGGGCTCGCCAAGGGCGCGAGCGGCGGTGAGCAGTTCGGTGCTGACCTTCTTGATCGCACCCTCGGCGTGCTCGACGAGCACGAGTACTTCAGCCATGTGTTCTCTCCTAGGAAGTCTGCAGCGCTACCGAGATCAGATGATCTTCTGGCCGATCAGGTACTGGGCGATCTTGGTGCCGCCGTCGCCTTCGTCGGCGATCTTCTCGCCCGCGGTGCGCGGAGGCTTCGGCGTGGCGGCGGTGACGGCGGAACCCGCGTTCGCGACGCCCACGGTCGAGGGGTCGACGCCCAGGTCGGCCAGCGTGAAGGTCTGCACTTCCTTCTTCTTCGCGGCCATGATGCCCTTGAAGGACGGGAAACGCGGCTCGTTGATCTTCTCGGTGACGCTGACGATGGCGGGCAGCGAGGCCTCCAGCTTGAACACGCCCTCGTCGGTCTCGCGCTCACCGGTGATCTTGTCGCCGTCGACGACCAGCTTGCGCAGGTGCGTCAGCTGCGGCAGGCCGAGGTACTCGGCGATGATCGCCGGCACCGCGCCCGCGCGGCCGTCGGTGGCCTCGTTGCCCGCGATGACCAGCTCGACACCCTCGACCTGACCGAGCGCACTCGCCAGCACCCACGCCGTCTGCACGGCGTCGGAGCCGTGGATGGCCGGGTCGTTGATGTGGATGGCCTTGTCGGCGCCCATGGACAGCGCCTTGCGGATGGCCTCGGTGGCGCGGTCCGGACCGGCGGCCAGCACGGTGACCTCACCGCCCTGGGCCTCCTTGATCAGCAGCGCCTCTTCGACGGCGCGCTCGTTGATCTCGTCGAGGACGGCGTCGGCGGCCTCGCGATCGAGCGTGAAGTCACCATCGGTGAGCTTGCGCTCGGACCAGGTGTCGGGAACCTGCTTGATGAGTACGACGATGTTCGGCATCGGTCTTCGTCGACCTCCTGTTCTGGTTACACGTATGTGGTGGTCGCACGAACTGCGCCGTACGCCCGGGTGGGTGGCTCAGGCCGTGACATTACCTTACGTTAAGTTACCCGTGGGTAACTTAGTGGCTTCTCTCTCACAATTGGTTACCACGCACTACAGTGCGCGGTTCCGGCGACCCCTTTCCCGGCGAGCGAAGCCGCCCTCCGGGGCAGCCGGGTGGGGTATGCCCCGCGGATGCCGTGCCAGTAACGTCGGAGTGATGAGCGAGGCTGTGATCCCTGCCGCAGTGGACGACCCGTCCGGCATCACCGTGGCATCCGAGACGAGCACCGGCGCCGTCGAACCACTGCCGCTGACCGGCGAGCGCACCGTTCCGGGCATCGCCGAGGAGAACTACTGGTTCCGCAGGCACGAGATCGCCTACGCCCGTCTGCTGGACCGTTGCGCCGGAAAGACGGTGCTGGAGGCGGGTTCCGGTGAGGGCTACGGCGCCGACATGATCGCCGGCGTGGCCACCAAGGTGATCGGCGTCGACTACGACACCGGCGCCGTCGAACACGTGCGCGTGCGCTACCCCCGCGTGGAGATGCTCCACGGCAACCTCGCCGAGCTGCCGCTGGAGGACGCCTCGGTCGACGTCGTGGTGAACTTTCAAGTGATCGAGCACCTTTGGGATCAGGCCCAGTTCCTGCGCGAATGCCTGCGCGTGCTTCGTCCCGGCGGTGAGCTGCTGATCAGCACCCCCAACCGGATCACCTTCTCGCCCGGTCGCGACACTCCGCTCAACCCGTTCCACACGAGGGAACTCAACGCGGCCGAGCTGACCGAATTGCTGGTCGAGGCCGGATTCGAGGTGTCGGAGATGATCGGCGTGCACCACGGGCCCGGCCTGAAAGCATTGGACGCCAAGCACGGCGGGTCGTTCATCGACGCGCAGATCGAACGCGCGCTGGCCGGGGAACCCTGGCCCGCGGAACTCACCGCGGACGTCGCGAGCGTCGCGGTGGACGATTTCGAGTTGCTGGCCGCGAACATCGACGCGAGCCTGGATCTGATCGCCATCGCGGTGAAGCCTTGACCGATCGCGGTACCGTGCCCGGCGGGCACGCGGCAAGTCCCGTGCCGGGCCAGTTCACCTTGGTCCTGCACTCCCACCTGCCCTGGCTGGCACATCACGGTCGCTGGCCGGTCGGCGAGGAATGGCTCTACCAGTCCTGGGCCGCCTCCTACCTGCCCGTCGTCGAAGTGTTGCGAACCCTTGCGGCCGAAGGCCGTTCGCATCTGCTCAGCCTCGGTATCACACCGGTACTCGCGGCCCAGCTGGACGACCCGCACTGCCTGGCGGGCATGCACCACTGGCTGGGCAACTGGCAGCTGCGCGCCGACGAAGCCGCCATGGCGGGCAATGTCGCGCTGGGCAGGCACGAACACCGCCTGGCCGCCGCCGCCCTGGCCGAGTTCGAGCAGTACTGGCGGCACGGCGCCGCGCCGGTCTGGCGCGCGCTCGTCGACGCGGAGGCCATCGAACTGCTCGGCGGCCCGCTGGCCCACCCGTTCCAGCCGCTGCTGGACCCACGGCTGCGCCAGTTCCAGCTCACCGAGGGCCTGGCCGACGCGCGACACCGCTGGGGCCACACACCGACCGGCATCTGGGCGCCGGAATGCGGCTACACCCCCGGCATGGAGGTCGGCTACGCCGCCGCGGGTGTGACGCATTTCATGGTCGACGGCCCCGCGCTGCGCGGCGATACCACGCTCGGCCGACCGGTCCGGGATTCCGACGTGGTCGCGTTCGGGCGCGATTTGCAGGTGAGTTACCGCGTGTGGTCACCGAAATCCGGCTATCCCGGCCACGGCGCCTACCGTGACTTTCATCACTATGACCACGCCACAGGTCTCAAACCCGCGCGGGTCACCGGCAAGACCGTCGCGGGCCCGGACAAGGCTCCCTACGATCCGGAACTCGCCGCCGCGGCCGTCGTCCGGGATGTGGACGACTTCGTGCGGACGGTGCGCGAGCGGTTGATCTCCGAGTCCGAGCGGATCGGCAGGCCCGCCCTGGTCGTCGCCGCGTTCGACACCGAACTGTTCGGCCACTGGTGGCACGAGGGCCCGCAGTGGCTGGCGCAGGTACTGCGGGCGCTGCCGGAGGCGGGCGTCACCGTGGGCACCCTCGCCGACGCCCGAGCGCGCGGCTACCTGGGCGAACCGGTGCCACTGGCCGACTCGTCCTGGGGTTCGGGCAAGGACTGGCGGGTGTGGGCGGGCGAACAAGTGCGCGACCTGGTCGAGCTCAACGACGACATCGTGCGGCTGACCCTGGACACCGTCGACAAGATGCGCGCCGCCCAGGGCGGCGCACCCGGACTCCGCGATCACGTCGCCGATCAGCTGCTGCGCGAAGCGATCCTGACCGTCTCCAGCGACTGGGCGTTCATGGTCAGCAAGGACTCCGCCGCGGGGTACGCGCGCGACCGCGCGCACCGCCACGCCCACGCCGTCCGGGAAATCGCCGCGGCCGTCGGGGCGGGCCAACTCGCGAAAGCACGGCAGTTGGCGGCAGGATGGGGGGCAGCTGACGGACTCTTCCCCGGCGTGGACGCGCGACGACTCACGTCCGCGGGGTCCGTGCCCAGCGCCACCGGGGCAGTATCCGCCGCCGAGCCAGGCCCGGACTCCGCCACCGCGGACCACGGACCGGTTCCGGCGGACCCGGGCTCGGCCGCAGAAGGACTTGCATGAAGATTTTGATGGTGTCGTGGGAGTACCCACCCGTCGTGGTCGGCGGGCTGGGTAGGCACGTGCATCACCTCGCCGTCGAACTCGCCGCGGCCGGCCACGAGGTGGTCGTCCTGTCCCGGCGCCCCTCCGGCACCGACGCCTCCACCCATCCCACGCACTCCTACATCGCCGAAGGCGTGCTGGTGGTCGCGGTCGCCGAGGACCCGCCGGTGTTCGACTTCGGCGAGGACATGCTCGCCTGGACGCTGGCCATGGGACACGCCATGGTGCGCGCGGGCGTCGCGCTCGGGAAGCCCGGCATCGGCGACGGCTGGACGCCGGACGTGGTGCACGCGCACGACTGGCTGGTCGCCCACCCCGGCATCGCCCTGGCCGAGTACTACGACGTGCCGCTGGTGTCGACCATCCACGCCACCGAGGCCGGGCGGCACAGCGGCTGGGTCGCGGGCAAGGTCAACAAGCAGGTGCACTCGGTGGAGTGGTGGCTCGCCAACGAGTCCGACGCGCTGATCACCTGCTCGTCGTCCATGCAGGACGAAGTCGAGCGGCTCTACGGTCCGGAGCGGATCCCGATGACGGTGATCCGCAACGGCATCGACGTGGGCGCGTGGACTTTCCGCCCGCGCGCGCCGCGCAGCGGTCCGCCCCGGCTGCTGTACGTGGGCAGGCTCGAGTACGAGAAGGGCGTGCAGGACGCGATCGCCGCGCTGCCGCGCATCCGCCGCGCCCACCCCGGCACCACCCTGACCGTCGCGGGCGTCGGCACCCAGTTCGAGTGGTTGCGCGAGCGCGCCCGGGTGCACCGCGTCGCCCGCGCGGTGAACTTCGCCGGTCAGCTCGACCACGCGGAACTGCTCGGCTGGCTGCACGGCGCCGACGCGATCGTGCTGCCGAGCCGATACGAACCGTTCGGCATCGTCGCGCTGGAGGCGGCCGCGGCGGGCACCCCGCTGATCACCTCGACGGCGGGCGGCCTGGGCGAGGCCGTGATCGACGGCGTCACCGGCGCCTCCTTCGCGCCCGCCGACGTCGACGGATTGGTCGAGGCGGTCCGCGCCACCCTCGACGACCCCGCCGCCGCGCAGCAGCGCGCCTACGCCGCCCGGGAACGGCTCACCGCCGACTTCGCCTGGGACGTGGTGGCCGCCGAGACCGCTCAGGTGTACCACTCGGCCAAGCGGCGGGTGCGCAACCCGTTGGGCCGCCCGTCCATCGTGGAACGCCCGCTGCCGGAACGCGATCCGAAGTAGCCCGCTAAGCCGCCAGTTTCTTGACTACGCGCTCGATCGTGAGCCAGGTGCGGGTGGTGATGTCCTTGCCGTATGTCTTCTCCAGCCAGGCCATGAAGTCGGGCGTCTTGCCCGGCTGACTGTTGTCGATGACCGCGAGGAAGGCACGGGCCGCCTCGTCGTAGCCCACGACCCGGGTGAGCGGGTCCGGCCGCTCGGGCAGGGTTGCCGGAGGCTCGGCCGTGTCCTTGAGGAACGTGGCGATCAGATACGTGCCGCGTCCGTGGGTCAGGCCGTGGAAAGGGTCGGTGTCCAGCAACGCGCGCAGTTCGTCGTGGCTGCGGATGATCGTGCCGCCGCCGATGCCCAATTCCTGGACCAGCGCCTGCTGGATACGCTCCTCGAGCGCGGGCACGTCGGTCTCCGCGCTGCGGAACACGATGTTGCCGCTGGTCAGCACCGAACCGACGCCCTCGAATCCGAGCGATTCGAACACCGCGCGCAACTTCGCGTTGCTCATGTTCGGATTGCTCGGCATGATCCCGCGCAACAGGGCGGCGTAGGCAGTCATAGCGCGAACCTACCCGCCCGCACCGACGAACTCTCAGGCGTTCTGCGCGGCACCGTTCTTCTTGCGCGCGATGTCCTCCAGCGCGGCAAGGTATTCGGCGCGCTGCTCGGCGCCCGCCTCCCAGGCCGCCTTGCGGTTCTTGACCACCTTGGCCGGCGCGCCGACGGCGATGCTGAAGTCCGGGATCTCGCCCTTGACCACGGCGTGCGCGCCGAGCACGCAGCCGCGCCCGACGCGGGTGTCGCGCAGCACGGTCACCTTGGCCGCGATCCAGGTGTCGGGGCCGATGCGCACCGGGCTCTTCACGATGCCTTGGTCTTTGATCGGCACGTTGATGTCGTCCATCTTGTGGTCGAAGTCGCAGATGTAGCACCAGTCGGCGACCAGGGTCGATTCCCCGATCTCGATGTCGAGGTAGGTGTTGACCACGTTGTCCTTGCCGAACACCACCTTGTCGCCGATGCGCAGCGAACCCTCGTGGCAGCGGATCGCGTTGCCGTCGCCGATGTGCACCCAGCGGCCGATCTCCATGCGGCTCAGTTCCGGCGTGGCGTGGATCTCGACGCGGCGGCCGAGGAAGACCATGCCGCGCAGCACGATGTGCGGGTTGGCCAGGCGGAACTTGAACAGCCGGTAGTAACGCACCAGATACCAGGGCGTGTACGCCCGGTTCGCGAGCACCCAGCGCAGCGACGCCCGCGTCAGAAAACGCGCCTGCTGCGGATCCCGGCGGCGCGATCCCCGCCAGCGCGAGCGCAACGGTGCGCCCCACATGCTCGTCACGAACGGTTCTCCTGTCGTGGTCCTACCGGCCGTCGCCCGCCTCGGCGGCGACGGATAGAGCCTATCGCCCGTGGCGAGCATCGCGACGAGCACCCGCTACGACAACGCCGGGACTCGTTCACCCGCGCAAAGGCCTCCCGTACAGTGACTCCTGCGCCGGACAGGGCGCGGGTGCGAGCCAACGACGACAGGAGTACGGCAGGTGCGAAGCGGCGGCGTACTGGCTACTTCCATGTGGCGACCGTCCCGGAAACGCGCCGCGGTCGTGCTGGCCGCGGTCGGCGCGCTGACGCTGGCCGGTTGCGGCACCGACTACGACGACATCACCGTCGGCACCGGCAAGGGCTGGACCGCCGCCTACCACGACGGCCGCAACAGCGGCACCGCTCCGGTCACCGGGTCGCGGAAGCTCGGACTGAGCTGGCAGCGGCCGGTCGGCGGACCGATCGCCCAGCCGATCACGCTGGGGCCCGACGGCCAGCTGTTCGTCACCACGCGTCTGGCGAACTGCTCGATCTTCTCCTTCCAGATGGCCACCGGCCGCAAGCGGTTCTGCAACGCCCTCGGCCCGAGCGCGATCTCCTCGCCGTCGGCGGTCGACTGGATGTCCAATGTCTACATCGGCGACGACAGCAGGGTGATCTCCTTCAACTACCTGGGCCAGCCGCGGTGGGCGACGCCCGTGGCCGGAACGCCGGTCTCGGTGCAGTTCACCGGGGACGGCAAACTGCTGACGATCAGCCAGTCCGGTCAGGTCGACGTGCTGTCCAGGCAGACCGGGGACCGGGCGGTTCCGAGCGTGCAGTTGCTCGGCGAACCGGATTTCCTCGCGCACGCGGGCCTCGGCTGGCCGGACGCGGGCCAGGGACTGGACGACTGCGCCACCGGAGGGCCGCACTGCCCGGTCGCGAACATCTCCCCCATCGACGCCGCCAGTGGCCGTTTCTACGTGACGTTGTGGCAGCCGGGGCGGCCTGCCGCGTCCCTCGTCGCGCTGCGCTACACCGGCGCGAAGGTCGCGCGGGAGTGGAGCGCCGAGTTGTTGCTCGGTGGCAGCGCGACCAGTCCGGCCCTGTCCGCGGACGGCGGCACCGTCTACGTCGGCGACAACAACAACCGCCTGATCGCGCTCGACACCGTTGACGGGCGGACCAAGTGGGTGCACCGGCTGGATTGGACGCCGCGCGGCGGCATCTCGGTGTCCGACGACGGCCTGATCATCCCGTCGGGCGAGGAAGGCTACCTGCTCGCACTGCGGGACAACGGCGACAGTGTCGAGACGGTTTGGGAACGTAAGGATCTGGCGCTGCGCGGCCCTGCGGCGCAGACGGCGGGCGACACCGGCTACGTCACCGCGGCGATCGGCGACGGCCTGAACCTCGTCACCTTCGACACGCGGACCGGAACCACCATCGATTCCGACGTCCTCCCGGGCGCGAAGGGTACGACCACCGGTACGTCGGTCGGCGCGAAGGGTGAGGTCGTGGTCGCCACCCGCATCGGCGAGATCTTCGCGTTCACACCGGAATAGCGCCCGGTCGCGAGGTCCGGGTGCGGAGCCCGCTGGAGCGGCCCGCGCGCGGATACCAGCCGGGCAGACTCGTTTCGGATACCGGGCCCGCAGTGCAGACGCGGGGTTGATCCGCGCGGGACGCGGACGGTCGGCGCGGCCGGTAGAGTCGCCGATCTTCGGCAGCGATCTGCCCGCACAGCCGACGGACCAACGGTGTGCCGACGCCGCACGGCTCGTCGTCGCGGGACTTCCGGCGTAGGGCACGATTCGCCCCGGATGGTCACGGGGTGACACAGAGGAAGACCGTCGCGCTACGGCCTATGCGAGTGATCACCAGCGTATGCGGTTGACTGCCACGGAGCTTGAGGCGCGAACGGAGGGCATCGGGGTCGATGTCGACACCCCGGGCGAGGATTTCGAGGGGTCCGCAGTCACGGCGATGCAGTTCGGCGCGGAGCGCCTTCTCACGGAAGTCCATACGGTCGAGGACGCGGAAGCCACGTACTCCCTCGGGCACGGTGTCGCCGGTGAGATAGGCGATGCGGGGATCGAGTTGCCACAAGCCGTGTTTCGCGGCGTAGTGGCGGACGAGACCGGCGCGCACGACCGCGCCGTCCGGGTCGACGATCCACTGCCCCGGCGGGCGCTCGTCGATGACGTCGGGTTCGGCGTCGGTGATAGTCCAGGCGGCGGCCTTGGAGGAGAGCACCGTGGCCCGACGGGTGACGCCGGGCTCGGTGAGTCCCGACGACCAGAGGCACGCCTCGCGCACGGAGCCGTCGAGCGACACCACCTCCACCTCGCCGGGCCAGCCGAGACGGTCGAAATCCAAACCGGGCGCGCACTTCACGGCGAGATCGCGCCCACGATAGGCGTCGAGCAGATCCGGCAGTGGCGGTTGCAGTTTGGCCGGGTCGTGGGTGCGGCGGCCGTCGGCGCGCCGGGCCGGGTCGGCGGTCACGACGGTGTCGACGCTGCACGGCGTCAGCGCATCCGCCTTGGCCAGCAAGACATTCCGATGACCGGACAGATTGCGGGACGCCATCGCCAACCGTACGTCGTCCAGATCGCTGCCGAGCACGGCGGGACAGTGCGGCGCCAGGGCCGCCAGCTCCGCGCCGATCGAGCAGGTCACGTCGTGCACCGCCCGCCCGGCCAGGCGCGTGGCCCGGTGCCTGGCGACAGCGGTCGGGGTCGCCTGCTGCAAGGCGTCGTCGGTGAACAACCACTCCCCCGCGTCGGCCAGTTTGGCCGTGGCGCGGCGGCGCAACCGGACCGTCTCGACCAGCGCCGCGGCGCGGTCACCATAGGCGCCGCGCACCTGCTCGAGATCCTTCAGCAGGGACACGGACGTCAGCGCCAGGCGATCCACTTCGGCCAGTGCGGCCCGACCGGTCGCGCTACCCAGGTACCCGACGTCGTCGCGGGTGAAGAGATAGCCCACTATCGGCCCCGCATAGGGATCGAGTCGACCCGCCTGATTCCGGCGATCGTGATCGTGCCGGTTCGGATCGTGGAAGACCGAGCCCGGTCACGGCATTCGAACCGGCGCGGCGATATGGGCGCGTGTAAACCCACCGCGGCAGCCCCGATGGTGCTGCCGCGATGAGCGATGCGGTCGCGACAGGTATCGCGCGCCACTACTTTCCGGCGGAGGTGGGCTTCACGCCGGTGATCATGGCGTTGTAGAAGAACTGGCGCGGGACGACACGGCGCATGACGTTCTCGTCCACCCAGCTCAGGCCCAGCCAGGCGCGGTACATCGCCATCCGGTAGCGCCAGGTGAGCTTCTCGGCGGGGACCGCGGCCTCGAAGGTGCGCACGGGCCAGCCCCACAGGGCGGCCGCGAACTCCTCGGTCTTGGCCGCCACCTCGACGGCGCCCGCCGAGCGAGCCATCGACTCCAGGGAGCGCGGATCGAAGGTGTGCAGGTCGACGACGGCCTCGAGGGCCGCCGCGCGCGAGGACTCGTCCAGCTCCTCCTGCGGACGCCGCCAGTCGCTGAGCATCGGCAGCTTGGTCACCGTGGTGGTGGCCTTCCACGTGATGCGGCCCAGCCAGCGGGCGTAGAAGTTGCCGACCGTGGTCGGCTCACCGGCGAACACGAAGCGGCCGCCCGGCTTCAGCACGCGCAGGCACTCCTTGAGCGCCAGCTCGACGTCGGGGATGTGGTGCAGCACCGCGTGGCCGACCACCAGATCGAAGGTGTCGTCGTCGTAGGGGATGGTCTCCGCGTCGGCGACCCGGCCGTCCACGTCCAGTCCGAGGTTCTGCGCGTTTCGCAGCGCCACCTTCACCATGCCCGGCGACAGGTCGGTGACCGAGCCCGATTTCGCCACGCCCGCCTGCATCAGGTTCAGCAGGAAGAATCCGGTACCGCAGCCCAGTTCGAGCGCCTTGCCGTAAGGCAGCGGCGCGGGGCCGACGGCCAAGTCGAACCGGCCGCGCGCGTATTCGATACAGCGCTCGTCATAGGAAATGGACCATTTGTCGTCATAGGTCTCGGCTTCCCAGTCGTGGTAGAGCACCTGGGCCAGCTTCGTATCCTTGAGCGCTGCTTCGACCTCTGCCTCGGTGGCGTGCGGGTTCGGCGCGGGGTCGTCGGGACGTACCGTCATGGTCGGCAAGCCTACCCAAATCCGCAGTTGACGCCTGCTATCGGCCCACGAATTCGGCCGACCCTGGACCGTTGGCCAGATAAGAACCTGTTCCTATCAGGCGATCTTCCGTCGTGAACAGGGCCGACCACTCGCCGCGGGCGCGATCGAGGCCGTGCGGACCGGCTTCGAAAACCGCTTTCGCGGCGGCCAGCGCGCGGGCGGGACCGTCGGCGAACTGGCGCGCCCACCGCATCGCGGCGGTGTACACGTCGTCCGGCGCGACGACTTCGTCGACGAGGCCGAGCGCCTTCGCCTCGTCCGGTTCGACGAAACGACCAGTGTAGACGAGGTCCTTGGCCGCTCCCGGCCCGATCAGCAGGGACAGGCGCCGGATGCCCGCGAGCGGGATCAATCCCGTCTCGATCTGCGGCAGGCCCAATTTGACGTTGTCACCGATGATGCGGCGGTCCGCTCCCAGAGCCAACTCCAGCCCGCCGCCGAGGCAGTAACCGCTGATCGCCGCGACGGTGGGTTGCGGGATCCGGGCCAGACAGCCAAGGGCGTGCTGCAGGTCGGCCGCCATGGCGGCGGCCTGGGCGCTGCCGAGCCCGAACAGTTCGGCCACGTCGTCGCCCGCCGAGAACACTCGTTCGTCGCCGTACACCACCACCGCGGCGACACCCTGGTCCGCCGCGACGGCGTCCGCCGCCTCGGCCAGTTCGCGCGCCAGCTGCAGGTTCAGCAGGTTCATCGGCGGGCGGGCGATCCGGAGGACGGCCACGCGCCGCGCGGCATCGCCTTCGGTCAGCTCCAGGGTCACGAATTCGGCCATGGGACGCACGCTACCGGGTGCTGACCGGCGTGAGCGGTGGGCCCTCAGAACCGCGGCACGATGTCAGCGCGAGGGTCCGCCGATGCGGACAGGAGGCACAGCGCGGGCGGTCGGACCCGGCAGGCGGCACACCCCTCGCCGGTGCCCTACCACTACCGGGCAAGCCCGCACGGCAGACCTGTGCACGGCCGGCAGACACCGCAGCATGGCCGGAAAGCCCGCTCAGGCGGGGAGCGCCCGAACGGTCACGGGCGCGCCGAGCCCTTGAGCCGCCCGGCATCGGGGAGATCGGCGAAATAGCGTCGGTTGTCCGGGAAGGACAGCAGCTGTTTGCCGTCCAGATCGGCCAGCACCGGCATGATCGGATCGATAGTCCGCCGCGCGGCGAGGATGTCGGCGGTGGAGGCGAATTCGCCGAGCGCGATCAGCTGCGACCAAGTCGGTGGCAGCAGGACGTCTGCTCCCGAGCGCCACCGTGCCAGCGCCTCGGCAGGGGTGCGCCACTGCACCTCCGCCGCCTCGGAGGTGGCACCGTCGGCGAGCTGCCCCTGCGGCAGCACCGCGACGAAGAAGCGAGTGTCGTAGCGACGCGGCTCGATGACCGGCGTGATCCAGTTCGCCCACGGCCGCAGCAGGTCGGCGCGCAGCACCAGCTTCTCCTCCGCGAGGAAGGACGCCAGCGACAGTTCCCTGCGCTCGAGCCTTGCGCGGGCCTCGTGGTAATCGGTGGTGTCGGAGACGACGCTGTCGGCGGTCGGCCCGGCCAATAGCACGCCGCACTCCTCGAACGTCTCCCGGACGGCAGCGCAGACCAGCGCCTTCGCCCTGGTTTCGCTGGTCGCGAATTGTTCGGCCCACCATGCGGGTTCGGGACCGGCCCAGGCGATGTCGGCGGTTCCGTCGGACGGGTCGACGCCGCCGCCGGGGAACACGGTCATGCCCGCGGCGAAGGCCATCGCGCCGACCCTGCGCTGCAGGAAGATCTCGGGCCCGTCGGCTCCGTCGCGCACCAGCATCACGGTGGACGCGTCTTTGAGCGGCGGTTCGGGTTGCTGAGAGTCTGCCTGCGCTACTGTCTCACTCACCCTTGCACCTTAATAGGTGCAGTCGGAAGTCCGTCCTCAGCCCGCGCACGGCCGGAGCGAACGCGAAAGTACGCACAACAGGCGCAGTCGGACGTCGTCCAACCGCAGCCCGCCCACGCCCGGAGCGAAGGCGGAGGTACGCACAACGCGCACGGCCGGAGCGAAGGCGGAGGTACGCACAACGCGCACGGCCGGAGCGAAGGCGGAGGTACGCT
>NZ_JBFAXY010000010.1:115234-117647 GCF_040681035.1 Nocardia sp. NPDC051911
GCCGGAGCGAAGGCGGAGGTACGCACAACGCGCACGGCCGGAGCGAAGGCGGAGGTACGCACAACGCGCACGGCCGGAGCGAAGGCGGAGGTACGCCTGACGCACCCAAACTGCGCGATCGCACGCCGTCCGAGTCAGCGGGTGCGGTGACTGCCCGCCCGCCGCGAACGCCGCGCGAAGTAGCGGCCGTCGACTCGATCCAGGGCGATCGACTGGCGGAAGGCGTCGCTGAGGTTCTCGGCGGTGAGCACGTCGGAGAGCAGGCCCTGCGCGACCACTTCGCCCTCGTTGAGCAGCAGGCCGTGGGTGAATCCGGGTGGGATCTCCTCCACGTGGTGGGTGACCAGCACGATCGCGGGCGAGTCCGGATCGGCGGCGAGATCGCCGAGCCGCTCCACCAGTTCCTCGCGGCCGCCCAGGTCCAAGCCCGCGGCGGGCTCGTCGAGCAGCAGCAGCTCGGGATCGGTCATCAGCGCGCGGGCGATGAGCACGCGTTTGCGTTCGCCCTCCGACAGCGTTCCGTAGGTGCGGTCGGAGAGATGTTCGGCTCCGAGGCTTTCCAGCATGTCGATGGCGCGATCGGTGTCCACGTCGTCGTAGCGCTCCCGCCAGCGGCCGAGCACCGCGTAACCCGCGGACACCACCAGATCGCTGACCTTCTCGTCGGTCGGAACCCGGCTGGCCACCGCCGCCGACGACAGCCCGATGCGCGGGCGCAGCTCGCTGATGTCCACCTTTCCGATGCGCTCCCCGAGCAGATGGGCGATGCCCGCGGTGGGATGCAGTTCGGCGGCGGCCATACGCAGCAGCGAGGTCTTGCCCGCGCCGTTGGGGCCGAGGACCACCCAGCGTTCGTCGAGCTCGACCTGCCAGGTGACCGGCCCGACGAGAGTACGGCCGGAGCGGCGGACGGTCACGTCGGTGAAATCGATGAGCAGATCGGGATCCGGTTGCGGCACGCGCTCCATCTTGGCCCACCCCGGGGGGCACTTGCCAACGCAGGGAGGGAAAACCGGCCCGGTCGGTCGATCTGTGCTGGAACGCCGCCGTCCCGGCCGGATCGGCCGCACCGACCGACACGCGCGCCGCGCCGTAGCGGAGGGTTCACCAGGACCGGGCGGGCACCGCGATCACCGTCATGGAGCCCGGCGCCACTTCGGTGTATCCCGCGTCGCGCACCGCGATCGCCGCGCCCTCCGCCACGTGCTCGGCCAGCGACGCCCAGCGCCGCGGGTCGGCCTCGCGGACCGCGCAGCGGAAGCCGAGTTCCGCCCAGCGCAGCGCGTGCTCCACCGGCAGCGCACCGGCCAGCAGCATGCTCGCGTGACCCACCTGCGCGGCGGCCTTGCCCAACGTCATCCCGAGCCCGGCGTTCACCCACAGCACCGGCAGTTCGGGATCGGGCGGGCCGGGCTCGTCGTGCGTGAGGTCGGTGCCGCCGATCTGCAGACGCTTGATTCGCGGGTCGACCTGCCCCACCGGCCCCGGGACCAGCGCCCGCGCCTGCGCGCCGTCGATCTCCACCGTGACGCCCGCGACAGCGCAAGTCGCCTGCCACTGTGCGCCGCGAGCGCGCCGAGCCACCTTGCGGATCCGGGAGCGCTTCCAGGCCAGATAGCGTTCTTCCCACTCGCCGCCCGGCCCGACTCGCTCGTCCAGGCACAGTGCCACCGCGGCCGACGCGGCGGCGGCGAGCAGCGCACTGCGCGGCGGCGGGTCGCTCTTCGGCAGATGCAGGACCATCTGCATCGCCTGCACCATGGCCGGGTCGTCCGGATCGCCCGCGCCGTAGCCGCCGGCCAGCTCCGCGTGCCGGGCCCGGAACCCGTCGACGTCCGACGCCGTTGCCACGCCGCGGATCTCGCCGTTCTCACGCACTTCGGCGCCGCATTCCGGAATGCTCGTCATCGCTCCACCTCGATCGTCGACGAAAACGTCCGGGCCGGTTCGGAACCCGGCTCCCACGGACGCGCGTACTCCATCGTCAGCGGCGACGCACGGGACGCCACGCCGACGAAACTCCACACCCACGTCCTGCCCGCGCCCGGCGCGGGTGGGTCGGGTTCGAGATCCGCCGCTCCGTCCTGCTTCGCCACGGCCGCACCGGCTTTCGCGATACTCCCCGAGTAGGCGGTGGACGGATTCGCGGGGTGCGCGATCACCAGCCGCCGCCCCATGCGCGGTGGTCGCTGTTGTCGACCCCCCGCTTCGCTCATGCGGACAACGGAATTCGCGGACTCTGTCGTCAGATCCGGCACGCCGCACCCCGCCGCCGATCCGGCGGGCAGCACAAGCAGGGACTTGCGCACCCGTCCTCCGATCGCCGCATGATCAACAGCAGCGAGCCTACCGATGCGGGCGTACCTCCGCCTTCGCTCCGGCCATGCGCGGAGTCACCGACCGACTACGTCCG
>NZ_JBFAXY010000010.1:117739-257647 GCF_040681035.1 Nocardia sp. NPDC051911
TACGTCCGACAGCACCCATCCAGGCGTACCTGCGCCCTTCGCTCCGGCCATGCGCGGAGTCACCGACCGACTACGTCCGACAGCACCCATCCAGGCGTACCTGCGCCCTTCACTCCCGCCATGCGCGGAGTCACCGACCGACTACGTCCGACAGCACCCATCCAGGCGTACCTCCGCCCTTCACTCCCGCCATGCGCGGAGTCACCGACCGACTACGTCCGACAGCACCCATCCAGGCGTACCTCCGCCCTTCACTCCCGCCCTGCGCGAAGCTATCGACCGACTACGTCCGACAGCGTTTACTGAGGCGGAACCGGGCGGATGTTCAGCCCAGCGGGACGCGGCGCAGCAGGCCGTCCCTGGCGTCGGCGGCCTCCACCTCGTGCCGGGTGACCCCGAGGATGAACAGGACCGCGTCCAGATACGGATGGGAGAGCGCGGCGTCGGCGACCTCGCGCAGCGCCGGTTTGGCGTTGAAGGCCACGCCGAGCCCGGCGGCGTTGAGCATGTCGATGTCGTTGGCGCCGTCACCCACCGCGACGGTCTGTTCCATCGGCACCCCGGCGTCGGCGGCGAACTTGCGCAGGGCGGTCGCCTTGGCCGCGCGGTCGACGATCTCGCCGACGACGCGGCCGGTCAGCTTGCCGTCCACGACTTCCAGGGTGTTCGCCTGCACGAAGTCCAGTTCCAGCTCGTGTGCCAGCGGTTCGATCACCTGCCGGAAACCGCCCGACACCACGCCGCAGCGGAAACCGATCCGGCGCAGCGTGCGGATGGTGGTGCGGGCGCCGGGGGTCAGCTCGATCCGGTCGGCGACCTCCTCGATCACCGACTCGTCCAGCCCGGCCAGCGTCGCTACCCGCTGCCGCAGCGATTCGGCGAAATCGATCTCGCCGCGCATGGCGGCCTCGGTCACCTTGCGGACCTCGTCCTCCACGCCCGCGTGCGCGGCGAGCATCTCGATGACCTCACCCTGGATCAAGGTGGAATCGACGTCGAAGACGATCAACCGCTTGCCCCGGCGCGCCAGCCCGGCACGTTCCACGGCGACGTCCACCTGCTCGGCCACCGCGACCTCGGCCAGCGCCGTGCGCAGCCGCGAATCGGTGTCCGGGCCGGAGTCGGTCGCGGTGACCATCAACTCCATGCCGGTCACCGGGTAGTCGGCGATACCGCGGATGGTGTCGATGTTGGCTCCCAGCGCGGCCAGTTGCCGCGACACCGCGCTGAACGCGCGCGCGGTGACCGGGCTGCCGAGAATGACCACCGCGTGGGTGGACATCGGCTGCCTGCCGATCGCCGCGTCCACCTCCACGTCGACGTTCATGCCGACGGTGTTCATGGCCTCTTCGAGCTCGTCCTGCAACGCCTCGGCGTCGGTCGGGCAGGTCACCAGGACACCGAGGGTCAGCCTGCCCCGGATCACGACCTGCTCCACGTCCAGCAGGCTCACTCGGTGCCGGGACATGGCCGCGAGCAGCACGGACGTCACACCGGGGCGGTCCGGCCCGGTGACGGTGACGAGGACGGTGGTGTCGGCCAACTGATGCGCTCCATGTTCGATGTTCGCCGTCGCTGTGCTGGACGTCGTTGTCGCAACGCACGGTGCGTACTGATCTCCACAAACGAGTGTGCACCCGCTGGTGACCAGCGGGTGCACACTCGTCGCGATGAATCCTACGGCGCGGCCGGACATCGCCCGTCCGGCCCCGCCGGGCAAGCGCCCTACTGCGCGAGGACGTTCGGCTCGTGCAGGTCGGTGGCGTGCTTGCCCGCGCCCCAGCCGACGTGCGCCTCGGCGCGCATGCGCTCGACCATGTGCGGATAGTGCAGCTCGAACGCGGGACGCTCCGAGCGGATGCGCGGCAGCTCGTAGAAGTTGTGCCGCGGCGGCGGGCAGGTGGTGGCCCACTCCAGCGAGTTGCCGTAGCCCCACGGGTCGTCCACGGTGACCACCTCGCCGTAGCGGTAGCTCTTGAAGACGTTCCACAGGAACGGCAGCATCGACGCGCCGAGCACGAAGGCGCCGATCGTGGAGATCGTGTTCAGCGTGGTGAAGCCGTCGCTGGGCAGGTAGTCGGCGTAGCGGCGCGGCATGCCCTCGGCGCCCAGCCAGTGCTGGACCAGGAAGGTGGTGTGGAAGCCGATGAACGTCGTCCAGAAGTGCCACTTGCCCAGGCGCTCGTCCAGCATCCGGCCGGTCATCTTCGGGAACCAGAAGTAGATGCCCGCGTAGGTGGCGAACACGATGGTGCCGAAGAGCACGTAGTGGAAGTGCGCCACGACGAAGTACGAGTCGGTGACGTGGAAGTCCAGCGGCGGGCTGGCCAGGATGACGCCGGACAGACCACCGAAGAGGAAGGTGACGATGAAGCCGATGGAGAACAGCATCGGCGATTCGAAGGTCAGCTGACCGCGCCACATGGTGCCGATCCAGTTGAAGAACTTCACACCGGTCGGGACCGCGATGAGGAAGGTCATGAACGAGAAGTACGGCAGCAGCACGGCGCCGGTGGCGTACATGTGGTGCGCCCACACCGCGATCGACAGCGCGGCGATGCCCAGGGTGGCGTAGACCAGCGTGGTGTAACCGAAGATCGGCTTACGCGAGAAGACCGGGAAGATCTCCGAGACGATGCCGAAGAACGGCAGCGCGATGATGTACACCTCGGGGTGGCCGAAGAACCAGAACAGGTGCTGGTAGAGCAGGATGCCGCCGGTCGCGGGGTCGTAGATGTGGCCGCCCAGGTGACGGTCGTAGGCCAGGCCGAACAGCGCGGCGGTCAGCAGCGGGAAGGCCAGCAGCACCAGGACGCTGGTCACGGCGATGTTCCAGGTGAAGATCGGCATCCGGAACATGGTCATACCGGGAGCACGCAGGCAGACCACCGTGGTCAGCATGTTCACGCCACCGAGGATGGTGCCCAGACCGGACACCGCCAGGCCCAGGATCCACAGGTCGGTGCCGACGCCCGGGGAGTGCAGGATGTCGGTCAGCGGCACGTACGCCGTCCAGCCGAAGTCCGCGGCGCCGCCCGGGGTGATGAAGCCCGCGGTCGCCATGCTGGCGCCGAACGCGTACAGCCAGTAGCTGAAGGCGTTCAGGCGCGGGAAGGCGACGTCGGGGGCGCCGATCTGCAGCGGGAGGATGATGTTCGCGAAGCCGAACACGATCGCGGTCGCGTAGAACAGCAGCATGATCGTGCCGTGCATGGTGAACAGCTGGTTGAACTGCTCGGTCGAGAGGAACTGCAGGCCCGGCCGGGCCAGCTCACCGCGCATCAGCAGGGCCATCAGGCCACCGATGAGGAAGAAGCCCATCGACGTGGTCAGGTACATGACACCCAGGACCTTCGGGTCCGTGGTGGTGACCATCTTGTAGATGAACGAGCCCTTCGGCCCGGTCCGAGCCGGATAAGGCCGAGTCGCTTCCAACTGAGGGACTGGCTGGGGCTCTACGGCAGTCACTGATCCTCCTGAAAGGTGCCTTTAGGTCGCTCCGCAGGCTCCGCTGATCGCATCCATCCCGATGTCGGAACAGACGACAGTTCGCTTGCGCTCTCCGAATCGTAAACCCGTGAAGATGCGCCCGACCGAACGGGTCCTACTCTCTGTCGTAGCTGTGTTGTTTTCCGGGACCGATGAGTTCTGTCGGTGGCCGGCGTCTGTAGAGGTGACACGAGTTCACCTCAGGCCAGGAGAGCAGCGATGACCGGAACCAACCGCACGAAGATCGGCGATCCCTGTTGGGTCGATTTGTACAGCTCCGACCTCGATCGGAGTATCGCGTTCTACCGCGAACTGTTCGACTGGACCGCCGAGAGCGCGGGCGAGGAGTTCGGCGGGTACGTCACCTTCCGCAAGGACGGGCGCGCGGTGGCGGGCGCGATGGCCAGGATGCCCGGCGACACCGACAGCCCGGAACAGTGGACGGTGTATCTGGCCAGTTCCGGCGCACAGGCCACCGCCGACGCGGCGACGGCGGCGGGGGCGTCGCTGGTCGTGCCGCCCATGGCGGTGGGCGAGCTGGGCACGATGGCCGTGCTCGGCGACGTCGGGGGTGCGGGCGTCGGCATCTGGCAGGCCGGGACGTTCCCCGGCTTCGAGACCATGGGTCTGGTCTCCGGCGGGCAGTGGCGTGAGCACGCGGGCGCGCCGTCCTGGTTCGAGCTGCACACCCGCGCCTACGACGCCTCGTTGACCTTCTACCGGGAGGTCTTCGGCTGGTCGGACATCTTCACCGTCTCCGACGCCCCGGAGTTCCGCTACTCCACCATCCACGCCGAGAGCCCGATGCTCGGCGGCGTCATGGACGCGTCGGCCTTCCTGCCCGAGGGCGCACCCGCGGGCTGGATCGTCTACTTCGGCGCCGACGACGTGGACAAGACCGTCGAGCGGCTAACCGAACTGGGCGGGACGGTGCTCTCGCCGCCCCAGGACACGCCCTACGGCCGGATGGCCGCGGTCACCGACGCCACCGGCGCCCGCTTCAGCATCGGAGGCAATAGAGCCTGATCCCGGCGGCCCGCACGCAGACCGGCACCGACCGGGGCGTTGCGTGCGGGCGTCTGCTGGGTGGTGGATTCCTGCCCGCGAAGCGCGGCGCACGGACGCCAACCGCCGCGACCTCACCCAGGGACCCGCCACCGCCGACATGTACCCTCACTCGCATGCCGGTGAGCGACGTGATGCAGGTACGCACCCGAATTCGCGCGATTCGTCATCGGAACGGCGCGGCCGGTCATCGGTTCCGGGCGGTCGTGGCCGGGTGTGCCGCGCTCGTGCTCGCGGGCTGCGGCGGCGCCACCGACGACTCCGCCTCCATCGTGCGCACCACCACCAACATCGCGGGCGCGGGTGTGGTGGGGCTGGAGCGCGACACCACCAAGGCGTGCGCGCTGCCGAGCGCGCCCGACCCGGCGGGCGGGGACACCCGCAGCGTCACCCATGCGGCGGGCGTGTCCGAGGTCCCCGCCGACCCGCAGCGCATCGTCGTGCTCAACACCTCCGCGTTGGACGCCGTCTGCGCGGTCGGCCTGTGGGAGCGGGTCGTGGGGACGGTGACCCTCGACGGCCCGAGCCCGCAACCGGCCTATCTGGGCACCGGCGTACTGAAGATCCCCGGCGTAGGCACCGCCGCGCAGCCGGACCCGGCCCGGATCGCAGCCCTGCATCCCGATCTGATTCTGGGCGAGAACCCCACCGGCACAGCGAGTTTCAGCACGTTGCAAGCCATCGCACCGACCGTGCTGGTCGGTTCGAACAACAGCTGGCAAGCCGAGTTCGCTGCGTTCGCGGCAGGCATGGGACGGCGCGACGCGGCGGAGACCGCACTGCAGAACTACCGCACCGAGGCGCGCGACACCGGCACCACGCTGGCGGCGGGCCAGACCCAGGCATCGATCCTCCGGTTCACCGGCGACGCCCAGCGGGTACAGGGCGGTGACAGCTTCTCCGGCCAGGTGCTCGCCGACGCGGGTGTGCAGCGTCCTGCCGCGCAGCGCGGCGCCTCGTTCGACGTGCGCGAGAGCGAGTTCGCCACCAAGGCGGAGGGCGACCTGATCTACGTGATCCTCGCGGGCCAGGAGGGCAAGAAACACGGTGAAGCGGTGCTGCGCACCGACGAGTGGAAGGAACTCGGCGCCGCCACCGATCGCCGGGTGTTCGCCGTGGAGGACAGCGTCTGGCACAGCGACGGCCTCACCGCCGCCCGCGCCCTGCTCACCGACCTGCGCAACACGCTCAACGGTTACGTGACCGACTGACCGCCCACCCCTTGGGTGAGGTTTCCCGCACCCTTGGAGTGCGCGGACCAGCGCTGGGGTTGCTGTCGAAAAGTCCGCTCGAGGACGAGATTCAGAGGTACGCCGAGAACCTCTCAATCGACCCCGAGGACACGACATGCACACGCTGACCGATTCGCTCGCCGACAACCTGTACTCCCTGCCGGTGGCACAGCCCGTCGCCGAGGTCGATCCGCACGCGGTCGTGGCATCCACCGCCGGTTGCGACCTGACCTACGCCGAGCTGGACCGCTGGTCCAATCGCCTGGCCCGGCTGCTGCTGCGCCTCGGCGCCGGACCCGGCACCCGGATCGCGGTCGCGATCGACCAGGCGATCGAGTCCGTCGTGGCCGAGCGGGCCGCCACCAAGATCGGCGCCATCGCCGTGCCGGTGACCGACGACGGCTCCTACGCGCTCGGCACCTCGGTGGGCGTCACCACCAAGGACCAGCAGCCCGAGTCCGCGGAAGCGATCACCTGGCTGGTGCTGGACGAGCGCTCCACTCTGCAGCGCTACCTGACCAGCTCCGCCGCCCCGCTGGGCGCGGCCGACCTGGATCTTCTCCCGAAAGCCGCCTGACCGGACACAACCCCTCCCCCGCGACCCGAACAGCGATGTTCGGGTCGCGCAGTGTGCCCAATACCCCCGCAGCGTCGACCGCGCCGGTTCAGAATTGAGTTGCCGCGTGCTGTGCGGCGGCAGGTACTACCGCTACCGCGGTGGCTACGGGCGGTCACTGCCGATCGGCCGGATCGCGGTCAGAACGTAGGACACGTCATGCAACAGCCTTCCCTTTCGGCGAAAGATTCCGACACAGTTCTTCCCGATGGGGCTTTCGCCCTATCGGCGGCACAGCGCGGCATCTGGTTCGCCCAGCACGTCGCCGGTGATACTCCGATCTCGATCGCCCAGTACGTCGAACTGAACGGTCCGATCGACCTCGACCTGCTCGCGCGGTCGGCGCGGCAGGCCGGGCGCGAGTTCGGCACCGGCTACCTGCGCCTGGTCGAGGTGGAGGGACATCCGTTCCAATTCGTCGACCCCACGCTCGACGACAGTCTGGAAACGCTGGACTTCCGTTCCGAACCCGATCCCGAGGCGGCCGCGCACGCGTGGATGCGCGCGGAGTACGAGGCCCCGCTGGAGCTGACCCGCGACCGGCTGGTGCGCATCGCCATGCTGCGCGTCGGCGCGGACCGCTGGTTCTGGTACTCGCGCATCCACCACATCGTGCTCGACGGCATGGGCGCGCTGACCATGGTGCAGCGCACCGGAGAGCTGTACAACGCCGCCGTCGAGGGCCGCGAAGCGTCGCCCGCGAAGGCCGAGGACCTGCGCAAGATCGTCGAGGCCGATCTGGCCTACCGCAGTTCCGAGCGGTTCGGCGCAGACCGGGAGCACTGGCAGGCGCATCTGGACGGCATGGCCGATCCGGTGAGCCTGGCCGGCCGCACCGCGGGCGTGGACGGGCATCCGCGGCGGGTCACCGGCGCGCTGCCCGCCGACACCGGCACCCTGCTGGACGCCGTCGCCGAGCAGGTGTCCTCCGGTGTCGCGCCGACCGTGGTCGCCGCCTTCGGCGCGTATCTGTCCGCGATGACCGGCGCGCCCGAAGTCGTGCTGAGCCTGCCGGTGTCCGCGCGCACCACCGCGACGCTGCGGCGTTCCGGCGGCATGATCGCCAACGTGGTCCCGCTGCGGCTGCGGCTGACGCCCGCCACGACCGTCGGCGAGGTGATCCGGGCGGCCCAGGGCGAGCTGACCGGGGCGCTGCGGCGCCAGCGCTACCGGCAGGAGGACATCTTCCGCGATCTGGGCTGGCCGATGGACGAGGCCGGGTCGTTCGGCCCGTCGGTGAACCTGATGATGGTCGACACCAGAATCCAGCTCGGCCCGGTGACCGGGCGGCTGCACGTGCTGACCTCCGGGTTGATCGACGACCTGTTCGTCAACCTGTATCCGGGCGTCGGCGGCGAGAGCACGCACATCGACTTCCAGGCCAACGGCAACCTCTACACCGAGGCCGAGCTGACCGGCCAGCATCGCCGCTTCCTGTCGTTCCTGCACCGTTTCCTGGCCGCCGGGCCGGACGCGCCGCTGGCGAGTGTGCCGGTGCTGTCGGACGACGAGCGCACCGGCTTCGCGCCCGCCCGGGGACCCGCTGGCGTCGCGGCGCGGACGCTGCCCGCCCTCCTCGCCGAAGGCGCGGCCCGCGATCCGCTGGCGACCGCGCTGGTGGAGGGCGAGACCGCGCTGACCTACCGTCAGGTCGACGACTACACCAACCGGCTGGCCCGGGTGCTGATCGCCGCGGGCGCCGGGCCCGAGCGCACCGTGGCGATCTCCATCCCGCGGTCCATCGGGTCGGTGCTGGCGACGATCGCGGTGGCCAAGACCGGCGCGGCGTTCGTGCCGATCGACCCGACCTACCCCGCCGACCGGATCGAGCACATGGTCGGCGACAGCGGCGTCGTCGCGGGCATCACGACGGCGGCCGCGCGAAAGTCGTTGCCGCGCCGGGTGTCCTGGCTGTCGCTCGACGACGAGGGCACCGAACGGGCGATGGCCGAGCAGGATGCCGCGCCGCTGACCGACGCCGACCGCACCGCGGCGACGCACCCTGACCAGGCCGCGTACATCATCTACACCTCCGGTTCCACCGGGCTCCCGAAAGGCGTGCTCGTCCCGCACCGAGGGCTGGCCAACCTGGTGGCGAGCTCCGGCGCCGGATTCGGCATCGACGCCGAGTCCGTCGTCGCCCACGCCGTGTCGCCGAGTTTCGACATCTCGGTCGAGGAGATCCTGGTCACCCTGGCCACGGGCGCGACGCTGGCCGTGGTGCCGCCGTCGGCGTACGCGGGCGAGGAGCTGGCCCAGGTACTGCGCGCCCACCGCGTCACCCACCTCAACGTGACCCCGGCCGTCGTGGGTTCGCTGGACCCGGCGAGCCTGCCCGAGCTGCGCACCGTGATCGTGGGCGGCGACGCCTGCCCGCCCGAGCTGGTGACCAAATGGGCGGGCCGGACCCTGTTGAACGGCTATGGGCCCACCGAGACCACCATCACCGTCACCCTCAGCGCCCCGCTGACGCCGGACGGTCCGGTCACCATCGGCAGTCTGGCCCGCGACGTGTCGGCGGTGGTCCTCGATCCGTGGCTGCGTCCGCTGCCGCCGGGCACCGTCGGCGAGCTCTACCTCGCCGGTCCCGGCGTCGCGCGCGGTTACCACCGGCGCAACGGGCTGACCGCCGACCGTTTCGTCGCCGACCCGTACGGCACGGGCGAGCGGATGTACCGCACCGGCGATCTCGTGCGCTGGGTGCACAACGACGGCCGCGTCGAACTGGAGTACCAGGGACGCAGCGACTTCCAGGTGAAGGTGCGCGGCTTCCGCATCGAGCTCGGCGAGATCGATGCCGCCTTGCAGCGGCAGCCCGACGTCGACTTCGCACTCACCCTCGGTGTCGAAACCGGTTCGGGCGCCACCGCGCTCGTGTCGTACGTGCTGCCGGAGCCGGGTGCGCAGATCCACCCCGAGGCGCTGAAAGCCGCGGTAGGAGAGTCGCTTCCGGCCTACATGGTGCCCGCCGTGATCATGGTGCTCGACCGTCTTCCACTCACGCCGCTCGGCAAGGTGGACCGCAAGGCGCTGCCCGCACCGGAATTCGGCGCGCGCACCACCGCGAGCAGGCCGCCGTCCACACCGCGCGAGGAGACGCTCGCCGCGCTGTTCGCGGAGGTGCTCGGCCTGGAATCGGTGGGAGTGGACGAGAGTTTCTTCGCGCTCGGCGGCGACAGCATCGTCTCGATCCAGCTGGTGTCGCGGGCGAAGGCGGCCGGGCTCGGGTTCGGCGCACGGGATGTCTTCGAGCGCAAGACCGTCGCCGCGCTGGCCGCGGTGGCCACCGATGTGCCGACCGGAGTGGTGCACGAGCTGCCCGGCGGCGGAGTCGGCGACGTTGAGCTGACGCCGATCGTGCGCGCGATGCTCGAGACCGGTGACACCTGGCGGCGGTTCGCCCAAGCGGTGCTGATCGAGTTGCCGTCGGGCATGGAACGCACGGATCTCGTCGCCGCGCTCGCAGCGCTGTTCGACCGGCACGACCTGCTGCGTTCGACGCTGCGCCGCACCGGCGACGGCTGGAACTGGGTGGTCGCCGAGCCCGGTGCGGTGAACGCGGGCGCCCTGCTGGAAATCGTGCCCGCGGACGCTGATCTCGACGCGACCTGCGAGCGTGCGTTGCAGCGCGCCGCCGACCTGCTCGACCCGGAGGCCGGCGTGGTCGCGCGATTCGTGTGGATCGAGCGTGCCGACGCCGCGCCGCTGCTGTGGCTTGTGCTGCACCACCTCGTCACCGACGGCGTTTCCTGGCGGATCCTGCTGCCGGACCTCGCCACCGCCGCGCTGGGCGCCGAGCTCGCTCCGGTCGGCACCTCGTTCCGGCGCTGGGCGCACGGCCAGCGCGAGCACGCGGCCTCGCGCACCGGCGAACTGCCGTTGTGGCAACACGTCCTGGCGACACCCGACCCCGCGCTCGGCTCGGCGCCGATGGACCCGGCCGTCGATGTGGTGGGCTCCATGGCGCACCTGGCGACCGTCGTACCGCCGGACATCGCGCAGTCCGTGCTCACCACCGGGCCGGATCGTTTCCACTGCGGGGCCGACGACGTGCTGCTGGCAGCCCTCGCGCTGGCGGTGGCACGGTGGCGCGAGCGCAGCTCCACGCTGTTCACGCTGGAGGGCCACGGCCGCGCGGAAACCGTCCTGCCGGGCGCCGACGTGGCGCGCACGGTGGGCTGGTTCACCAGCGTCTACCCCGTCGCGGTCGATCTGACCGGCATCGACGTGGCGGACGCGTTCGCGGGCGGGGCCGCGGCAGGCGCCGCGATCAAGGCGACCAAGGAACAGCTGCGCGCGCTGCCGGACAAAGGCATCGGATTCGGGATGCTCCGCTACCTGGTCCCGAGCACCGCGGCGGCGCTCGCGGACGCGCCCACCCCGCAGATCAGCTTCAACTACCTCGGGCGGGCGTCCACCGGCGGCGAAGCGGAACCGTGGCTGCCGCGCCGGTTCGCCGCGACCCAGGACGACCGCGCGCCGCTGGCCGCCGCGGTCGACATCAACGCCGTGCTCACCGATGCCGGACTCGAGGTGACCTGGGCCTACGCCGGACGGCTTTTCGAGGAGACGGATCTCGGCGAACTCGCCGCGCTGTGGGAGCAGGCGCTCGGCGCGCTGGCTCGGCACGTCGCGTCCGCGAGCGCGGGCGGACGCACACCGTCGGACTTCGATCTGGTCACCGTCACACAGGCGCAGATCGACGACTGGGAGCGCGCCTACCCGAACCTCGCCGACGTGTGGCCGCTCTCGCCACTGCAGTACGGCCTGCTCTTCCACGCGCTCTACGATTCCGACACCGCCGACGGCTACACGGTGCAGTCGCTGCTCACCTTGGCAGGCACCGTCGACGCGGCCCGGTTGCGCCGTGCCGCACAGGCTTTGGTGACCCGCCACGAGAACCTGCGCGTCGCCTTCGTCGAGACCGAGGACGGTCCGCGCCAGCTCGTCCTGGCCGACGCCGAGATCGACTGGCGGGAAGCGGATCTCACCGGCATCGCCGACGAGGCCGAGCGCGCCGGGGAAGTCGACCGGTTGATCGCGGTGGACGCCCGCACCCGGTTCGAGCTCACCCGGCCCCCGCTGCTGCGCTGCACGCTCATCCGGATCGCCCCGGACACCTACCGTTTCGTGCTGACCAACCACCACCTGGTGCTGGACGGCTGGTCGACCCCGCTGCTGGTACGCGAACTGCTCACCCTCTACGTCACCGACGGTGACGCCGCGGCCCTGCCGCCCGCGCATTCCTATCGTGAGTTCCTTACCTGGCTGGAGACCAACGACGACGCGGAATCCCTCGCCGCATGGACCGAGTCGCTGGCCGGTATCGACACCCCGACCCGCGCGGTGCCCACCCTCGCCGGGATCGAATCGACCGAAACCGGCATGACCTCCGTCGACCTGACCCGCGACACCGTCGCCGGGCTGGAGGCCGCGGGCCGGGAAGCGGGCGCGACGGTGAACACCCTGGTGCAGGCCGCGTGGGCGATGCTGCTGGCCATGCTCACCGGACGCACCGACGTGGTGTTCGGCGGCACGGTCTCGGGACGGCCGCCGGAGCTGGCCGGGGTCGAGGAGATGGTCGGCCTGTTCATCAACACGCTGCCGGTGCGGGTGCGGCTGGATCCGGCGGAAAAGGTCGCCGACCTGCTCGCGCGCGTGCAGGCCGAGCAGGCGCGGCTGATGGACCATCAGCACGTCGGATTGGCCGCCATCCACCAGGCGGTCGGCCTCGCCGAATTGTTCGACACGCTGACCGTATTCGAGTCCTATCCCATCGACCGCGAAGCGCTGTCGCAGGCGCTGGACATCGCGGGCATGCGGGTGCTCGACGTGGAGGGCACCGACGCGACGCCGTACCCGCTCAACCTCATGGTGATCCCGCTGCGCGGCGACGACGGCCGGGACACGCTGCGGATCACGCTGAAGTACATGGCCGACCAGCTTCCGGCGGAGGAGGCCCGGCCACTGCTGGATCGCTTCGTCCGGCTGCTGACCCAACTCGCGGACAACCCGCACGCGCTGGTCTCCCAGTTGCAATACTGCGACGACGCCGAGCGCGCCGCGCTGGCGCCGGTACGCGGCCCGGCGTCCGTGCCGCCTGCCACGCTGCCCGAGCTGCTCACCGCGGGCGCGCGCATCGATCCGGACGCGATCGCGATCACCGCGGGCGAACTCACCATGTCCTACGCCGAACTCGACGCCTGGTCCAACCGCTTCGCCCGGGTACTGCTGCGCCGCGGCGTCGGGCGGGAGGTGTTCGTCGTGCTGGCGCTCACCCGTTCGCTGGAGTCGGTGGTCGCCGTGTGGGCGCTGGCCAAGACCGGCGCGGCGTTCGCTCCGCTGGACCCGAACTACCCGGTGGAACGCATCGAGCACATGCTCACCGACTCCAAGGCCCCGATCGGCGTGACGGTCACCGCGACCGGCGAGACGCTTCCCGGCACGATCGACTGGCTGCTGCTCGACGACCTGAACACCATCCGCCGGGTGATGACGGTGTCCGAAGCGCCCATCACCGACGAGGAGCGCGGCGGGCCGATCGACCTCGATCAGACGGCGTACCTGATCTACACCTCCGGCTCCACCGGCAAGCCCAAGGCCGTGCTGCTCAGCCACCGCGGCATCGCGAATCTGGTGACCGCGCAACGGGAGACGCTCGCGCTCGACCACACCACCAGCGCGCTGCAAGTGGCCTCGCCGAGTTTCGACGCCTCGGTGTTCGAACTGCTCATCGCGCACGGCGCGGGTGGCAGGCTAGTGGTGTCGCCGCCGGATGTCTACGGCGGGACGGAATTGGAGACGCTGCTGCGCACCCAGCGCGTCACCCACGCCGTGATCACGCCGTCGGCGCTGGCCACCATGGAACCCGCCGGGCTGGAACACTTGCGCGTCCTCGCGGTCGCGGGCGAAGCGGCGACGCCGGAGCTGATCGAGCGGTGGGCGCCGGGCAGGCGGATGGTGAACCTATACGGCCCCACCGAGTTCAGCATCTGGGCGACCGGGCCGGGCGAACTCGTCAGCGGCGAGCCGATCACGATCGGCGGCCCCATCCGCGGCGCGGACACCGTGGTGCTGGACGCCTGGCTGCGTCCCGTGCCGATGGGAGTGCCCGGTGAGCTGTACCTCGCGGGTCCCGCGCTCGCGCGCGGCTATTTCAACCGGTTCGAGATGACCGCGAGCAGGTTCGTCGCCGACCCCTTCGGCGAACCCGGCGAGCGGATGTACCGCACCGGCGACATGGTGCGCTGGGTCGACAACGGCGCCGGTCCCGAGCTGGAGTACCTGGGCCGCAGCGATTTCCAGGTGAAGATCCGCGGCCTGCGGATCGAGCTGGGCGAGATCGACGCGGTGCTCTCCCGCGACGACGAGGTCGAATACGCGGTGACCATCGGGCGCACCGGCCCCGCCGGGACGACCGTGCTGGTCTCCTACGTGCTGCCCGTCGAAGGCGCGCGGCTCGACGTCGAGCGGCTGCGCGCGCAGGTGGCCGCCGAACTGCCCGGCTACATGGTGCCCGGTTACCTCGTCGTGCTGGAGACTATCCCGCTCACCCCGGTCGGCAAGCTGGATCGCAAAGCCCTTCCGGTGCCGGACTTCTCCGACAGCCACCGGCCCTACCTCGCGCCCCGCGGGCCCGTCGAGGAGGCGGTGGCCGCCGTGTTCGGCGAGGTGCTCGAACGGGACCGCGTCGGCGTCGACCAGTCGTTCTTCGAACTCGGCGGCAACTCGCTGAGCGCGACCAAGGTGGTGGCGCGAGTGAACGCGGCGCTCGGCTCGCGGATCGCGCTGCGTGATCTGTTCGACGCGCCGACCGTGGCCCAGCTGTCGGCCCGGGTGGTGCCCGCCACCGGCGCCGCGCCGGGCGGGTTCGGCCTCGCGCCCCGCATCCGGCCGGACCGGGTTCCGCTGTCTCCCGCGCAACAGCGCATGTGGGTGCTCAACCGGATGGATCCGGCTTCCGCCGCCTACAACATCGCGGTGGCACTGCGGCTCACCGGAGAGCTGGACGTCCAGGCGCTGCGCGCGGCGCTCGTCGACGTGGTGGACCGGCACGAGAGCCTGCGCACGCTCTACCCCGCCGACGCGGAAGGGCCGCGTCAAGTAGTGGTCGACGCCGACGTGGCCGTGCCCGCGATGCCGGTGAGCGACACCGAGGACGGCGCGGAACTGCGGGAACGGATCACCGAATTGGCGGGAACAGGCTTCGATCTCGCCACCCAGCCGCCGCTGCGGGTCGGCCTTTTCCGGATCCACGGCGACGTCGAGCCCTCCGCGAGTGCGGGACCGGTGTCGTCGGCCCCTTCCACCGGCGAAGCGCCGATCTCGTCCGGGCCCGTGAGCGCGACCGCACCGGTCTCATCGAGTTACACCGCGAGTTCCGCCGAGGTCGCCGCCGCCACGCCGCCGGTGCACGTCGTCGTGCTGGTCGTGCACCACATCAGCGCCGACGGCGCGTCGATGGCGCCGCTGGCCGCCGACCTGGTCGCCGCCTACTCCGAACGGTCCGCGGGCGGGCACGCCGTCCGTGTCCCGCTGCCGGTGCAGTACGCCGATTTCGCGCTGTGGCATCGCGAGGTGCTCGGCGACGAGGCGAATCCGGACTCTTTGGCGGCACGGCAGATCGAGTTCTGGCGCGCGACCCTGGCCGGCGCGCCCGACGTGCTGGAACTGCCCTCCGATCGGCCACGCCCCGCGGTGCAGACCATGCACAGCGCCGACTTCGGCTTCACCGTCGACGCCGAGACGCACCGAGCGCTGGTGGATTTCGCCACCGCGCACCACGTCAGCCCGTTCATGGTCGTGCACGCGGCGCTCGCGGTGCTGCTCGCGCGCCTCGCCACCACCGACGACGTGCTGATCGGCACCCCGGTCGCCGGACGCGGCGAGGAAGCGCTTGACCAGCTCGTCGGCATGTTCGTCAACACCCTGGCACTGCGCACCCCGGTCGATCCGGGCGCGGGCTTCGCCGCGTTCCTGGACACCGTCCGGTCCACGGACCTGGACGCCTTCGCCAACGCGGACGTGCCGTTCGAGCGGCTGGTCCAGGTGCTGGATCCGGCTCGTTCGACCGCGCACCACCCGCTGTTCCAGGTCTCGCTGTCGCTGCAGAACTTCGTCGAACCCGTGCTGGAACTGCCCGGCCTGCGGTTCGAGGTGGAGGACTTCGAGCGCGACGCCTCCCAGTTCGACCTGACCTTGGATCTGCGCGAGCGCTTCGCCGCCGGCGGTCCGGCGGGCATCGAGGCCGTGCTGACCTACGCCACGGATCTGTTCGACGAGGCGACGGTGGCCGCGTTCGCCTCCCGGTGGCGGCGCGTGCTCGCGGCGGTGCTGGCGCGGCCCGAGGTACGCATCGCCGATATCGACATTCTCGACGAGACCGAACGGGCGACGTTGGTACCCGTGCGTGGCCCCGCCGCGGCGGCGACCACGATCCTGCCGGACCTGCTGGCCGACACCGTGCGGCGGTACCCGGACCGCATCGCCTTGGTGTCCGACGGGCAGACCACCACCTATGCCGAGATCGACGCGCACGCCGATCGCCTGGCCCGAGTGTTGCTCGAGTCGGGCGGCGGCCCGGAAACCGTGGTCGCGCTGGGGCTGCCGCGTTCGCCGGAACTGCTCATCGGCATGTGGGCCGCGGCGAAAGCGGGCGCGGCGTTCCTTCCGGTCGATCCGAAGCACCCGGTCGAGCGCATCGATCACATGCTCACCGACTCCGGCGCGACGCTCGGGCTGACCCTCGCCGCGTTCCGGCCCATGCTGCCCGACAGCACGAACTGGCTGGTGCTCGACGACCTCGCGCTCGTCGAGCGGTGGAGCGCCGCGAGCAGCCGGCCGCTGGGCGAGCGTGAGCTGCCGGGCCCCATCCGGCCGGACAACGCGGCGTGGATGATCTACACCTCCGGCTCAACCGGCACACCGAAGGGCGTCTCGGTATCCCATCGCGGTATCGCCGATCTGGTTGCGGCGCAACGGGATTCACTCGGCCTGGACGAGCGATCCCGGGTGCTGCAGGTGGCGTCACCGAGCTTCGACGCGTCGGTGTTCGAGGCGATCATGGCGTTCGGTTCCGGCGGCGCGTCGGTCGTGGCACCGCCGGAGGTGTTCGGCGGCGGCGCGCTGGCGGAGCTGATCGACACCGAACAGGTCAGCCACATGGTGATCACGCCATCCGCGCTGGCGACCCTCGACCCCGCCGAGGTGACCAGCGTCCGGGTGCTCGCGGTGGCAGGCGAGGCGGTCGGCGCGGAACTGGTCGAGCGCTGGGCCACCGGACGCACCATGGTCAACCTGTACGGCCCCACCGAATCGACCATCTGGGCAACAGGTTCCGCGCCGCTGGCGGTGGGCGCCCCGGTAACCATCGGCACGCCGGTGCAGGGCGCGCAGGTGCTGGTCCTCGACGACCGGTTGCGCCCGGTCCCGTTCGGCGTGGCGGGCGAACTGTATCTCGCCGGGCCGTCGCTGGCGCGCGGGTACCACGCGCGGCCGAGTCTGACCGCTGCCCGCTTCGTCGCCGGTCCCTTCGGCACGGCGGGTGAACGGATGTATCGCACCGGCGATCTGGTGCGCTGGATCCGCGGCGACTCCGGACCCGAACTGGAGTACCTGGGCCGCACCGACTTCCAGGTCAAAGTGCGCGGACAGCGGATCGAGCTGGGCGAGATCGACGCGGTGCTCGGCCGCGCCGACGGCGTGGACTTCGCGGTGACGCTCGGCGTACCCGGCCCCACCGGGGCCACCGCGCTGGCCGCCTACCTGGTCCGCACGCCCGGCTCCGAGCTGGACGTGGCGAAGGTGCGCGCCTTCGCCGCCGACATCCTGCCCGGCTATATGGTGCCCTCGGCGTTCGTCGTGCTGGACGAGATCCCGCTCAACGCGGTCGGCAAGCTGGACCGCAAGGCGCTGCCCGCGCCGGAGTTCCGCGCCGACCGCACCGAGTACCGCGCGCCCGAAACGCCGACCGAACAGCAGCTGGCCGCGATCTTCGGCGAGTTGCTGGGGGTGGCGCGGGTGGGCGCCGACGACTCTTTCTTCGCGCTGGGCGGCGACAGCATCCTGGCGATCCAGCTGGTGTCGCGCGCCAAGCAGCAGGGCATCACCTGCACCCCGCTGCAGGTGTTCGAGCACCGCACGGTGGCGGCGCTGGCCGCGGCCGTCGACGCGGCGGGCGCCGCGGTGACGTTGGACGAGCTGCCCGGCGGCGGCGTCGGCGAACTGCCGCTCACGCCGATCGCGCACTACATGCTGGAGCGCGGCGGAAACCACGACCGCTTCGCCCAGACGGCGGTCCTGGAGCTACCGGTCGGCATCGAGCGGTCCCAGATCGTCACCGTGCTCGCCGCCGCGGTGGACCGGCACGACATGCTGCGCGCCCGGCTGGTGACCGACGGCGCGGACGGCCCGCGCATACTGGTCGGCTCCCCCGGATCGGTCGACGTGGACGCGCTGGTGCACCGCGTCGAGTTCACCGCCGTCGACCCGATCGAACTGCACGAGTTCGCCATGACGGAGCTGGACGCCGCCGCCGACCGGCTCGACCCGGCCAACGGCACGGTGCTGCAATTCATCTGGCTCGACCCGGTCGGCGACGCGGGCTCGCGCACCCGATCGGGCCGGTTGATCGTGCTGACGCACCACTTGGTGATCGACGGGGTGTCCTGGCGCATCCTGATCCCGGACCTGGTGGCCGCGTGGGCCCAGGTGTCGGCGGGCGCCACCCCGGTGCTGGCGGAGACCGGAACCTCGATGCGCCGGTGGGCCCACGCGCTGACCGAGGAGGCGCACTCCGAACAGCGGGTCGCCGAATTGGCGTACTGGCACGACGTGCTCGCCGGACCCGACCCGCTGATCGGGGGCCGGGAACTCGATCCCGCCGTCGACCGGACCGGCACGCTGCGCATGGTCGAGCGAGAGGTGTCCGCCGAGGTCACCACCGCGCTGCTCACCACCCTGCCCGGCTTGTTCCAGGGCAGCGTCAACGACACGCTGCTGGCCACCTTGGCGCTGGCCCTGGTGCGCTGGCGCGCCGGTGACCCGTCGGCGCTGCTGCGCCTGGAAGGTCACGGCCGTCAGGAAGAAGTGGTGCCCGGCGCCGATCTGTCCCGCACCGTCGGCTGGTTCACCAGCATCTACCCGGTGCGCCTCGATCTGGCACAGATCGACATCGACGACGCGCTGGCCGGTGGACCCGCGTTGGGCGCCGCGATCCGCGCCGTGAAGCACCAGTTGCTCGCGGTGCCCGACAAAGGCATCGGCTTCGGCCTGCTGCGCTATCTCAACGCCGAGACCGCGCGCCAGTTGCCGCGGCGGCTGCCGGGCCGGGTCGGCTTCAACTACCTGGGCCGCTACTCCACCGGGGACATCCCGGCCGGACTCGAGGGCCTGGGCTGGCTGCCGACCGACGAACTGGGCGACGTGCACGTCGCCGAAGACCCCGGCGTGCCGCTGCAATCGGCGATCGACGTGAACGCGGTCGTGATCGGCGACCGGTTGCGGGCGAGCTTCGGCTTCCCGTCCACGCTGCTCGACCAGGACGAGGTCGCCGAACTGGCCGATCTGTGGATCGACGCCCTGAGCGCCGCGGCCCGGTTCGCCCATACCCCGGCGGCGCGGACCGCCGCCGAGGAAGAAGCGGCGGCCACGGCGTCTCCGGCCGTGCCCGCGGCGGGCGGCCTCGGGCTGGACGTGGTGCTGCCGATCCGGCTCGGGGGCGAGCAACCCGCGCTGTTCTGCATCCACCCGTCGTCCGGGATGTCGTGGACCTACCTGGGATTCGCCGACGCGCTCGCACCCGGCCGCCCGATCTACGGGCTGCAAGCGCCCGACCTCGGCGGCCACGAACCGCCCGCGCGCTCCATCGACGAGTTCGCCGAGCGGTACGTGCGGGAGATCCGGACCCTGCAACCCGAGGGGCCGTACCACCTGCTCGGCTGGTCGTTCGGCGGTCTCATCGCCCACGCGGCGGCGGCGAAGCTGAAGGCCGAAGGCGCCGAGGTGGGCGTGGTCGCGCTGCTGGACGCCGACACCGCCGACATCGACGGCGACAGTATCGAACGGCTCACCGCGGGCTCGTTCGTGAACACCTTCGGCGCGGTGTTCGGCATCCACGACGTCCCCGCGGACGCGACCGCGCAGCAGGCGGCCGATCTGATCCGCGAACGGCTCGGCGTGTCGCTGATCGACGCCGCGACGCTGGAGCGCATGGCCGCGTCCTACAACGCCGCCGCGCGGACCAGAACCGGTTACCGCCGCCCGGTGTTCGACGGCGACATCGTGTACTTCAGCGCGATCGTCGACACCTCCGACATCTTCGGTCCGGACGGCTGGGGGCCGTACGTGACCGGCGAGATCATCAACCACGACATCGAGGCGACCCACGACGAACTGACCGCGCCGCACGTGCTGCCGGTCGTCGCGCGCGTGCTCGATGCACATCTGGGAGGCCGAGGATGAATTCCGACCAAGGAGTCGTAGTCGAAGGGATCGAGAAATCCTTCGGCGCGGTCAAGGCATTGCGCGGAGTCGACTTCGCGGCCGAGCCGGGCGAGGTGCTCGGCATTCTGGGACCGAACGGCGCGGGCAAGACCACCATGGTGAACGTGCTGTCCACACTGGTCCGGCCGGATCGCGGCCGGGCGACGGTCGCCGGGTACGACGTGCTGGCCGATCCCGCGGCTGTCCGCCGCAGCATCATGCTGACCGGCCAGTACGCCGCGCTGGACGACATGCTCAGCGGCTACGAGAACCTGGTGATGTTCGGCAGGCTGATGGGCCTGCGCAAGCGGACCGCCCGCGCCCGCGCGGACGAACTGCTCGCCGAGTTCGACCTCGAACGCGCGGCGGGCCGCCGGGTCGGCACCTACTCCGGCGGCATGCGCAGGCGCATCGACATCGCCTGCGGTCTGGTCGTGCGGCCCGACGTGGTGTTCCTGGACGAGCCGACCACCGGCCTGGATCCGCGCAGCAGGCAGGGGGTGTGGGATCTGGTCGCCGGCTTCAAGAAGGCGGGCATCACCACCCTGCTCACCACCCAGTACCTGGAGGAGGCCGACGCGCTCAGCGACCGGATCATCGTCATCGATCACGGCGTGGTGATCGCCCAGGGCACCGCCGACGAGCTGAAGGCGCGCACCGGCGGCAGCTACTGCGAGGTGGTGCCACTGAATCTGCGGGACCTGCCCGCTATCGCCGCCGCGCTGGGCCACCTGTTGCCGCAGGAGAATCGGGACGCGCTCGGTCCCGATTCCGATCGGATCGCCATACCGGCCCCGGACGGGGCGAAGACACTGCTGGAGGCGCTGCGCAGGCTGGACAGCGCGGGCTTCGATCTCGTGGACGTCGCACTGCGTCGGCCCTCGCTCGACGACGTATTCCTCCAGCTGACCGGGCATCTGGCGACGACGGAAGAGATCGCACGGCGGGAGGCCGCGTCGTGACGGCGGCGGCGACCTGGCTCAGCCAGACCCGTGCGACGCCGCTGCGGCCGCAGCAGTGGTGGGTGCTGACCACCCGGTTGATCGCACCGTCGATGCGAACCGGCGAGGTGCTCACCTCGGTGCTCGCGCCCGTGACGTTCACCGCCAGCTTCTTCATCCCGCTGAAGACCATCATGACCGTCATCGGCACGGGATTCAGCAGCTACGCGCAGTACATGATGCCGCTGGTCATCCTGCAGGCCGCCGCGTTCACCGCGGTCTCGGCGGCCTTCCGCGCCGCCACCGATTCGGTGGCCGGGCTGAACCGGCGTTTCGGCTCGATGCCGATCGGCCCGCTGGTCCCGGTCACCGCGCGCCTGGCCGGCAGCGTCTTCCGCCTGATCATCGCCTTGATCAGCGGATTGATCTGCGGATACGTCATCGGGTTCCGCTTCTACCTCAGCCCCGCCCACACAGTCGGCTTCGTGTTGTTCTCGGTGCTCGTCGGGATCGCGCTGATCTGGGGCGGGGATGTGATCGGCACCTTGTCGCACAACCCGGAGGCGACGGCACAGGCGCTGGTGTTGCCGCCGCTGATCCTGGGCATGCTGTCCACCGGCATCGCGCCTGCCGATCAGTTCCCGGAATGGGTGCAGCCGTTCGTGCGCAATCAGCCGGTGTCGCAGTGGGCCATCGCCTTGCGGGCGTTGGCCGGGGACAAGGGACCGAACGCGGGTGAGGTGACCTGGTCGCTGATGGGTCCGCCGTTGGTCTGGGCGCTGGGCTATCTGGCCACCTCCGTCCTGCTGTCGATGCGACTGAGCTCGAGGAGGGCGTGATGGCACTGTTGACCGAACACTCGGACGAGTTGCTCACCGGCTCGGAGATATCGGGGTCGGCACTGGTGCGGCACACGCTGATCCAGACCCATCGACTGCTGCTGCGCTGGGCGCGCAACCCGGTCACGCTGTTGGAGACGCTGATCATCCCGTGCCTACTGCTGATCATGCTGAACACCGTCATCGGCGGGCAGATCCGGAAGTTCACCGGCGAGAGCGCGCTGTACGGCTCGGTGCCCTTGGTCGCTCTGGTCGGCGCGCTCTCCGGTGCGGTCGCTGGAGGTGTCCTGCTCGGCCGCGAACGTGACGCGGGCCTGCTGGCCCGCTTCTGGGTGCTGCCCGTGCACCGTGCCTCCGGACTCGCCTCGCGGGTGCTCGCCGAGGGCTGCCGCATCTTCGCGTGCACCGTCTCCGTCGTGCTGGTGGGCTTCGTGCTCGGGTTCCGCTTCCACGAGGGTGTCGCGGCGACGATCGTCTTCCTGGTCCTCCCGACGTTCTTCGGCGTGGCATTCGCCACCATCGTCACCTCGGTCGCCGTGTTCACCGCGAAATCGACTCTGGTGGAGAGCATCACGATCCTCACCTCACTGATGATGTTCTTCAGCACCGGCTTCGTGCCGCTGGTCGCGTTCCCGAAATGGATCCAGCCGGTGGTGCACAACCAGCCCATGTCGGTGGGAGTCGACGCCATGCGCGCGCTCGCCTACGGGGGACCGCTCGCCCGCCCGCTCACCCTGACCGCCGTGTGGTCGCTCGGCGCGATCGTCGTGTTCGCGGTGCCCGCGAGCATCGGATATCGCAGGGCCAGCAGGCGCTGAGCCGCACAGCGAACTCCCAGCGTGAACCCAGCCGGACAGCAGCGCCCGTTCCTAACGTCGCCGAGGACGATGTCGACGAACGAAAGGGCACACAGTGGGCGAACGACGCGGCGAGGCGCACGAGCACGATCTCGGCCTCGCACATGACATGAAGGTGATGGTGTCGCGCCGCCGCGCCCTGTTCTTCCTCGGGGCGACCGCGGGCGCGGCGGCGGTCGCGGCCGGTTGCGCGTCGGGCTCGAACGACACCGCGGCCACGGCCACTGCGACGGCGTCCGCCACCGCCACGCAATTCGGCGGCACCACCGCCGCCCCGCAGGAGACCGCGGGTCCGTACCCGGGCGACGGATCGAACGGACCCAACATCCTCATCGAATCCGGCGTGGTGCGCAGTGACATCACGACCTCGTTCGGCTCTTATTCCGATGTCGCGCAGGGCGTCCCGATGACACTCGAGCTGACGCTGCGCGACTTGGCGAAGAACGGCGCCGCGGGGGCGGGCATGGCAGTGTACGTGTGGCACTGCGACCGGGATGGCAGCTACTCGCTCTACAGCAGCGGCATCACCGAGCAGAACTATCTGCGCGGCGTGCAGGTGGCGGGCGACGACGGCAAGGTGACCTTCACCTCGATCTTCCCCGCCTGCTACTCGGGCCGGTGGCCGCACATCCATTTCGAGGTCTACGACTCGCTGCAGACCGCGGTCGCGGGCCAGAACGCCCGTTTGACCTCGCAGATCGCCCTGCCCCAGGACATCTGCGAGGCGGTGTTCGCCCACGACTCCGGCTACGCGCGCAGCGTCACCAACCTTTCGCAGGTCACGCTGGCCTCCGACAACGTCTTCGGCGACGGCTGGGACGCGGAACTGGCCACCGTGACGGGCACGCCGTCCTCCGGGCTGCGGGTGGCGCTCACCGTGGGCGTCGCCGAGAAATCACAGAACACGCAGCCGGACAACGGTGCCGGGCCGCAGTCCGGTGGGCGCCCGCCCGGCGCACCCGGCGGCGGCGCACCCGGCGGTCGCCCGCCGCGGTGACCGGCGGCCCCGTGCCCGACCGCCACGGGCCAGGGGCCGAGCCACGGCGGCTCACCGCTTGCCGCACAATAGGGGGCCGCGCGCGGCGCGTCACAGCGTTCTTCCCGACGTAGACGCCTGCCGCGGCGACACAAGGTGTTGTGCTGAGCGGACATGTCGGCCACAAGGAGTAGTGTCCCGAGGGTAGACATTCCGTGACGACAGGTGCTCGGGAAAGGCGTGGAGGCAGGATGAAACTGATCGATCGGGTGTCGGCCATCAACTGGAATCGGGTGCCCGACGAAAAGGACGCCGAGGTCTGGGACCGGCTGACCGGCAACTTCTGGCTGCCGGAGAAGGTCCCGGTCTCCAACGACATTCCGTCGTGGAACACCCTGACCGCCGACGAGAAGCAACTGACCATGCGGGTCTTCACCGGCCTGACCCTGCTGGACACCATCCAGGGCACGGTCGGCGCGGTGAGCCTGATCCCGGACGCGCTCACCCCGCACGAAGAGGCGGTGCTCACCAACATCGCGTTCATGGAGTCGGTGCACGCCAAGAGCTACAGCTCGATCTTCTCCACGCTGTGCTCCACGCGCGAGATCGACGAGGCGTTCCGCTGGTCGGAGGAGAACCGCAACCTCCAGCGCAAGGCCGAGATCGTGCTGGAGTACTACCGGGGCGACGATCCGCTCAAGCGCAAGGTCGCCTCCACGCTGCTGGAGAGCTTCCTGTTCTACTCCGGCTTCTACCTGCCCATGCACTGGTCGTCGCGGGCCAAGCTCACCAACACCGCCGACATGATCCGGCTGATCATCCGGGACGAAGCGGTCCACGGTTACTACATCGGCTACAAGTACCAGAAGGGCCTGGAGCAGGTCACCCAGGCCGAGCGCGACGAGCTCAAGAACTACACCTTCGAGCTGCTGTTCGAGCTCTACGACAACGAGGTCGACTACACCCAGGATCTCTACGACGAGGTCGGCCTCACCGAGGATGTGAAGAAGTTCCTGCGCTACAACGCCAACAAGGCGCTGATGAACCTCGGCTACGAGGGCCTGTTCCCCAAGGACGAAACCGAGGTGAACCCGGCCATCCTCTCGGCGCTGTCGCCCAACGCCGACGAGAACCACGACTTCTTCTCCGGCTCCGGCTCGAGTTACGTCATCGGCAAGGCCGTCAACACCGAGGACGAAGACTGGGAGTTCTGAACCATCAGTTATGGTGTGGGACAACGGGGCCCGGCAGCGATGCCGGGCCCTCGCCTTGTCTCCAATCGCCGACCCGGCGGCGAAGACTCCGCGCCACAACTGTATTTCGATCCGAAGAGGGGGGTTCTCGATGTACCGACGACTGGCTCTGATCGCGGCGGTGCTGTTGACCGCTGCCGCGTGTCAGGACGACGGTCCGGCGGCGACTCCGCAGACCGGTGACGGATCCTTCTGGTCGACCGTGCCGCAGACCGACGACCAGCGTCTGGAAGTGCTGCGCCGCATGCGCGCGATGGACACCTGCGCGTTGCTGCCTCGAGCCGAACTGGCCGAAGTCGGGCAATTGCGCACCGTCGGCACCGACGGGCTGAACTCGTGCAGGGCCGAACTCGACAGCTCGGAACGCTACAAGGGAAAATCCGTCCGCTGGGCCATGGGGGGACCGGCGCCGGAAGTGAAGAACGATCGGGGTACCACCGAGCGACTCGGCGACGTGACCATCACCTTGCTGGCGGACAAGGACACACTGAGCGCCGAACAGGCCGGGCAACTCGTCCAGCGCTCCTGTTCGGCCACCGCACGCTTCCCCTCCTTCGCCGCGATCGGCCTGTGGGTGGACACGCCCTTGGGGGTCGAGCCGTGCCCGATCGCCAAGTCACTGATCACCACGGCGGTATCCGAATGGAAGCGGGAGCCACGTCAGGCCAGCGCGGCGGAAACGATCACCACCGTGCTGACCGGCGCCGACCCCTGCGCGGTGCTGCCGCGGCTCGGCGTCACGGCGGAACCCGCGCAACAGCGAGTCTCCAGCTGTACGTTCTCGTATCACGGCGACGAGATTCGTCTCGCGTACGAATACAGCGCGGAGTCGCTGGTCACCGCGGGCAGTCCGGCTTTCACCGTCGGCGACCGCACCGTCTACCGAGATGCCGCCGAAGAACTGCGGTTCTACAACGTCGCGGTCGGACCGCCGCTCGCATCGGAGAACCGCGGTTCGCTCGGGCCGCGCCTACCCGCCATCTCGCTCACCGGCAAAGCTGACGGGGCCCTCGAAGATGTTGTGCGCCAAGTACTCACGCTCTTTCCGTAGGGCGATCGTCGAGCACACCGCGCCCTCAGATACCGAGGACCAGTTTGGCCGTGGTGAAGTAGATGATCAGCCCGGTGGCGTCGACCAGGGTGGTGACCATCGGGGCGGAGACGACCGCGGGGTCGATGCGCAGTTTCTTGGCCAGCAGGGGCATGGTGCCGCCGATGGTGGCGGCCCAGCCGCAGATCAGGACCAGTGTGATCCCGACGACCAGTGCGATGCGCGGACCGACGAACAAGGCCCCGATGGCCAGGCCGACGGACGCCAGCAGTGATCCCAGCACCAGACCTACCCGGCATTCCCGCCAGATCACCCGGAACAGGTCCGACACCCGGACCTCGCCGACCGCCACCGCGCGCACGCAGGCGGTGGCGGCCTGCGCGCCCGCGTTGCCGCCCGCGCCGATCAGCAGCGGGATGAACAGCGCCAGATGCGCCGCCTGCTGCAAAGTGCCCTCGAAGAAGTCCGTCACGCTCACCGTGAGGGTCGCCGCGAACAGCAACAGCAGCAGCCACAGCGCGCGGTAGCGTGCCAGCTGGAACACCCCGGCGGCCATGTAGTGGCCTTCCCACGGCGCGGACCCCGCCTGCAACGCGACGTCCTCGCTGTCGGCGGCCTCGATCACCTCGACCGCGTCATCGATGGTCAGCAGGCCGACCAGCCGGTCCTCGCTGTCCACCACCGGCAGGTTGATGTCGTTGGTCTCGCGCATCAAGCGGGCCGCCTTCTCCGCGGCGTCGGTGGCGCGCGCGAAGGCGGGCTCGGTGACGACCAGCTCCGACACCATCGTCTCCGGCTTGCTGAGCACCAGTTCGCGCAGCTCGACGATGCCGGTCAGCCGCCTGCCCGCGTCGACGACGGGCAGCGTGTACACCGTCTCGGCGTTGCCGCCCTTGGCCCGCACCATGCCGAGCGCTTCGGCCACCGTGAGGTCACGCGGCAGCGCCACCACCTCCGGCGTCATGTACTGCCCCGCGGACCCCTCCGGGTAGCCGAGCAGGCTCGCGGTCATCCGCCGCTCGCGCGGGCTCAGCCCGGCCAGCGCCTTCTTGGCGACCTTGGCGGGCGCCTCGCGCAGCATTCGGGCGCGGTCGTCGGGCGCCATGCCCTCGACCAGGTCGCGGAAGCTCTGATCGCGCAGCCCCTGCAGGATCTGCTGCTGGTCCACCGGCTCGAGTTCCTCGAAGACGGCCAGCGCCAGGTCTTTGTCGAGCAGGCGGAACGCCATCCCGGCCCGCACGGCATCCATCCGGGCGAGTTGATCGGCGATGACGTGCGGCGGGTGGTTGCCGAGCCAGTCCAGCGCGGCGTCCACGCGGCGGGTTTCGACGATGTCCTGGAGGGATTCGGACAGCGTCGGACGTACTTCGATGATGTCGGTCTGCGACATGAGAGGACCTCAGCACATGCGTGAGTGAACGGAGAGCTCGAAATTCACACCGCGGGCGCCGGCCCCTGCCGTCGCGACCTGACTAGGAATGCGAAGGGGCGGCGCCGCGCGGCCTTCGACTGGGAGGTTCGCTGCGCATCGCTACCCCACCTCCCTCTCGTCGCCGCCGCGGAACTCGGATATCCGCACCGTTCGGATCAACATCTCACGGACACGAAAATGTCCTCGTGCAGCTTACATCGCTTCGTAGACGATGATCACCTTACGACAGGGTGTTGTGACCGAAGCCGCTCCACACCGGGGTCCGCGCGTCATACGAGACCTCAGCACCGGGAAACCGCGACGCGACTCGTTCGCAGCGCAAGCGACGACCGCCGGGACGACCGGAACCGGGCAATGCGTTACCGCGCGTCAGCCTGACCCCTTCGTAGTCCATCGGCCACCGTAAAACAGGGTTATACGCAGTCGGCGTCGAACTGTTGCTCCCACGCTTGGGAACCGGGACAGTGTTTGCCAGGCAAGTGCCGAAACAACATCGGCGCACGCAGGCACCAGTACAGCTCACGAAAGTTTCGAAGTGTCGACAGCCACCGCCCTGATCCGCCGTCGCGCGGTCGACTTCATGCGCGTTCCGCACGGAATCTGTTGCCGCTGAGGCAACGCGGCCCCCGTTTCCGACCGGATCCCGCACGGTCGTCCACCGCCGCATCGCTCCCGCTGTGGTGTCTCCGGACGCCGAGCGTCGAATCGCACGGCGTCTTCTCGTCTTCGAAAGAACAACAATGCCTTTCCCCACCTCGTCCCGGCGCGTCGCCCGCGCTCTCTCCGCCGCCGTAGCGGTGCTCACCGGGCTGTCCGTGCTCACCGGCTGCGGCGAGTCCGCACCCGCCAAGACCGCGGACGGCAAGACCGTGCTGCGCTACCAAGGCTCCACCGGGCAGGTGAGCGCCTTCGAATTGGCCGACGACCTAGGCTATTTCAGCAAGGTCAGCCTGCATTGGGAAGGCGACACCACCAGTGGCCCCGCCAACATCCAGGCTGCGGCGACGAACCAAGTCGAGTTCGGCAGCGCGTTCAACGGCGCGGTGGTCAAGCTGATCGCGGGCGGCGCGAAGGTCACCTCCGTGCTCAGTTCCTATGGCGCGGACGAGCAGTCGTTCACCGGTTACTACGTGCGTGACGATTCCGGCATCAACTCGCCGCGCGATCTGATCGGCAAGAAGGTCGCGGTCAACACCCTCGGCGCGCACCACGAATTCATCACCAGGGAGTGGCTGCATCAGCAAGGCCTGACCGAAGACGAGATCAAGCAGGTGCAACTGATCGTCGTGCCGCCGGCCAACACCGAGGAGGCGCTGCGCAAGGGACAGGTCGACGTCGCGGCCTTGGGTAGCGTCTTCCGGGACACCGCCCTCCAGCGCGGCGGCATCCACCCGCTCTACACCGACAAAGCCATCTTCGGCACGTTCGACTACGGCACCTATGTCTTCCGCAACGACTACATCGCCAAGAATCCCGAAGCGGTGGAGGACTTCGTGCAGGGCACCGCACGCGCTATCCGCTGGCTCCAGGTGACGCCCCGCGAGCAGGTGCGCGAGCGGTTCACCCAGATCATCAACAAGCGCGGCCGCAACGAGAACACCAACTTGGTGCCGTACTGGCTCAGCTCCGGAATCCCGGTGCCGGGTGCGGTGGTCGCGGACAAGGAACTGCAGATCTGGATCGACTGGCTGGTGCGCAACGGCGAACTGCCGAACGGCAAGTTGAAGGCAGCGGATCTGTTCACCAACAAGTTCAACCCCTACGCCAACGGCAAGTACAAGCCGGAGGCCGGGCCTACCGGAGAGGTGGTGGCCGCGAAATGACCACGACGGCGACGAAACTGTCGCTCACCGGAGTGAGCAAGCAGTTCGCGGTGCGCGGCTCGCACGAGCGATTCACCGCGCTCGACGACATCTCGCTGGAGCTGCGCGAGGGCGAATTCCTGGTGCTGGTCGGCCCGAGTGGTTCGGGCAAGTCCACGCTGCTGGACCTGCTGGGCGGGCTGAGCAAGCCCAGCTCCGGTGAGATCCTGCTGGACGGCAAGCCGATCACCGGCCCCGGCCTGGATCGCGGCGTCGTCTTCCAGCAGTACGCGCTGCTGCCATGGCGGACGGCCCGGTCCAACATCGAATTCGGGCTGGAGGCCAAGGGTTTACGACGCAAGGCGCGCCGCGAACTCGCCGAGCACTATCTGGAGCTGGTCGGGCTAGCCGGTTTCGGCGACCGCTACCCGCACGAGCTGTCCGGCGGCATGAAACAGCGCGTCGCGATCGCGCGCAGTCTCGCGTTCGATCCCGAGGTGCTGCTGATGGACGAGCCGTTCGCCGCGCTCGACGCGCAGACCCGGGAGTCGTTGCAGGACGAACTGTTGCGCATCTGGCGGGCCACCGGCAAGACCGTCCTGTTCATCACCCACGGCATCGATGAGGCGGTGTACCTGGGCCAGCGGGTGGCCGTGCTGACCTCACGACCCGGGCGGATCAAGGCCATCGTCGACGTCGAGATCGACCGGGAAACCGACGACGACATCCGCTCCTCCGAACGCTTCCGGGATTACCGCCACGAGATCTGGACGCTGCTGCACAGCGAGGTCCAGCGGGCCGCGAGCCTGGAACTGAAGTCCTTGTCCGACCACACGGCCGACGTCGAATCCACCACCGAGAGGACGGCCAATGTCTAGTGCCATTCAGCTGAGCGAGCGGCCGGTACGGGAGAGCGCGGCCGCGCAGGCCCGGCCCGCCCAGGTGCGCAGGGCCGAGACCGCGCCCTCCGCCGGAACACAAGCCATCCGCGCGGTGAGCCGGTTGGCCTGGCGGGTGTTCAAACCGACCGTCGTCATCGCCCTGTTCCTGCTGCTGTGGCAGCTCGCCCCGACCCTCGGCCTGGTGGACGAGGTATTCCTGCCGCCGTTCTCGGTGGTCGCCCAGGCGTTCGCCGACCTGGTGGCGAGCGGGGAGATGTGGACCCACATCTCCGCGAGCCTGAACCGTTCGCTGGCCGGGTACTCGCTCGCGTTGGTAGCCGGCATTCCGGTGGGCATCGCGATCGCCTGGTACAAGCCGGTCGCGGACTTCCTGAACCCGATTCTCGAACTGTTCCGCAACACCGCGGCGCTGGCGTTGCTGCCGGTGTTCCTGCTGATCCTGGGCATCGGCGAGACCTCGAAGGTCGCCATCGTCGTCTATGCGAGCTTCTTCCCGATTCTGCTGAACACCATCACCGGCGTGCGCACCGTCGATCCGCTGCTCGTCAAATCCGCCGCCTCCCTCGGTTTCTCGCCGTTGCGGCTGTTCCAGAAGGTGATCCTGCCCGCGGCGCTGCCGTCCATCTTCACCGGCCTGCGGATGGCCGCCGCCAGCTCGATCCTCGTGCTGCTGGCCGCCGAGATGTTCGGAGCCAGAGCCGGTCTCGGCTATCTGATCACCGCCGCGCAGCAGAACTTCGCGATCCCGAACATGTACGCGGGCATCCTCGCCATCTCGCTGCTCGGCCTCGCCTTCAACGGCCTGCTGGTCGCCCTGGAACGCCGCCTGTCGCGGTGGCGCGCCCCGGCGAACGCCTGATAACCATGCCCGCCCACCCCGCGCTCGGAAGGCAGTCGTCGTGCAGGCGCTGACCAAACGTCGCGTCGTCGACTTCATGCGCGTCTGCGGCAGCGCTTGTCGCCTTGCCGCAGACCCCGCATCTCCGGTTGCCGCCGGCCCGATCCTCTGATCCGAAATGAGTTCTTCCGATGACCGCTGTACACGAATCCCCCGTCTCGACCGCTACCGATGGCGCGGTGCACGTCGCTCCCGTCGCCGGGCACATCGGCGCCGAGATCTCCGGCGTCGATCTCCGTGAGTCGCTGACCGACCAGCAGGTCGAGGCCATCACCGACGCGCTGCACACCTACAAGGTGCTGTTCTTCCGCGATCAGCACATCGATCACGCACAGCAGATCGCCTTCTCCCGCCGCTTCGGCGCGGTCACGCCGTCGCACCCGTACGACGACGACGCGCCGACGGAGTACCCGGAGATCCTCGCGGTCGACAGCCGGCTGTACGAGAAGCGGTTCGGTGTGCGCAAGCACAGCTACACCAACCACTGGCACACCGATGTCTCCGCGCTGATCAACCCGCCCGCGGCCTCCATTCTGCGCGCCGAGATCGCCCCGGAGCGCGGCGGCGACACCGGCTGGACGAACCTCGTCGCCGCCTACGAGAACCTGCCCGAGTCGCTCAAGCGCTTCGCCGAAGGGCTGCGCGCCGAGCACCGCTTCGGCGGCAACAGGCCGGCCTGGAACTCCGACAGCGACTACGCGAAGAAGGTCGCGGCCGCGCCGCTGGTCACCGAGCACCCGGTCGTCCGGGTGCACCCGGTGACCGGTGAGCGGGCGCTGTTCGTCAACCCCGGCTTCACCACCCGGATCGTCGGGCTCACCCCGAGCCAGAGCGACGCGGTGTTGAAGCTGCTGTTCGACGAGGTCACCCACCCCGCCTACACGGTCCGCTTCCGCTGGCAGAAGGGCAGCATCGCGTTCTGGGACAACCGGGTCACCGCGCATCTCGCCCCGAGCGATCTGGACCACCTCGATGTCACCCGGGTGCTGTACCGCACCACCCTCGAGGGCGATATCCCGGTCGGCGTCGACGGTGAGCCGTCGAAGTCCGTCGCCGGTGAGAAGTTCACCGGCGCGTAGGGATCGAACAGACGCGATCGGCCGGGCGCGCGAGCTCCCGGCCGATTTCGTGCGGTCACAGCACGCGAGCCGAAGCGCTCGAACCGGAAACCGGCTCCCGGCCCCGCGCACCGGACTACAGGTGCGCCCGCGGAAACCGATCCGTCGTCTCCAGCACGGCCCGCTCCGCGTCCTCCCAGGTCGGGACGTGTCGCACCCACTCGGGGACCGGCTCCGACTGCGCGCCGAACAGCAATCGGTGCGGCACTACCTCACGCAGCGCACGGTGAACGTCGACGCGATCGTCGATCATGTGCGTGATGCCGAGTTCGGCGCAGTGCACCGCCTTGTCCGCCCGGGCACGGCAGAAGCGCACGTTCTCCCGGGCGATCCCGGTGCGGTCGTAGAAGTCGTGGTGATCGAGCCACTGGCGGGTGCGCTGCTCGATCCGCGGGCCACATTTGGAAATCACCCAGGCGCGCCCCTCGAACCGCCGGACCAGGCGCGGCAGTACCTCGAAAGCGCCCACGCTGGGCGGCGTGCGCAGCGCCTCCTCGAGCCCGCCGGAGAGGAACACCGTGTCCTCGTCCCCGGGCGCTAGAGCGGCCCCCTGGATGACCCGGCCGAAATCGACGCCGAGCCGAGGCTGCGTTTTCTTTGTTCCAGCGTGCGACATTCGCCCTCCATATATCGCCAGCGAATTCTGTTGGTGAGCAGCCTTCCGGAATGGCCCATTCGGTTAGGGCGATCGCATCAATTCGATGCGTCGAGCGCCGAACGGTTGCCAGCGCGCGGCGCACTGGTAACAGTGAGGTAGAGGCCGCGGCGCTCGCCGCGGCCGTTTCGGGTACACACGAAGGAGATATTCGTGCGCTTCGGCATCTTCGTCCCGCAGGGTTGGCGGCTCGATCTGGTGGGCATCGATCCGGCGGACCAATGGGGGGTGATGCGAGACCTCGCCCAGCGCGCCGATGCGAACCCGGTGTGGGAATCGCTGTGGGTGTACGACCACTTCCACACCGTTCCGGTGCCCACCGAGGAGGCGACGCACGAAGCGTGGTCGCTGATGTCGGCGTTCGCCGCGACCACCTCGCGTATCCGCTTGGGCCAGATGTGTACCGCGATCAGCTACCGCAACCCGGCCTATCTGGCCAAGGTGGCCGCGACGGTCGACCTGATCTCCGGCGGACGCGTCGAGATGGGCATCGGCGGTGGCTGGTACGAACACGAGTGGCGCGCCTACGGCTACGGATTCCCGTCCGCGGGCGAACGGCTGGGCCGCCTCGACGAAGGCGTGCAGATCTTCCGGCAGGCGTGGACCACCGGTTCGGCCACCCTCGACGGCAAGTACTACCAGGTGGACGGCGCGATCGTGCGCCCGCTTCCCCTCCAGCAGGGCGGGATTCCGCTGTGGATCGCTGGTGGAGGCGAGAAGAAGACGCTGCGCATCGCGGCGAAATACGCCCAGTACACCAACTTCAGCGGCAATCCCGACGAGTTCACCCACAAGTCCGAGGTGCTGCGCGCGCATTGCGCCGACGTCGGCACCGACTTCGACGCGATCGTCCGCAGTTCCAACTTCAATGTCGTCATCGGCTCCACGCAGGCCGAAGTAGAGGATCGCCTGGAGGCGCTGAAAGCCCGCCTGACGCCCGTCATCGGCGCCGACGCGGCCAAGTCCTACTTCGAGCAGCTGTACAACAGCGGCGCCGCCACCGGCACCCCCGAGCAGATCGCCGAGAACCTGCGCCGGGTCCGCGACCTCGGCCTCGGCTACGCCATCTTCAACTTCCCCGAAGCCGCCTACGACACCTCCGGCATCGAACTCTTCGAACGCGAAGTGCTCCCGGCCCTGAGCTGATCACGCGGGGCAGGACTCACGAGCACCGAGCCTCCGTGATTCCTGCCCCGGGAAGGTCCGCCTACCACACCTTACGGCCGACCGCGCTCCAGCAGTTCACTTGCGAGTCGAGCCAAGACGGCGACTCGCCCTGCGGACGCCATTGATTGGTGACGACGATTCCCGGGTCCAATAGTTCCAACCCGGTGAAGAAGCGGGCGAATTCGTCCCGCGTGCGCGTCTGGGCATAGACCCCGCTCTGCCGGTACACGTCGAGTGCGTCGGTCATCATCTCCGGTTCGAGGTCGGCGGTGATGTGCGAGACCACGAGGAACGATCCCGGCGCGAGAGCATCCATCAATGTCTCGACGATCCCGTAGGGGTCCTGCTCGTCGGCCAGGAAATGCAGCACGGCGACCAGGCTCAGCGCCACGGGGCGCTCCAGGTCCAGGGTCTCGCGGAGTTCGGGCGCGGACAAGATCGCCGCGGGGTCCTTCAGGTCGGCGTCGACGTACGCGGTGCGGCCCTCCGGCGTGCCGGTGAGCAGGGCGCGGGCATGGGTCAGCACGATCGGGTCGTTGTCCACGTAGACCACCCGCGCTTCGGGCGTCGGCGCCTGCGCCACCTGGTGCAGGTTCGGCTCGGTGGGGATGCCGGTGCCGACATCGAGGAACTGCGTCACGCCCAACTCGGTCAGCGCGTTCACCGCACGGTGCATGAACGACCGGTTCTGCCGAGCCGCGACCCTGGTGGTGGGAAACGCCGCGATCACTTTCTCGGCCGCGTCCCGATCCACTTGATAGTGGTCTTTCCCACCCAGCACATAGTCGTATATTCGAGCGCTGCTCGGCACGCTCGCGTCGTGAATCGCCCTGAGCGGCTTCCCATTGCCGCCGAGATCGGTCATCGTCGTTCCCATCACTACCGGATCGCTTCTGCCCCAGCTTATTCCAGGCGCTGACGGCCTACCGCACGCGATGCGAGGAAGAGCGCAGGATGGGGTTGCGCTTCGAGCGTAGGCGAGTGCGCGATCTCAGCGGCCGCGGAATGCGAAAAGGGCCCCCTTCCGGAGGCCCTGTTCGCAACCCGAACTACAGCATGCAGGAGACGCAACCTTCGACTTCTGTTCCCTCCAAGGCCATCTGGCGCAGCCGGATGTAATAGAGGGTCTTGATGCCCTTGCGCCAGGCGTAGATCTGGGCGCGGTTGAGATCGCGGGTGGTGGCGGAGTCCTTGAAGAACAACGTCAGCGACAGGCCCTGGTCCACGTGCTGGGTGGCCGCGGCGTAGGTGTCGATGATCTTCTCGTAGCCGATCTCGTAGGCATCCTCGTAGTACTCGAGGTTGTCGTTGGTCATGTAGGGCGCCGGATAGTAGACGCGCCCGATCTTGCCTTCCTTGCGGATCTCGATCTTCGACGCCACCGGGTGGATGGAGCTGGTGGAGTGGTTGATGTAGGAGATCGATCCGGTCGGCGGCACCGCCTGCAGGTTCTGGTTGTAGATGCCGTGCTCCATGACCGAGGCCTTCAGCTCGCGCCAGTCGTCCTGGGTCGGGATGTGCACGCCCGCGTCGGCGAACAGTCGCCGGACGCGCTCGGTCTTCGGCTCCCACACCTGATCGGTGTACTTGTCGAAGTACTCACCGCTGGCGTACTTCGATTCGGGGAAGCCGCCGAAGTACGTACCGCGCTCGATCGCGATCCGATTCGACGCCCGGATCGCGTGATAGACCACGGTGTAGAAGTAGATGTCGGTGAAGTCGATGCCCTCTTCGGACCCGTAGTGGACCCGTTCGCGCGCCAGGTAGCCGTGCAGATTCATCTGCCCGAGGCCGATGGCGTGGGAGAGGTTGTTGCCCTGCTCGATGGAGGGCACCGAGTAGATGTGGGTCTGGTCCGACACCGCCGTCAGCGCCCGGATGGCCACCTCGATGGTCTGCGCGAAATCGGGTGAGTCCATCGTCTTGGCGATGTTCAGCGACCCGAGGTTGCAGGAGATGTCCTTGCCCACCTTGGCATAGGACAGATCGTCGTTGAACTCCGACGGCGTGGAGACCTGCAGGATCTCCGAGCACAGGTTGGAGTGGGTGATCTTGCCCGCGATCGGGTTCGCCCGGTTCACCGTGTCCTCGAACATGATGTACGGATAACCCGACTCGAACTGCAACTCGGCGATGGTCTGGAAGAACTCGCGCGCCTTGATCTTCGACTTGCGGATGCGCTTGTCGTCGACCATCTCGTAGTACTTCTCGGTGACGTCGATGTCGGCGAACGGCTTGCCGTAGATGCGTTCCACGTCGTACGGCGAGAACAGGTACATGTCCTCGTTCTTCTTGGCCAGCTCGAAGGTGATGTCCGGGATGACCACGCCCAGCGAGAGCGTCTTGATGCGGATCTTCTCGTCCGCGTTCTCCCGCTTGGTGTCCAGGAACCGGTAGATGTCCGGGTGGTGCGCGTGCAGGTAGACCGCGCCCGCGCCCTGCCGCGCGCCGAGCTGGTTGGCGTAGGAGAACGAGTCCTCGAGCAGCTTCATGATCGGGATGACGCCCGAGCTCTGGTTCTCGATCTTCTTGATCGGCGCACCGTGCTCGCGAATGTTGCTCAGTAGCAGCGCCACTCCGCCGCCGCGCTTGGACAGCTGCAACGCGGAGTTGATCGAGCGCCCGATCGACTCCATGTTGTCCTCGATGCGCAGCAGGAAGCACGACACCGGCTCGCCACGCTGCTTCTTGCCCGAGTTCAGGAAGGTCGGGGTGGCCGGCTGGAAACGGCCTTCGATGATCTCGTCGACCAGTTGGCCCGCCAGCGCCTCGTCACCGGCGGCGAGCGTGAGCGCGACCATGCACACCCGGTCCTCGAACCGCTCCAGGTAGCGCTTGCCGTCGAAGGTCTTCAGCGTGTACGAGGTGTAGTACTTGAACGCGCCGAGGAAGGTGGGGAACCGGAACTTCTTGGCGTAGGCCTGCTTGAACAGCTTCTTGATGAACGCGCGGCTGTACTGCTCGAGAACCTCGGCCTCGTAGTAGTTCTCCTCGATCAGGTAGTCCAGCTTCTCGTCCAGATTGTGGAAGAAGACGGTGTTCTGATTGACGTGCTGCAAGAAGTACTGGTGGGCGGCCTCACGGTCCTTGTCGAACTGGATCTCCCCGTCCGGGCCGTACAGGTTCAGCATCGCGTTGAGGGCGTGGTAGTCGAGGACCTCGCCCGCCTCGCCGCCGCGGACCGGGGGCTGCTCTAAGCGAGCTGTCTTTCCGGCCGGTGCTGTCGTTGCTGTTGCCAAAACAATCCCAATCCCTCTCGGACGCGCTCGACGTCCTCAGCGGTTCCCATGAGTTCGAAGCGATACAGGTACGGCACCCCGCACTTGCGTGCGATGAGCTCGCCCGCGTAGCAGAAGGTGTCGCCGAAGTTCGTGTTGCCCGCCGCGATCACCCCGCGCAGCAACGCGCGGTTGTGCGGGTCGTTGAGGAACTTGGCGACCTGCCTCGGCACGAAGTCCTTGTCGGAACGATCGCCCCCCAGTACGTGCCGACCGCCCCCGTAGGTGGGGACGATCAGCACGTACGGATGGTCTACGCGCAGCGAGTCGGCGGTGTGCAGTGGTATGCGAGTCGCCGGGAGACCCAGCTTCTCGACGAAGCGATGCGTGTTCTCCGAAGCGCTGGAGAAGTAGACCAGCGCCGTCGTCTCCGACATGGTCGCCTTCCTCTTCTCGGGAGCGCCGTAGCGCTCGCCCTCGGATGAACCGGAAGCGGTGGAAGCGTCAGGCCGCCACGGTCGCGAGCGACTTGATGCGGTCGGGACGGAAGCCCGACCAGTGATCGTCCCCCGCCACCACGACCGGCGCCTGCAGGTACCCAAGTGCCATGACGTAGTCACGCGCCTCGTCGTTCTCCGAGATGTCGATGACCTCGTAGTCCACCCCGGCCTTGTCGAGGGCCTTGTAGGTGGCGTTGCACTGGACGCAAGCGGGCTTGGTGTACACGGTGACGGTCATTGATGTCCCTCTCTCCTTGTGCCTGATCCACAGCCTGTGATCCGTTGCAATTCACGATCCGACGTATGCTGCGCAAACTCCTGGATCCGAGCTCGAATCCCCTGATCAGCCACCTGTGGCCGACTCGTGCCGAGTGAGGTCTCTCGCCGTCTTCCAGTACCGAAGACACTACACCTAGTGGCCGACAGATTCCTACAACACGACATGTAGCGAGTCACATTGATGAAATTCCATCGAGAGAAGTACCAGTACGCTCGATTCACCCCGACGCAAAACAGTGGCGCAGATCACTCCACGGCGCGTCAGCTTACTTTCAGCAAACTTTCCGGCAAACGAAGAGGGCCACCGCTGCGCCCCGCAGCGATGGCCCTCGTTCAGACCGGAGAAGGAGCTTACACCGACGCCAATTCGCCGCGCGTGGCCTCCACCAAGTCGCGCACCGTACCGGCCAGCTGAGTCAGCGCCTCGGCATCGTCACGCGGATGCGTGGCGCCGAACCGCTCGCCGATGACCCCGAAGTGCAGGTGCGCGGACTCGACCACCCGCGCGCCCGCCACGCCCAGCGCCTTGACCGCGTCGCCGTGTGCCCACTGGGCGGCGTTCGGGCTGATCGATGCGCTCACCACGGCGGTGGGCTTGCTCTTGATCGCTCCCGCGCCGTAGGGACGGGAAGCCCAGTCGATCGCGTTCTTCAGCACCGCCGACAGCGTGCCGTTGTATTCCGGGGTCACCACCAGCAGGCCGTCCGCCTCGGCGACCGCGTCGCGCAGCGCCTGAGCGGCCGCGGGGACGGAGCCGGGGACATCGATGTCCTCGTTGTAGAACGGGATGTCGGCGAGCCCTTCGTAGAGAGTGACCTCGACACCCTCCGGCGCGCTGTGCGCCGCGGCCTCGGCGAGCCGCCGGTTGACCGACGCGGCGCGCAGGCTGCCGACGAGTGCGAGAATGCGGGTCTGGCTCATGACGACTCCTGGTGTACTGATGAGGTGGTGTCCGTACGTTCACCACACACTAACCGGACCATGGTCCGATTACTTCCCGCGGAGCCTGCGTGAGCGCTGTGAACTACCCCACACCGGACGCGTCGGCCGATGGCGCACCTCGGCTGCTCGACGTCGGCACGCCATTGCCGGGCACCTCGGAGCCCGCCGAGCGCGCCGACGCGGCGCGCAACCGTCAACTGCTCCTGGACGCGGCGCAGCAACTGGTGCGAGAGCACGGCGTCGACAGCCTCACCATGGACGCGCTGGCCAAACGCGCCGGGGTCGGCAAGGGCACGGTGTTCCGGCGGTTCGGAAGCAGATCCGGCCTGCTGCTCGCGCTGCTGGACCACTCGGAGCGGAAGTACCAGGAGTCGTTCATCTTCGGGCCGCCGCCGCTCGGACCGGGCGCGCCCCCGGTGGAACGACTGGTCGCCTTCGGGCGGGCCAGGCTCCTGGACATCGAGGTGGCAGGCGAGCTACACCGCGCCGCCGAGCTCGGCGAGGCGAGCGAACGCTATTCCGGTGGACCGTACGGACTACAGCGCGCGCACGTCGTGATGCTGTTGCGGCAGGCCGACGTGCCCGGGGAGGTCGCGCTGGTCGCCGACTGGCTGCTGGCGATGCTCGGCGCAGCGCTGGTCATGCACCAGATGCAAGTGCTCGGCTTCACCCGCGAGCAGATCGGCGACAACTGGGAGCTCGTCGTTCGGCGCGTCGTCGCCCGCTGAGCCGCCAGTAGACTCGGGCGCCATGGGGAACCTGCGTGCACAGATCATCAGTGAATTGGGCGTCCGGCCCACGATCGAACCGAAGGAAGAGATCCGCCGCCGGGTCGATTTCCTCAAGGACTATCTGAACGCGACTCCCGCACGAGGTTTCGTCCTCGGCATCAGCGGCGGACAGGACAGCGCTCTCGCGGGCCGGTTGTGCCAGCTCGCGGCCGAAGAACTGCGCGCGGACAGCGTGGACGCGACCTTCCTCGCCGTGCGGTTGCCCTACGGCGTCCAGGCCGACGAGGCCGACGCGCGCACCGCCCTGACGTTCATCCGGCCCGACCGGCAGGTCGTGGTCAACGTCCGGCCCAGCGCGAACGCCGCGGCCGCCGAGGCGGCGTCCGCCTTGCAGGTCCACCAGCTGCGTGACTTCGTGCGCGGCAATATCAAAGCGCGCGAACGCATGGTGATCCAGTACGCGCTGGCCGGGCAGGAGAATCTGCTCGTGGTCGGCACCGACCACGCGGCCGAGGCGGTCACCGGATTCTTCACCAAGTACGGCGACGGCGGCGTCGACCTGACCCCGCTCACCGGTCTGACCAAGCGCCAGGGCGCCGCCCTGCTCCAGGAACTCGGCGCGCCCCCGAGCATCTGGTCCAAGGTGCCCACCGCCGATCTGGAGGACGACCGGCCCGCCCTGCCCGACGAGGAAGCGCTCGGTCTGCGCTACAGCGAGATCGACGACTACCTGGAGGGCAAGGAGGTGACCCCCGAGGTCGCCGAACGGCTGGAGAGCATCTTCCACAACACCCGTCACAAGCGCACCGTCCCGGTGACGCCGCTGGACACCTGGTGGCGCTAGCCCTTCGGGGGGACCTCGGCGTCCGGCGAGGAGCGCCGCCGTGCAGCGTCGTCGCTCACGAAAACCGCGCACCTCATCGACACCTGGCACAGCTGGTCGTGGCGGCGCTGGATGTGAACGCGCCGCCTAGCCGCCCGCGAAGGGTGGCAGGACGTCGACGCGCGGGCTCAGCGCGACCGCGGGATCTCGGGTGAGTTCGTCACCGACCAGGTAGGCGCACACCGACAACATCTTGTCCAGGTCCGGGCCGTAGGCCGCCGCCAGGGTCGCGCGCAAGTCGGCCACCGTCGCTCCGGCCGGGAGGTCGAGCGTCTCGCCGTCCTTGCCGACGGCGTCGGCGATCGCGGCGAAGTAGCGGATCTCAACCACCGATGGCTCCCATCGTCCGCTCCGGCGGGACGAAGCCCTCGGCGTCGATGCCGTGACCGGCCCACTTGTTCCACATCGCACCGCGCCAGAGCGTCGCGAGTTCCTCGTCGTCGGCGCCGGAGCGCAGTGCCTGGCGCAGGTCGAATTCCTGGTCGCTGAACAGGCAGGAGCGCAGCATGCCGTCCGCGGTGAGCCGGGTGCGGTCGCAGGTGTCGCAAAACTTCCTGGTCACCGTGGCGATGATGCCCACGGTGCCGGGCCCGCCGTCGACCAGCCACTTCTCCGCGGGCGCCGACGGATCGGAGCGGCCCACCTCGTCGAGGGAGAACCGGGCGCCGAGCACGTCGAGCAGTTCGGCGGCGGTGACCATGTTGGCGCGGGCCCACTCGTGGTCGGCGTCCAGCGGCATCTCCTCGATGAAACGCAGCTCACAGCCCTCGTCCAGGCACCAGCGCAGCAGATCGGGCGCGCCGGAGAGGGTCTCCCGCATCAAGACGGCGTTGACCTTCACCGGGGCCAGCCCGGCGGCGCGGGCGGCGCGGATGCCCGCGAACACCGATTCGAGGCGGTCGCGGCGCGTCAACCGCGCGAAACCGGCCCGATCCACGGTGTCCAGCGAGACGTTCACCCGGTGCAGACCGGCGGCGGCGAGGCCGATCGCGCGGTGCTCTAGCCCGATGCCGTTGGTCGTCATGGCCAGCGGGATGTGCGGCACCTCGGCATGACAGCCCGAGATGATCTGTTCCAGGTCGCGGCGCATCAGCGGCTCGCCCCCGGTGAAGCGTACCTCGCGCACCCCCAGCTCCAGCACCGCGAGGCGCACCAGCCGGACGATCTCGTCCACCGTGAGCAGTTCGTGCCGGGGAATCTCCGGCAGCCCCTCCTCCGGCATGCAATAGGTACAGCGCAGCGAACACTTCTCGGTGATGGACACACGTAGGTCGCGGGCGACGCGTCCGAAACGATCCAGCAAATAGGGGGTGTCGGGACGGCCGGCGAGCGAGGGACGCCCGGAACGCACGGCCGGAATCCCGATCTCGACCAGAGTCACACGTCCATTATGACCGCCTGCCCCAATTCGTTCGCGGGCGGAATGCTCGATTTCGGCTCACTTCGGCCGCGGACAGGCGGTGAGGCCTTGCCACGGCGTCCGGCGACCTGCGCATGGCGGCAGAGGCGGAGAACCGCCCGGACCGGGCGCTAGGCGTACCTCCGCCTTCGCTCCGGCCATGCGCAGGCTGAGGACGGACTACGTCCGACCGCACCCATTAGGCTGACTCGCATGAACCCTCGGCCCGCCGGCGTCTCGGCCAGGCCCGTCGACGACTATCGCGACAGCATCGAACAGCTGCTGCGGCCACTGGCCGCGCGCGCGGTCGAGTCCGTCGCGGTGCCGCGGGCGCTGGGCAGGCAGCTGGCCGAAGACGTCCGTTCGCCGATCGATCTGCCGGTGTTCCGCAACTCCGCGATGGACGGGTACGCGGTGCGTGCCGAATCGGTGCTGGTCGCGCCGGTCACCCTGCCTTTGGCAGGCGTCGTCGCGGCGGGAGCCGCCGGCCGCGCGCCGCTGCCGCCCGGTGCGGCGATGAAGGTGATGACCGGTGCGCCGATCCCGCCCGGCGCGGACTGCGTGGTTCCGGTGGAGGACACCCGCGTCGGCGACGGCACGGTGACCATCGAGCGCGGCCGCAGCGCGGGGGAATTCGTGCGGGAACCGGGCACGGACGTCCGGACCGGTGACCTGCTCACACGGGCGGGCACCACGCTCGCGCCCCGGCATGTCGCCGCCCTGGCCGCGGTCGGGCTGTCCGCGGTGGCGGTCTTCCGCGCGGTGCGCGGCGCGGTGATCACCACCGGCGACGAGCTGGTCGCGGCCGGAAAGCCGCTGCGCCCCGGCCAGATCTACAACTCCAACGGCGTCGCCCTCGCCGCGGCGCTCACCGCGAACGGCGTCGAGGTCGTCTCGGTGGCGCACAGTACCGACGATCCGGAGCGTTTCCGCGGGCTGCTGTCGGACGCGATGGAGCGCGCCGATGTGGTGTTCACCTCCGGTGGTGTGTCCAAGGGCGACTTCGAGGTGGTCAAGGACGTGCTCGAACCGATGGGCGGACGGTTCGGCTCGGTCGCGATGCAACCGGGCGGCCCGCAAGGGCTGACCGTCGTCGACGGTGTGCCGGTGCTCAGTTTCCCCGGCAACCCCGTCAGCACGATGGTGTCGTTCGAGGTGTTCGCCCGCCCGATCCTGCGGCGCCTCGCCGGTCTGCCCGAGGTGGGCACCTACGAGCTCCCCCTGTTCAACGCCGTGCCGCGCTCGCCGGAGGGCAAGCGTCAGTTCCTGCGGGGGAGGCTGATCCGTGGGCACTCGAGTGAGTCGTCCGCGTCCGGACGGCCGCGTGCGGTCGAGGTGGTGTCCGGTCCGGGCTCGCATCTCGTGGCGGCCATGGCGAAAGCCGACGTGCTGATCGATGTACCCGCCGAGGTCACCGCTCTGCCCGCGGGCGCGGTTGTGCGAGTGTGGACCTTATGAGCGAGTTGTCCCATGTCGACCACGAAGGTCGCGCCCGCATGGTCGATGTGAGCGCGAAGAGCGAGACCACCCGGATCGCCGTCGCGGCAGGCGAGTTGCGCACCACGGCCGAGGTGGTCGCGCTGGTACGGGCCGACGACATGCCGAAGGCGGACGTGCTGTCCACCGCCCGCATCGCGGGCATCGCGGGGGCGAAGAAGACCTCCGAGTTGATCCCGCTGTGCCATCAGCTGGCGCTGTCGTCGGTGCGGGTGGAGTTCGATTTCACCGACACCGCCATCACCATCGAGGCCACCGCGAAGACCAAGGGTCCGACGGGTGTCGAGATGGAGGCGCTCACCGCGGTCGCGGTCGCGGGTCTCACCCTGCACGACATGGTGAAGGCGGTCGACCCCGCGGCAGTGCTCACCGGCGTGCGCCTGCTGACCAAAGAAGGCGGCAAACACGGTCATTGGCAGCGCCCCGACGACGCGGCCTCGGACGAGAGCGAGGACGAGCCGATCACCGCCGACTACGCCGAGCCCGAATTCGACGAGGAGGAACGCTCGGCCGTGGTGCTGGTCGCGTCGACCGGGGTCGCGGCGGGCACCCGCGTCGACACCACCGGTCCGGTGCTCGTGGACTGGCTGTCCGGCCTCGGCTTCTCGGTGCGGGGCCCGCTGGTCTACGCCGACGCCGAGATCGAATTCGGACTCGCCGACGCGCTGCGCTTCGAACCCGCACTGGTCATCAGCACCGGTGGGACCGGCGCCTCCCCCACCGACGCCACCCCGGAGGCCACCCTCGCCTTGCTCGATCGCGAACTACCCGGTGTGGCGGAGGCGATCCGGCAGCGCGGCACCGCGAAGTTCCCGCTGGCGGCGCTGAGCCGCGGCGTGGCGGGACTCGCGGGACGCTCGGTGATCGTGAATCTGCCCGGGTCGCCGGGCGGCGTGAAAGACGGCATCGCGGTGCTGGAACCGCTGCTGGATCATCTGCTCGCACAAGTCGCCGGAGGTGGAAGTCATGACAACGGCTGAGGCTACGGTCCGGCTCGCCCGGATCAGCGACCAGCCGCTGGACCCAGCGGAGGTCGAGGAGGCGGTGTCCGGATCGCATTACGGCGCTGTCGTGGTGTTCACCGGGAAAGTCCGCGACCACGATGGCGGACAAGCCGTTTCGGCCCTGGAATACTCCGCGCACCCGCAGGCGGAGCGGTTCCTGCACACCGTCTGCGCTGAACTCGCCGCCACGCACGGCCTGCCGGTCGCGGCCGTGCACCGCGTCGGCTCGCTCGACATCGGTGACCGCGCGATCGTCGTCGCGGTGGCGGCGGCGCATCGCGGCGCGGCGTTCGCGGCGTGCGCGGAACTGGTGGACCGGATCAAACACGAAGTTCCGATCTGGAAGCGCCAGCTGTTCGCCGACGGACTGTCGGAATGGGTGAACGCCTGCGGGTGATCTGACCGTGACGTGAATCTCATGACGAATCAACACGTCCGGTATAGCGTGTGCGCGCGGTATCGCTTCACTCGGAGACCGACGGTGCGCCGATCGGTCGCGTGGCAGAAGGGAGCACGCGATGGGAACCGATCAGGTTCTGCTCCACCGGTTCGTCATCTCGCAACTCATCGCGGCCGGGGTGGACCGCGACCGGCTGCTCCGGGAAACCGGATTGCCGGAGTGGACCATGGCGGGCGAGGACCTGCACCTGCCCAGCCAGATGTTCTCCCGGCTGTGGGAGATCGGTGAACTCGAACTCGGCGATCCGGACGTCGCCCTGAACGTGGCGAGCCGCTACGAACTGACCTGCCTGGGGCTCTACGACTATCTGTTCTCCTCGGCGCCGACACTGGGGGCCGGACTGGCGACCTGCGGTCCGTACGTCACCGCGGTGACTACCAACCACCGGTTCGACCTGGTCGCGGAGAACGACGACGAAGTCACCTTGTATCTGGACATGATCGACGGGGAAGGCCGCGGCCGCGATCTCACCCAACTCTGGGGGCTGAGCGCGGTGCTCAGCCGGGCGCGGCGCGTGGTGCGTGAACCGCTGGCCCCGGTGCGGGTCGCGCTGCGCCAGCACGCGCCCACCAAGATCGACACCTTCATCGAGGTGTTCGGCACCACCGCGATCGAGTTCGACGCGCCGGTGGACGCTATGACCTTCCGCGCCTCGGACATGGATCTGCCGCTGACCACCAGCGATCCGGTCCTGGCCGGCATCCTGCAACCCTTGGCCGCCGCGCTTCCGCCACCGCCGCCGCTGGCCACCGCATGGCCCGAACGCGTCGCGGCCGCCCTGGCGGACTGCCTGGAGGACGGCGACGCGTCCCTGGAGCGGGTGGCGCGGAGGCTGGCCACCAGCCCGCGCACGCTCCAGCGGCGGTTGCGCGAGGCGGGTACCACGTGGCGCGCCGAGCTGGACCGGGCGCGCGGCGCGCGGCTGGTCGCCGCGACCGCCACGGGGCCGCTGAGCCCCTCGCGCCAAGCCGAGATCCTCGGTTACTCCGACCCGGGATCGCTGCGGCGCGCGGCTCGGCGCTGGTCGCTGGCCACCCACGCGCCGCGCACCGAGCGGAGCTTCACGGCCTGAGGAAACGCGCGGCGATCGACCAGAAGGTCGCGTCCTCGATCGCCCGGAAATCCCAGCTGTTGGTGAGTGCGTGGGTCTCGGCGACGATCGCGGGAACGTCGAAGTCGTCGCGGGTGGCGGTGCCCTTGGCCTCCAGCACCTCGATGACGTACGCGGTGGCGCTCTCCATGGAATCTGACACGGGAAACTCCCATCGGTCGCAGGACGATTCGGTCGGTAACGGATCGGCTGCCGAGCGGCGCCGCGCGCGGCAATACGCTCCCGGTGCCCACCGACCGGCGGACACGCATCCAGTCTCATGAAAAGACCGCTCTGTCACCAGCACCGAACACGACATGTCGCGACCGAACGCGCCAATCTGCGCGCTCAGTGCGGCGTATAACGCCATACCCCGAGCATGCTCTGCGAATCGAGCGGTTCGGCGTCGTCGTGCACCGTGTCACGAAGCCGCGCCATGGCCTTGTCGGTGTGCAGACCGGCACCGATGAGCACCAGCTGCGCCCCCCGCGATTCGCCGCGCGACCAGCCGCCCGGCTCGAAGACGATGTGGCGGCCGACCATGTGCAGGACGAATTTCCTGCGTTCGCCCGCCACCCCGAAGGCGGCGAAGCCCTTGGCCCGGAACAATCCCGGTGGCGGGTCCTCCAGGAAGCCGATCAGTTTGCGCGGGTCCAGCTCCCGGTCGCTGGCGAAGGAGACGCTGGTGTAGTCGTCGTGCAGATGGCGGTGCCCGGCGTGGTCGTGGTGCTCGTGCTCGACCAGCAGTTCGTCGAAGCTCAGTTGCTCGGCCACCAGCTGGCGTTCGCGTCGCGGTCGGTCGAACAGCAGTCCGGGATCGATCCGGCCGTGGGTGGTCGCGTACACCGGCACCGAGCCGACCAGCGCCGCGATGTCCGCACGCAGCCGTGCGAGCTGCTCGGGCGCCACCCGATCGGCCTTGTTCACCACCACCAGGTCGGCCAGCCGCACATGAGTGCGCAGCTCCGGATGCCGGGCACTGCTGTCCGGGAACTGTTCGGCGTCGACCACCTCGACCAGGCCGCCGTAGCGCAGGCGCGGATTGTCGCTGCCGACCACCATCCGGATGAGATTGCGCGGCTCGGCCAAGCCGCTGGCCTCCACCACGATCACGTCGATTCCGGCGCGCGGCTGCGTCAGCCGGGTGAACAGCTCGTCCAGTTCGGTGACGTCGACGGCGCAGCACACGCAGCCGTTGCCGAGCGAGACCATCGCGTCGACCTGCCCGGCGACCAGCATCGAATCGACGTTGATCGCCCCGAAGTCATTGACCACCACGCCGATCCGGGTCCCCCGGTTGTTTCGCAGCAAATGATTGAGCAGCGTGGTCTTCCCCGAACCGAGAAACCCCGCGACGAGCACAACAGGAATCCGGTCAGCCATTCCGCTCACCCTAGTGCGCCGCGAGACCCGCGGGAAAAGCCGGACGCCACCCTCGCCGTGGTGAGGGTGGCGTCCGGTGGGTTCGGTGCGCGGACTATTTCGCGGGGCCCAGCAGCATGCCCGCCAGGCTGTAACCGAGATTGATCAACTCCGTGCTGATGGCGTTGTTGTCCAGCCCGAGCATCTTCGCCAACGGCATCAGCAACTCCATGATCGAAGCGTTGCCCCCGGCGGCCCCGGGGGACTGCTGTGCGTTCGGCGTGCCCGGCGACTGGGTTCCGGAAGTACCCGGCGATTTCGGCGCCGCCGACGCACCGGGTGACTGCGGTGTCGCCGTTCCTGGAGCCGGTTTCGGCGTCGTGGTGCTGGGAACCGACTGCGCCTGCGGCACCGCCGGTGCCGCAGGGCTCTGCGGCACACCGGGAGTCGTGTAACTCTGCGGCACCGCGGGAATCACCTGGGCCTGCGGTACCGCCGGGTTCGTCTGAGCCTGGGGAGCGAACGGGTTCGTCTGGGCTTGGGGGGCGAACGGGTTCGTCTGGGCCTGCGGCGTTCCCGGCGTCGGAGCCTGCGGCGTTTCCGGGGCGACCGCGGGATGGTCGAACGACGCACCCTGCGGGGTGCTCTGGCCGCCCTGCTGATCCGGCGCGGCACTCGGCTGCGGTGTGCCGAGCAGGTAACCGACCACGCCGGTGGTCAGCGCGATCGCGTGCTTGAGCTGCCCGTCCGGTGTCTCCAGTGACGCCGCGTCCTCGGGATTGGCGCCATTGCCCATCTCGAGGAAGACGAGCGGAACGGTGGTCAACGCGGGCCCGGCGATGTCCGTGCGGGTCTGCAGACCGTCCACCACCCCGCCGTAGTTGGCGGGCGGGAATCCCGCATCGCGATACGCGTCGCGCACCGACTTGGACGCGGCGAGTCCCGCTCCCGCCTGGACCTGATCGACGATCAGATTCGGGATGGGCAGCTCCGGGATGATCAGGTGGAATCCGCGATCCTGCGCGGGCGCGCTGTCGGCATGGATGCTCACGGCGACGTCGGCGCCGGACTGGCTCGCCGCGCGGGCCCGTTCGTCGACGCAGCCGCCCCAGTTCATATCGTCCTGGCGGCTCAGCACGACGTGCGCGCCGAGCGTCTCCAGCGATGTCTTGACGACCTGCGCGACGTTCCAGGTGATGGTGTGCTCGGGAACGCCGTTCATCGTGGTCATGCCGGTGGTCTGGCAGTCCTTGGTGCCGCCGCGACCATCGCTGACCTGTCTGGCCAAGTCCTGGGAGTGGTTGGACCCCTGGTGGCCGGGGTCCAGGAATACGGTCTTGCCTGCGAGTTTCTTCGACATGTCCAGCGGCGACGGCGCCGCCTGCGCGCTGGCCGGAAGCAATCCGGACAACGTCACCGTTACCGCGGCCGTGACCGCGGTGCAGATACCGGCTTTGACGATGCTTGGCTTCATAGTGCGGTCGGTGCCCCGGGATGGGGCACCCCTCCCTTCCCACTTGTAACACCAAACCCAATGGTCACTCTGGCAACGCATGTATCAGCAAAGCAAGGTGCGTGATCGAAGTGTTACAGCATGCGCGACGCCCGGCGGTCAGATCCGCCCCGGCGGTTTGCGCAGAGATAGCAGAGCGTAATGCACGCGGGTCGGCACTGTCTCGATCGGCACGCCGAAATCCGTGGCGACTTCCCGATACGTCAGGATTGCCCGGAATTTTCTCGGCGATAGCGAGGTCCGCGTGGTCCGGTCCGGAAACGCGGATTCCGGCACACCACCTGGTCGGTTCTGGTAATGCTTGCCGCGGAGATGCGGGGGATCTCTCGAGTCGGCCGCGACGGCGGGAGCACGACGACCCGTGGACGCGGCGGGAGTACAAGTCAAGGAGAACCGGTATGCGTGCTAGCGCGCTCCTCCTCACGGGAGCCATGAGTTCCGCGGTGACCCTGCTCGCGGCGGCGACGGCGACGGCCGAACCCGCGAACACCATCTCGCAGGATGGCGTCTATTCGGTCGGCGTCGATATCGTCCCCGGTCTCTGGGAGGCGCCCGGCACGAGCGACCCCGCCTACGCGTGTGATTGGCGCAGGTTGTGGAAGGTCGAGGGCGACAACACGAACATGCAGTACATCATCGCGAACAACTACACCCGGCTCGGCCCGGTCCGGGTGCGGATCAAGCCGACCGACGTCGGGTTCAAGACCGAGAACTGCGGGCCGTGGCGGTTGCTGTCGACGGCGCCGCCGACCGGCTCCTCCGGCGACTGAAACGACGGAGGCGCACTCGACGGACGACGTCCGACTGTGCCTTATAAGGTCAGCCGCATGTCGCGAAAAAGGATTCTGATCACCGGCGCGAGCGCGGGCCTCGGGGCCGCCATGGCGCGCGATTTCGCCGCCGAGGGCCGCGACCTCGCGCTGTGCGCCCGCAGGCTGGACGCGCTCACACAGTTGCGCGACGAGCTGGTGGCGAGTCATCCCGGAATCACCGTCGCGGTGCGCGCGCTCGACGTGGACGACCACGCGGCGGTGCCGGCCGTCTTCGGCGAACTGCGCGACGAACTCGGCGGCTTGGACCGGGTGATCGTCAACGCCGGGATCGGCAAGGGAGCGCTGATCGGCACCGGACGGGCCGACGCGAATCTCGCGACGGCCACCACGAACTTCGTCAGCGCGCTCGCGCAGGCGGAAGCGGCGCTGGAGATCTTCCGCGCGCAGCGGGCGGGGCACCTGGTACTCGTCGCGTCGATGAGCGCGGTGCGCGGGCTGCCCGGCAAGAAGGCGGCCTATTCGGCGAGCAAGGCGGGGCTCGCCGCGCTCGGCGAGGCACTGTCCACCGAATTGGCACGCTCGCCGATCCGGGTGACCACCCTGCTGCCGGGTTTCATCGCCACCGATATGGCGGCCAAGGCGGGCGACGCGCGGATGGTCGCGCCCCTGGACAAGGGCGTGGCGGCGATGGTGGCCGCCATCGAGCAGGAGCGACGCCGAGCCTGCGTCCCCGGGTGGCCGTGGCGGCTGATCGACCTCGCGCTCCCCCATCTCCCCGACGCCGTGGTGGCGCGGATGAGCTGAACCGGCCCCCGCCGGGGCGGCTCTGAATGAGCGTCACTTGACCAGCGTGAACTGCACGATATCGATGCGACCGGCACGGAATTGCGCCGCGCATCCGGTCAGATACTTCATGTACCGCTGGTAGACCTCCTCGGATGCCAGGGCGACCGCCTCCTCCCGATGCGCCCGCAGCGCCTCGGCCCAGCAGTCGAGGGTGCGCGCGTAGTGCGGCCGCAATTCCTGCATCTTCTCCGTGCCCAACCCGGCGCGCCCGGCCAGGCGCGTGACCTCGGCAGGATGCGGCAGCTGCCCGCCGGGGAAGATCTCTCGTTTGATGAAGATCTGGAACAGCGCGTCGTCCCGGGTCACCGGTATGCCCATGCGCCGCATGTCTTTCAATGTCCACCCCACGATCGTGTGCAGCAGCATCCTGCCGTCCGGCGGCAGCATCCGGTGACACCGCTGGAAGAACGTCTCGTAGCGCGACCGCCGGAAGTGCTCGAACGCGCCGATGCTGACGATCCGGTCGACTTCGCCCTCGTATTCCTCCCAACCCTGCAGCCGGACCTGCACACCGGGGATGCGCTCGCGCTCGATCTCGTCCCTGACGTAGTCGTACTGGTTGCGACTGAGCGTCAGACCCACGACCGTGGCGCCGTAGGCCGTGGCGGCGCGCAGCATCGTCGACCCCCACCCGCAGCCGACGTCCAGCAGGGTCATCCCCGGCCGCAGGTCGAGCTTGCCCAGGGCCAGGTCGATCTTCGCGCGCTGCGCTTGCTCCAACGTCATGTCCGGTCGCTCGAACCAGGCGCAGCTGTAGGTCATCGTCGGGTCGAGGAAGAGTGCGTAGAACTCGTCGGAGAGGTCGTAGTGGGCCTGCACCTGCCGATAGAACGGTTGGAGGTTGGTCATCGCGTTTCTCCTGTTCATCGGGTTCATCAGCTGATACCCGCGCGCCGCCGCCGCGTTTCGCCGCACGCGGACCGATACGCAACCGATGTGCGGGTCACCGTCCGGCAACGGCGGCGGAAGAACGTCGATTACCCGCGAGGTAATCGACTCCGTGACCCGCGGCAGGCAGGATCGCGGACATGATCGATGAGACGGGCACGAAGTTGTTCCACCAGACCATGCCGTTCACCGAACGCCTCGGCGTCGAGGTGCTCGCGCACGGGCCCGAGCTGGTGCGCAGCCGCCTGGCCTGGGACGAATCGCTGTGCACGCTGGGCGGCGTGCTGCACGGCGGGGTGCTGATGTCGCTGGCCGACGCCACCGGCGCGGTCTGCGCGTTCCTCAACCTGCCGGAGGGCAAGCAGGGCACCACCACGGTGGAGTCGAAGACGAACTTCCTGCGCGCGGTCCGTTCCGGATACGCCGTCGCGTCGGCCATGCCGCTGCACGCCGGACGCTCGTTCGTCGTGGTCGAGACGGTGATCCGGGACGACGCGGACAAGCTGGTCGCGAAGGTCACCCAGACCCAAGCGGTGCTCTAGCCGACGCCGACGGCCGAGGGGACTCGCTCGCCCGCCGCCGCGCGGGCCACGGGCCACACCCGGGCGAGATCGAGCAGTTGCCGCAGCCCGGCGTCGAAATCCGGCGCCGGGACCGGCAACCGGGCCGGGGACGATCCGATCGGGGCCGCTCCCGCCTCGCGCGCGAGCGCCGCGTACGCCACTTGGTGCGCGTAGTCGGTCAGCGGACATCCCGAGCCTGCCATCGCCGACGTCGGGGCGTAGCGGCCGAGTTGCAGCAGCGCGTCCTGGATCTCCACGGTCATGCGCATCAGCCGGGTCTCCGGGTCGGCCTGCTCACCGGCCGCGGGCCGCAGCACGATCTCGGGCACCGCGGTGGTGAGATCCCGCCACAGCGGGCGCAGCCTGCGACCGGCGCGTCCGGCCCGATCCAGTTCCGCCATCGCCAGCAATGTCTGGACCAGCGGAATCGCGACCAACGTCGCGTCGACCAACAGGCACAGGGTGACCGTCGTTTCGACCCTGACCATCTGCGCGCCCAAGCCTTGCCATCCGGTGACGACCCACACCGTCGACAGCACCAGATTCGCCCCGAAGAGGGTCGCCGCCCAGATCAGCGTGCCACACACCAGCTTTCCCGCCAATCCGATGCCACCGGCCCGCAGTTCATGCGCGCACATGCGCGCCAGCAGCCAGACGTTCAGCAGCAACGGGAGGCCGAACGCGGTCCACACCACCACGCCCTCGGTGTCGAGGGTCAGCTCGACCAGCCTGCCGTCCTGTCGCGCCGACGTGCCCGCCAGCAGGATCGCGGCGGTGGACGCGACCGCCAGCGTGCAGCAGACGCGGTGCCTGCACCGGATCGCGGCCGGTTCCGCGCCCAACGCCCAGATGCGGACGATCCCTTGCAAGCACATCGATGACATCACCGTGCAACCCAGCGCGAGCTGATGGGCGAGACTCGCGATGCCGGGCGTCATGCCGCAGCGATACAGCAGCAGACTCAGCAATCCCCACCCGAACAGCTTGTTCAGCAGCCGGTCGACGATCGTGTCGCGTACCAGCAACCACCGGCCCGCGAAGACGGCCGCGACGAAGCCGACGACCGGCCACGCGATGATTCCCGGAATCGATGCCGCCATCGGCCGACCTCCCCACCCACGAAACTGTCCTTTGCGAACGATAACGTTGTCGCGTGTTCGTGACCACGCGGAACAAGAATCGGCGGCAACCGATAGCCGAGGCATGCACCGAACCGATGTCTTATTTGTCCAATTATCGACATCGCGTGCCGAGCGCGGGGCGGACATCGTTTGTCACCGGCCCCAGAACTTCCGCCGCGCCGTCGGCGACTGTCACAACAGCGTGCCGAACAGCCAATTCCATAAGGACACAAAACATTCGGCGGAATCGCTGTGGATGTTACGCTGTATCACATAGAGTTTCAGTGACGACACTCACCTCCGACACGCACCTCCCGGCGGGTGCGCCTGCTCTTCGTAGCCCGCGAACGCGGCTCTACCTCATGCTCTGCCCGCCCGTTCGTGCGGCAAGAACGGAGATATCTGTGCGCGATGAACCACGATCAGCTTTCCGGCCCGAGCGAATCGATGGTGCATCGATCGAAATCGACTTCGTTCCCCCGGCGCCGAGACCGGTGGCCCGCGCGGTGATCAGGATCGGGGCGCCCTCGGTCGAGCGGCGATACCGCCTTCCGGAAGACAGCGCACCAGTGCATCTATGCGTCACGGCGTGATGGCGCCGGGGGAAACGGAAGCGATGAGCAAGCAGACTGCCGGAACAACCGAACTAGCCGTGCGCCCGGCCGCCGGGACGGACACGATGAACACCGCGCTGCGCGATCGCCTGATCGACGCGACCGTCGAGGTGGTGTCGACCGAGGGTTTGCACGCGCTCACCGTCCGCCGCGTTTCCCGTATGTGCGGGGTCTCCACGATGGCGGTGTACTCCAACTTCGGCGGGATGCCCGGCCTGATCCGGGCGGCGGGTTCCGCGGGCTTCGCGCAACTGGCCGAGCGTATGACCGCGGCCGGGGTGAGCGACGAGCCGATCACCGACCTGCTCGTGCTCGGCCTGGTGTTCCGCGACGAGGCCCAGCGGCGGCCGGAACTCTTCCAGCTGATGTTCGGCACCGGGACACGCATCGACCTGAAGATCAATCGCGGCAATGTGCTGGTGGCCGGGCACGATTCGGAGTTCGAGCACTACGCGGAAACCTTCGACCACGTGGTCGGGGCGGTGCAGCGCGCGCAGGACGCCGGGCTGATCAACACCCCGGACGTGCGGTCCGCCGCGGCGCAGCTGTGGATGGGACTGTTCGGCTTCGTCCAACTGGAGATGGCCGGTCATCTGGGCGACGACGGTCTGCTCGAAGTGCTGGTGCCCGCGATCGTGAATCTGCTCGTAGGCATGGGCGCCGAGCTGGAATCCGTCGGCGCTTCGGTCCTGCTCGCGGTGGAGCGGTTCGCCACGCTGTTCGGCGAGTGAGCCCCCGCCCGGATCAGAAGGGCAGCTTGGACCGGAATCGCTGGGCGCGCGCCATCGCGCGCTCGGCGGCGCTTCCGCGCGGCGGCATCAGACCCAATTGCAGCAGCATCTCCGTGAGATCCCAGGTGGCCTGGCTGCGCCAGATCAGCCCGGAACGGAACTGCCACGCGTCGATGACAAGCAGATCGAGCTTCTTGCCGGTCGGGCCGAAACCGGGCGGGTCGATGGGGCCGAGATGGGTGCCGGTCATCCGCCACGGCACCAAGGCCAGCCGGCCGTCCGCGGCGAGTACCGGCGGAAACGGGTTGGCGTAGGCGACATCCGGGAACGAGCGCACCGTGTCGGCGACGAACTTCTCCACACCCGCCCGGCCGTGCGCGGGCGCGTCCAGCGAAGGGTCGTGCCAGATCGTGTCCTCGGTGACGCATTTCGCGACCGCCGCGCCGTCACCGCTGTTCCACCCCGCGATGTATTGCTCGGTGAACGCCAGCAGCCACTCCAGGCTTTCGATGGGTTCGGCCTCCGCCTCGATACGGAACTGCCCGGTGTTGTACGAATCCACGCCCATCGCCTTTCAGCCAGTGCTTTTCGACGAGCCATCGTAGCCACGAATGGACCGCGCGCTCAACATCTTCCGGCACTCCGGAGCCGGACGGTACGGAATAACATCGGAATAACGATGTAATTCACACCCGTTCCACCGCTCGATAACTCTGTAATAACGCCGGAATAATCCCGTCATACCCCCTCTGAACTGCGTTGATGACGAATTCGGCATTACTTGCCCAGCAATGGTTTTCGGTAACCGCCCGCACGATTCCGTATTGACCTTCGCGAATCGCCGCTCCTACCATGGGTGGACACTGACCTCCTACCGCGGAACCACTTCACCGCCGGACGACGCCATGGCCGAACAGGTTTACCGGCGCCGCGATTCCGGCTGTCTCCACGCTGATTCGACGACGCCGACGTGAAACCGTCTGCGTTTCCGAATGCCCGAGCATCAGGGGATTTTCATGCCCAATGTAGCAATTGTCGGTATCGGCTGCCGTTTTCCGGGCGGCATCGACGGACCGGACACTTTCTGGGATCTCGTCGTGCACAAGGGCGACGGGATCGTGGAAGTACCGGCGGACCGCTGGAACCTCGCGAAGTTCTACGACCCGGACCCGGACGCCCCGGGGCGGATGTACACCAGGCATGGTGGATTCCTGACCCAGTCGCTGTGGGACTTCGACGCCGAGTTCTTCGGCATCTCCCAGCGTGAGGCGTCGATCATGGATCCGCAGCAGCGGCTGCTGCTCGAGGTCGCCTGGGAGGCGCTCGACGACGCGGGGATGGCGGGCCGGGTCGGCGGCCGCGAGGTCGGCGTGTTCGTCGGCGGCTTCATGAACGACAACGCGCTGGTGCGCAGCGGCTCGGTGGCCAGGGCCTCGATCAACAGCCACAGCCCGACCAGCTCGTCACACACGCTGCTGTCGGCCCGCATCGCGTTCCTGCTGGATCTGCTCGGGCCCACCATGACCATCGACACCGCCTGCTCCTCCTCCTTGGTCGCGCTGCACCAGGCGGTGCTGGCGCTGGAGTCGGGCGAGTGCGAGACGGCGATCGTCGGCGGCGCCAACGCGATGCTGCGACCCGAGGCGTTCATCTCCATGTGCAAGGGCCGGTTCCTCGCGGTCGACGGCCGGTGCAAGTCCTTCGACGCGGCCGCCGACGGCTACGGGCGCGGTGAGGGCGCCGGCGCCGTGGTGCTGAAGACGCTCGACGCGGCGGTCCGCGACCGCGACCGGATCTACGCGGTGGTGCGCGGCAGCGGCGTGAACCAGGACGGCCGCACACTGGCCATCCCGGTGCCCAACCCGGCCGCGCAGGAGGCGCTGGCCCGGCGGGTGCACCGGCTGGCGGGCATCGACGCGCACGACGTCCGCTATGTGGAGGCGCACGGCACCGGCACGCCCGTCGGCGACCCGCTCGAATTGGCCGCGCTCGGCGCGGTGTACGGCGCGGTCGAGGGCCGCGACGAACCGCTGCCGGTCGGCTCGGTGAAGAACAACATCGGCCACACCGAGGCCGCCGCGGGCGTCGCGGGCCTCATCAAGGCCGCGCTGACGCTGCACCACGGCGTCATCGCACCGCAACTGCGGCTGGACAACCCGAACCCGGAGATCCGGTTCGACGAACTGCGAGTGCGCATTCCGCTGGAGACCGAACCGCTGCCCAACGACGACGGCCGGGCCGCGGTGGCGGTCAACAGCTTCGGCTACGGCGGCACCAACGCCCATGCGATCCTCACCCGTGCGCCGGAAGCGCCCGCGCAGGAGCGGAAGCGCGGGCCGATCACGGTGCTGCCGCTGTCGGCCCGCAACGAGACCGCGTTGCGCACGATGGCCACCCAGGTGCACGACCTGACCGAGACCATCCCCGCGGACGCGGTGACCGAGGCGGCGTGGACGCAGCGGGCGCACCATCCGATCCGCGCGGCGTTCGCCTACCGCGACACCGACGATCTCCGCGCGCAGCTGGCCGATTTCGCCGCGGGCGCGAGCAAGTCACCCGTCCGCGCGCTCACCGACGGCTCCACCCAGCCGGTGTTCGTCTTCAGCGGCATGGGCCCGCAGTGGTGGGGCATGGCCCGTGGCCTGCTCGAGGCCGGCGGGCATTTCGCCGCCGCCGCGCGATCGATCGACGAAATCTTCCAGGACATCGCGGGCTGGTCGATCGTCGAGGAACTGCTGCGCCCCGAGGCGGAGTCGCAGATCACCAGAACCGCGTACGCGCAGCCGGCGAACTTCCTGGTCCAGGCCGCGCTCCTGGCCGAATTCGCCGAACTCGGCATCCACCCCGCCGCGGTGGTCGGCCACAGCGTCGGCGAAGTGGCCTCGGCCTACGCCTCGGGCTCGCTGTCGCTGCACGACGCGCTGCTGGTGAGCTATCACCGCGCCCGATTGCAGGCCACCACCGCGGGCACCGGCGGCATGCTCGCCGTCGGCCTGTCGGAAGACCAACTGCGCGAGCGTCTCGCGGGCGTTGCGGGCGTCTGCGTCGCGGCGATCAACAGCCACTCCGCGGCGACACTGTCCGGCGACTCGGCCGAATTGGACCGTATTCGGGAGGAACTCACCGCCGAAGGCGTCTTCGCCAGGACGCTGCGCGTCGAGGTGCCCTACCACAGCCACCTGATGGACCCCATCCTCGGCGAACTCACCACCGTGCTCGCCGGACTCGCGCCGCGACCCGCGCGGGTGCCGATCTGGTCCACCGTCACCGGCGGGGAACTGTCCGGCCCCGACTGGGACGCCGAGTACTGGTGCCGCAACGTGCGCGAGCCGGTGCGGTTCGGCGCGGCCGTGGACAGCCTGCTCGACGCAGGCCACCGGGTCTTCCTCGAGGTGGGACCGCACCCGGTGCTCAGCGGCAACATCAAGGAGGCGTTCGTGCGCCGCGGCCTGGACGGCGCGGCGATCAGCACGCTGTCCCGCAACGCCGACGACCGCGACAACCTGCTGCGCGCGGTCGGCGAGCTGTACCAGACGGGTGGCTTGGACACGGCGCACGCACCGGGCGCGACGGAAACGCCTGTGGCGCATCTGGATCTGCCTCGCTACCCGTGGCAACGCCGCACGCTGTGGACCGAGGACCCGGCGATCGAGGCGGACCGCGTCGGCGCGGTCGACGGCTACGTCATGCTCGGCCAGCGCACCGCGGCGTCCGCGCCGGAGTGGGAAGTCGAGTTGTCGGTGGCCGCGCTGCCGTGGCTGCCCGATCACGTGGTGGACGGTTCCGTCGTGCTGCCGGGCGCGGCCTATCTGGACGCCGCGCTCAGCGCCGTCGCGGTGCGGACCGGTCGCGCCTGCTTCGGGCTGGAGTCGGTCCAGTTCGTCGCGCCGCTGGTGATCGGCCGGCACGACGTGCCGGTATTGCGTCTCACCGTCGAGGAGACCACCCACAGGTTCACCCTGCGTTCGCGCGCCGCCACCGCGACCACCTGGACCGTCAACGCGTACGGCAGGCTGATCGAGGCGGACGTCGACGCGCGCTCCGTCGACCTCACCCCGGCGGCCGACGCGGTGGAGGTGTCCGCGGCGACGCTCTACGACGGCCTGGCCGCGCACGGCCTCGCCTACGGACCGAGCTTCCGGCTGATCACCGCCGCCAGCGTGGGTTCCGACTCCGTGCTGGCCCGGCTGGATCTCACGCCGCTGGCCGGGAGCGCGCCGAGCCTGCCGCATCTGGCCCATCCCGCGGCGGTCGACGCCGCGCTGCAATGTTTCGCGGCGCTGTACGCGCAGACCGCGCACGGCGCGAGCGTCGTGGTGCCGTCCTCGGTCGCCGGGGTCCGCTGGACCGGCCCGCTGCCCGAGCAGGCCGTCGTGCTCGTCCGCCGCGTTGACGGCGACCCGCTGTGCGCGGACATCACCGTCGCTTCGCCGGAAGGTGCCGTGGCACTGCATCTTTCAGGTGTTCGATTTGCCGCCCTCGGGGGCGATCCGGATCTGCACGAGCAGCTCGAGGGGCTGTTCTACGAGCCGGTGTGGTCCATCGTCGACGACACAGCGACCGCCGACGAACCCGCGGACGGGGAGGAGTTCCTGCTCGTGGTCAGCCTGGGCAGCACCGTCTCCCAGCGCGCGAAGGAGATCGCCAGCGCGCGAGCGTCGGCGGAGATCCTGACCCTGGAACCGGAGGAGGCCGACGCCTCCGATCGTGTCCTCGCCGCCCTGCGCGCCGCGCAGGAGCGGCCCGGCGTGACGCGCGGTCGCCTCGTCGTGGTGTCCGGCGCCGAACTGGACGCGGTGCCCAACGCCTACGGGCTCGCCCAGGTCGCCAAAGCGGTCGGCGAACTGGTGGTCGGCGAGGAGGACGACGACGCCCCGGCGACCGAGGTGCGCGCGGTGGTGGTCACCGAGCAGGCGTTCTGCCTGCCGGTCGACGCCTTCGCCCATCCCGCGCAGGCCGCGCTCACCGGCGCCCGGCGCACGCTGCGCAACGAGCAGCCCGCGGTGCAGTGGCGACTGGTCGACACCGAATCCACTACGCGCGCCGCGGACATCCTGGAGCAGGTGTTCGGCGACGGACGAGCCGACGAGGTCGCCTTGCGGGCGGGCGCGTGCTGGGCGCTGCATCTGCGCAAGTCCCTGCGCGACCATCTGGCGGTCTGGGACGAGGCCGCGCCGCTGACCGACCCGGAAACCTCTTTCCGCCTGGAGGTTCCGCGCTCCCGATTGCTGTCGGACCTGGCGTGGCGCGCGGTCGATCGCGTGCCGCCGGGGCCGGGCGAGGTCGAGATCCGGATGGACGCGGTGGGCCTGAACTACAAGGACGCGCTCAAGGTGCTCGGTGTGCTCACCGAAAAGGAGCTGGCCGGCACGTATTTCGGCACCGACCTGGGTATGGACGGTTTCGGCGTGGTCGAGCGCGTCGGCCCGGGAGTGACCGAGGTCGCCGTCGGGGACGAGATGTCGGTGTGTGCCAGGGACCTGGTTCGCAGGTACGTCACCCTCCGGCCCGACGAGGGCGCCACGATGCCACTCGACTACCCGGACACCGAGCTCGACCCGTGCCACTCCAGCTCGGTACTGCCCTTCCTCACCGCCGAATTCGCCTTCGGCGAGCTCGCGCACCTGCGACCGGGTGAGACGGTGCTGATCCACGGCGCGGCGGGCGGCATGGGCATGGCCGCGGTCCAAGTGGCGGTGCGCCTCGGTGCGCGGGTGATCGCGACGGCGGGCTCGGAAGAGCGCCGAGCGGTGGCCGCGGCGGCGGGGGCGCACGAGGTGGTCAACTCGCGTTCGATCAGCTTCGTCGACGACGTACTCGGCCTGACCGCGGGACGTGGCGTCGACGTAATCTACAACTCCTCCCCCGGCGAGATCCTTCAGCAGAACCTGCGGGCGGCCGCCGAGTTCGGGCGGATCATCGAGATCGGCAAGGCCGACATCTACGGCGGCGGCGCGATCGACCTGCGCCCCTTCGACCGGAACCTGTCGTTCTTCGCCGTGGACATGGACCGCGCCCTGGCCGTGCGCCCCGAACTGGTCCGCCGCGCGGCGCGCCGGGCGATGGACGCGCTGAACGACGGCACCTACGAGTACCTGCCGTACACCGCGTTCCCGCTCACGTCGACCGCCGAGGCGTTCGAGACCGTGGTGCGGTCCAAGCAGATCGGCCGGGTCGTGCTCGATCTGCGGGAGCCGGAACCGACCGTGCTGGCCAAGCGGCCGAGTCTGCCGATCGACCCCGCGGCCAGCTACCTGGTGACCGGCGGCTTCGGCGCGTTCGGCCTGGCCACCGCGCGCTGGCTGGTGCGGATCGGCGCGCGGCGCGTGGTGCTGGCCGGACGCAGCGGCGCGACCGGTGACGCGGCCCGCGCCGCGGTCGCCGAGCTCACCGCCACGGGCGTGGAGGTCGTCGAGGAGCGTCTCGACATGGCCGACTACGACGCCGTCGCCGCGCTGGTCGAACGCATTCAGGCCAGTGGACATCCCCTGCGCGGGGTGTTCCACGCGGCCGGCGTGGTGAACAACCTCGAGGTCCCGCAGATCACCGCCGAGTCGCTGGCGGAGATCTTCGGGCCCAAGGTCGCCGGTGCGGTCAACCTGGACACCGCCGTCACCGCCGCCGACATCGACCTCGACATGTTCGTGCTGTTCTCCTCGGCGAGCAGCATCGTCGGCATCTCGCCCCAATTCGGCTACGCGGCAGCGAATTCCGTGTTGGACATGATCGCGTCCGCCCGCCGGGCCCGCGGCGCCGCCGCACTCGCGGTGAACTGGGGCTTCATGAGCGGTGGCGGCGGCATGGCCGATTACGAGGCGGTCAGCCGATATGCGGAGATGACCGGTTACCGCTCGGTGGACATGGACGTGGCCACCGATCTGCTGGGCGAATGCCTGCGGCTGAACCTGCCGCAGATCGTGCTGTTCGACGTGGACTGGAGTCAGTGGGCGCTGGCGCATCGCCCGTCCACCCGCACACCGCGTTTCGCCGACCAGGTGGCGGCCGCGGGCGGCGGGGCGTCGGGCGCGGGCGCGCTGCGGGCGGAGATCCTTCAACTGGGGGTGGAGCAGCGCGGCGAGGTGGTGGCCTACCTGCTCGCCGAGCAGCTGGCCGCGGTGCTCGGCGTCGACGCCGAGACGATCGATCTGAACACCCCGCTGCCCGAGCTCGGCATGGATTCGCTGATGGGCATGGAGTTCGGCGCCCGCGTGGTGCAAGTGCTCGGCACCCAGCTGTCGGTGCTCGCCGTGATCGGACTGACGTTGCGCGGGCTCGGCGCGCGAATTGCCGAGCAGATTGTCCAGGAAGAAGAGCGCGCGGCGAGGAGCGAGGACGAATGACCGGCAACAACAGGGAACTGGCCCGCGCACTGCTGGCCAGGCACGCCAACGGCGAGAACACCGCCCCGGCGACCGGCAACGGCGCGCGTGCCGCGGACGGCCCCGCCGTCCCTACCGCGGCGACCGGCAACAGCGCGTCGCGCGGAGTCGCGCACACGTCGTTCCGTGACCACCCCGGCGTGCTCGAGGCCGCGCAGCGGTTCGGGCGGTTCGACGCCTGGGTCAACGAGGTCGGTCTGGTCAACCCGTACTACCTGCCGCACGAGGGCATCAGCGGCGCGGTGACCCGGATGGCCGATCGGGACGTGGTGAACTTCAGCAGCTTCGGCTACCTGGACCTGGCCGCCGACCCCCGGGTACGACAGGCCGCCAAGGACGCGATCGATCAGTACGGCACCTCCGCCGCCGCGGTCCGGATCGTGGCGGGCGAGCTGCCGATCTATCGCGAGCTGGAAGCCGAGATCGCGCGCATCTACGACACCGAGGCGGCGCTGGTGACCGCGAGCGGCTACCTCACCAACGCCGCCGCGGTCGGATTCCTGCTCGGCAAGCGTGATCTCGCGGTCTGTGACGCGCTGATCCACCACAGCGTGGTCTCCGGCACGGAGTGGTCGCGCTGCAAGCGAGTTTCCTTCCGGCACAACGATCCGGAATCGCTCGAGACGATCCTCAAGATGTCGCGGCGCAGCTTCGACCGGGCCATGGTGATCATCGAGGGCCTCTACAGCATGGACGGCGACGTGGTGCGGTTGCCCGAGATCATCGAGGTGGCCCGGCGCTACGACTGCTCGATCATGATCGACGAGGCGCATTCGTTCGGCACCCTCGGCGCCACCGGGCACGGTGTGCGCGAGCTGTTCGACCTGCCCGGCGACGCCGTGGACGTCTGGATGGGCACGCTGTCCAAAGCGCTCGGCAGCGTCGGCGGCTACCTCGCGGGCAACCGGGAACTGGTCGACGGATTCAAGTACGTCGCGGGCGGTTTGAGCATGTACACCGCCGCCCCGGCCCCGTCGGCGATCGGCGCCGCCTTGGCCGGGCTCGGGGTCCTGCGCGACGAGCCGGAACGCGTGACGCGGCTGCGGCACAACAGCGAGTACTTCCACCGCCGCGCCAAGGACTACGGCTTCGACATCGGCACGTCGAAGGGTTCGCCGATCATCCCCGTGATGACCGGCGCCGACGAACCGGCCGTGCTGGCGGCATTGGCCATGCTGCAACGCGACTTCAGCGTGAACGCCATCACCCACCCGGTCGTCCCGGCGGGAGAGGCCAGGCTGCGGTTCTTCATCAACTGCAGGCACACCGAGCAGCAAATGGACCAGGCGCTGGCCACGCTGCGCGAGGTGCTCGACGGACTCGCGGACACCGCGGGACAGCAATTCACACTCGCCCATGAGGAGCAGCACTCGTGAAAATTCCCATCAATCGATCCCTCCTCCGAAAGGCGGTGGTGCCCGGGGTGGCGCTGCTGCTGATGGGCTCGCTGTTCATTCCCGCACGGTCGGCGCTGCTGCCCACCTACGACGAGGCGGGCGGCCCCATCGCGAGCAAGTTCGACTTCACCGCGATGCCGATCGCGCTGCCAAAGGGCCTGCCGACCGACCGCAAGATCCGCGAGCTGCGCGAGCCGTACAAGCACCTGTCGGCCTGGATCTCCTCGGTCGGCGCGGCCATCGCGATGAACGACTTCGACGGCAACCGGCTTGCCGACGACCTGTGCGTGGTCGACCCCCGCTCCGACACGGCCTTCATCACGCCGACGCCGGACAGCAACACCGCCCGGTACGAGCCCTTCGTGCTCGATCCGCGGCCGCTGCCCGCCGACTCCTCCACGGTTCCGTCCGGCTGCATCCCGGGCGACTTCAACGGTGACGGCCGCATGGACGCACTGGTGTCGTACTACGGCCGCACGCCGATCCTGTACCTGCAGCGCGCCAACGCGACCCACCTGGACGCCAAGGCGTTCCGCCCGGTCGACATCGTGCCGTCCCCGAACACCCCGGACGGGCACTACGAGGGCCAGCGCTGGATCACCGCGGCGGTCTCGGTGTCCGACTTCGACGGTGACGGCAAGCCGGACATCTACCTGGGCCAGTACTTCAACGACATGGACGTGCTCTCCAAGGACGGCCAGCTCGCGCTGTGGATGACCGACTCGCTGTCCAACGCGCGCAACGGCGGCAAGGATCGCATCTTCACCCTCGCCTCCGCCAAATCGGGTGACGAGCCGACCGCCGAATACCGCGAGGTGGCCAACCCGTTCCCGATCGGCATGGACACCGGATGGGCGCTGGCCGCCGCCGCGGCCGACCTGAACGGCGATCAGCTTCCCGAGCTGTACGTGGCCAACGACTTCGGGCGCGACCGCCTGTTCGTCAACAAGTCCACACCGGGCCAGATCCGCTTCGGCTACGCCGAGGGCGAACGCGGCATCACCGAGCCGAAGTCCTATGTGATGGGCCATGATTCGGACAAGGGCATGGCGGCCGACTTCGGCGACCTGAACGGCGACGGCATGCCCGACCTGTTCGTCAGCAACATCGCCGTGCGCTTCGCGCTCATGGAAGGCCACTTCGCGTTCTACAACACGGCCAAAGACACCGCCGACGCGGCACGTCAACTGGCCGAGGGCATCGCGCCGTTCAAGAACCGCGCCACGGACGTCGGGCTGGCCTGGGAGACCTGGGGCTGGGACGCCAAGATCGATGACTTCGACAACGACGGCCGCAACGAACTGATCCAGGCGACCGGCATGATCAAGGGTGAGACCAACCGGTGGCCGCAGATCCAGGAACTCGGCACCATGAACGACGACCTGACCAGGTACCCCTGGGCCTGGCCGATCATCAGCTCGGACGCCGATCTGGCGGGCAGCAATCCGGTCGGCTTCTTCAGCCGCGGTGACGACGGCAAGTTCGCCAACCTCACCCACGCGCTCGGCATGGACACCCCGGTGCCCTCGCGCGGCATCGCGGTCGGCGACACCTCCGGCAACGGCGCGCTCAGCTTCGCCGTCGCCCGCCAGTGGGGCGACCCGACCTTCTACCACAACAACAAGGCGAAGGGCGGCCAGTTCCTCGGCCTGAAGCTGTTCAAGCAGGCTTGGGAGGGCAACGCGGCCACGACCACCGTCGCCGGTCTGCCCCCGCAGGGCGTTCCGGCGGTGGACGCCCAGGTCGAGGTCCGCACCCCGGACGGCCGGTTGCTCACCAGCCACCTCGACGGCGGCAGCGGGCACACCGGCAAGCGGGCCACCGAGGTGCACATCGGCCTCGGCGAGGTCGATCCGGCCGCTCCGTTGAACGTCACGCTCCGCTGGCGGGAGACCAACGGCACCCCGCACGATCAATCCCTCCAGCTCGCGCCGGGCTGGCACACCGTGAACCTCGCCTCGGACGCGCAGGAGGTCAAGCAGCGATGAGCGACAACGACAACAAGGATCCGGGCGAGGCGAAAGCCGCCTCGAACGGTCATCACGAAACATCGGCGGCCAACGGCAACGGCGCGGCCAACGGCAACGGCGCCGCTCCCGAAAGCAACGGCACGGCCGCACCGACGACCACCGCCGAACGCATCTCGTCGATGCAGCGCTCGGGCACCGAATTCGCCAAGGAATGGATGGAAAAGCCCGCGGCGACGAAGGATCCGCGCTACCTGGCGCTGCGCAACTTCGCCATCTCGATCACGATCTTCAACCTGATCGGGTTCCCGCTGCTCGGCTTCGAGCAGCCGTTCCTCTGGCCGTTCATCGCACTGGCCACCGCCTACACCACCGAAATCGGGCTGGAGGTCCTGGCGGCCTGGGCGTACAAGCGTGCGCCCGCCTTCCGCGGCCGCGGACCGCGTGGGTTGTTCGAATTCCTGTTGCCCGCGCACATCACCGGCTTGGCGTTCAACTTCCTGACCTTCGCGCACGACAAGCTGTGGCCGGTGATCTTCGGCATCGTGGTCGCGGTCGGCACGAAGTGGGTGCTGCGCGCCAAGATCAACGGCAAGATGCGCCACTTCATGAACCCGTCGAACTTCGGTGTCGTGGTGTGCTTCCTGGTGTTCCCGATGATCGCGGTCGCACCGCCGTACCACTTCACCGAATACATCACCGGACCGGCGGACGCGCTCATCGTGCTCGGCCTGCTCACGACCGGCACCATGCTCAACGCCAAGCTGACGCTGAAGATGCCGCTGATCATGGCGTGGGTGGGCGCGTTCGCGCTGCAGGCCATCGTGCGCGGGCTCATCGAACCGAACATCTCGATCCTGGCCGGCCTGAGCATGATGACCGGTCTGGCGTTCGTCCTGTTCACCAACTACATGGTCACCGACCCGGGCACCACCCCGTCGGGCAAGAAGCAGCAGATCATGTTCGGCGCCTCGGTCGGCATCATGTACGGCGTGGTCACCGCGCTGCACATCTCCTACGGGTTGTTCATCGCGCTGGTCATCGTCTGCGGCGCGCGCGGCGTCTACTGGTGGGTGCGCGGCATCGCCGAATGGTGGCGGCAACGGGGCGCCGCGCCGGAAGCGGCGGAGCAGCCCGTGGTGGCCGACGACCTGGAGGCCGACATCGCGGGTGAACCCGAACCGGAGAAGGAGGCCGCCCGCTCATGACCGACCGCGCCGAGCTGCGCCGCGTGCTCGGCGCGTTCACCACCGGTGTCACCGTGGTCACCACCGGGTGGCCACGGCCGCACGGCATGACCGCCAACGCGTTCACGTCCGTCTCGCTGGATCCCCCGCTGATCCTGGTGTGCGTCGCCCATACGGCGCGCCTGCACCGGGCGATCCACGAGGCGGGCGCGTTCGCCGTTTCGGTGCTTTCCGCGGACCAGGAGCCGGTGGCCCGGTATTTCGCCGACTCGGCGCGCCCCGACGGCAGCGCGCAATTCGACCAGGTCGAGTGGTTCCCCGGACCGCACACCGCGGCGCCGATGCTGGCGCACGCGGCCGCGGGCTTGGAGTGCAAGCTCGACGCCGTATTCGACAGCGGCGACCACAGCATCGTCGTCGGCGAGGTCGTACACGCCGAACGCGACGCCGAACTGGCCGCCACGGGAACGCTGACCTTCTTCGACGGCGGCTTCCGTCGCTTGATCCTGTGACGATCCCCCACTCCTCCGACGATTGGAGAACCCCATGCCCTCGCCGTTGGGTCCGCTGCGCGCGGCCCTGTTCGTCCCCAGTCCGGCCAGTGTCCGCCAGGTGCTCAGCGGGTTCGAGCAGCCCGACCAGCACACCGCGCTCGAACTCGAGCAGGTGACGATGCATTTGGTCGGCGGCATCGACTCCGCGGTCCGCAGCTCCGACAACGACGAGCTGATCGCCACCCTCTTGCGGGTGCCGCCGAAGTACCGCGGGTTCGCCTACGAGGGCGCGGCAGTCGGCCTCACCGCTGTCGACTCGCTCTCGCCCGGCCGGCGCGCCGCCGACCTGATCGACGGCCCGGCCAGCGAATACGCGCTGACCATGTACGTCGGCGTCGGCCTCGCCATGGCGAAGATCCCGAAGTTCCGGTGGAAGAAGCTGTTCCCGCAGCACCCGCTGTTCCGCTGGCTCGCCATCGACGGCTACGGCTTCTACAAGGCGTTCTTCCAGATGCAGCGCTACGTGCGGGACAAGCACGTCGAGACCCGCTACCCCGGCTGGCTCGGCGACCGCGACAACCTGAAGCGCATCGCGGACCAGGGCATGGGCCGCGCGCTGTGGTTCATCGGCGGCGGCAGCCCGGCCGGTGTCGTGCGGCTGATCGGCGAGTTCGAGCCGAACCGGCACGCCGATCTGTGGAGCGGCGTCGGCATCGCCGTCACCTTCGCGGGCGGCGTGGAATCGGCTGCGATGGAGGAACTCTGGGACGTGGCCGGCGAGTTCCGGCCGCAGCTGTCGCTGGGCTCGGCCATGGTCGCCCGCATCCGGCAGCAGACCAACAGCGTCAACGAGCACAGCGAAGCGGCGGCGCAGGTCTTCTGCGGGACCACCGTGGCGAAGACCGACGCGCTGATCGAGAGTTCGCTCGATGATCTGCCCGACGACGGCAGCTCCGCCACCTATCTGCTGTGGCGGGACCGGATCGCCGACATCGTCACCGCCAGTCGAGCCTGAGTCGCCGCGATGGCACGGGTCAAGGACTGGGTCGGCAAGCACGTCATCGTCACCGGAGGATCGGAAGGGATCGGCGCCGCGGTGGCGGAGGCCTTCGCGGGGCGTGGGGCGCAGGTCTCGCTCATCGCGCGGCGGAAGCTTCCGCTGCGCGACACCGCGAAACGACTGGGCGCGGACTGGGCCGCCGCGGACGTCACGAGCGCGGAGCAACTCGCCTCGGCCATCACGGAACTGGAGCAGCGCAACGGACCGTGCGAGGTCATCGCCTGCTGCGCCGGTCTCGCGCTGCCCGGGCGGTTCCTCGAAGTGCGGCCCGACGAGTTCGAGGCGCAGATGTCGGCGAACTATCTCGGTGCGGTGCACGCGGTGCGGCGGGTGCTGCCCGGCATGGTGGAGCGGTCCAGGGGAAAGATCCTGTTGGTCAGCTCCACGTCGGCGTTTCTCGGCATCACCGGGTATACCGCCTACGGACCGACCAAGGCGAGCATCCGGCAGCTGGCGTTGTGCCTGCGCTACGAAGTGGAGCCGAAAGGCGTGGACGTCACGGTGATCTATCCGGCCGACACCGACACACCGGGGCTGGCCATGGAGAACAACCGTAAGCCGGTCGAGACCAAGGCGATCACCGGGTCGATCGAGCCGATGCCTGCCGAGCGCGTCGCCGAGGCCGCCGTACGCGGCCTGGAACGCGGCCGCCACCACATCGCGCTCGACCCGCTCACGCGGTTCTTCCTGGCCTGGGCGAACCTGCCCGAGGACATCGCGCGGCCGTTCATGCGCCGCACCATAGCCAAGGCATTGCGGGGCAGCTGAACGCCGACCCGGCAAAGGCCCGCTCACCCATCGATTGCGATGCGTGAGCGGGCCTTTCGCCGTTCTCAGCCGACGATTATGACCACGCAGGCCGCGATGAACAGGACCTGAACCAGCGCCCGCAGCGGCAGCGGCATGGTCTTGATGCCCAGTTCGGCGCGGGCGGCGCGGACGTTCGCCGGGAACAGCGCCACCAGCAGCGCGATCAGGCAGGCCGCGGCCAGGTCGGCGGTCGCGGGAATGAGGACGCCGACCGCACCCGCCAGTTCCAGCACACCGGTCGACGTCACCAGCGCCGGGGCGTTCGGCAGCCGGGGCGGCACCATGGCGACCAGAGCGTCGCGGCGCGGCTGGAGGAAGTGCGCGCTCGATGTGAGCGCGAGCATCGCGGCCAGCCCGAGCGCGGTCGCGTGCGCCCACGAATCGAGCCAGCCGTTGCCGGTGAGCCAGCCGATGAGCCGGGCGAGTGCGGTGACGGCGACGAGGACGACCAGCGGTGCCATCGGGATCTCCTGTGGATCGAAGAGCAAATCTTGACAGTGGAAAGATACGGCTGCGGTCATGAACTTGTCAATGTCTAGATGATGGGTCACCATCGAGGTATGGCGAAGGACGGTTATCACCACGGAGATCTCCGCGCGGCACTGCTCACCGCCGCCGCCGAACGGATCGCCGCCGACGGCGTCGACGCGCTCTCCCTGCGCAACCTGGCCCGGCACGCGGGCGTCTCGCACGCCGCGCCCGCCCACCACTTCGGTGATCGAGCAGGACTGCTCACCGCGTTGGCCACCGAGGGATTCGAACTGCTGGCCGAACAGCTCGCGCAGGCCGGTTCGGACTTTCGCGAGGTCGCGGTGGCCTACATTCGCTTCGCGCGCGAGCATCCGGGACACTTCGACGTGATGTTCCGGCACAGCCTTCTCCACGCGGAGAACGAGACTCTGCGCGCCGCGCGAGAACGATCCGGGTCGGCGCTGCGCTCCGGCGTTTCGAGCATCCAGCCGAGCCACAGTCAGGACCGTCAGTTGTCGACCCGACTCGCCGCGTGGTCGCTGGTGCACGGCTTCGCTTCGCTGTGGCGCGAAGGCGCACTGCATAATTCAGCACTGGCCACCGACTCCGATCCAGAGATCCTGGCCCGCAAGATGCTGTCCACCATCCATTTCGACTGACCGCAAACCGGCTTGCGCCGAGCCGCCATCGTGCTATCCAGAGACCCGGAAGGAGCAGGCGGCCACACCCCCGCTGCCATCGACACATGGACATCCACGCCTACCCCACCGACGCGACCACACCGGTGGACCCGACCGAGGCACACCGGATCGCCGAGCGGCATCTCACCAACGGCGATTACGCCGATCGAGGCATCACCTATCAGCTAGCGGAGTTCGACACCTGCTTCGTCGCCGTCGCCACCTTCCCCCGCTCGCCGCACGTCGACCCGGACAGTCCGCCGGTGATCGTCGGCGGCTCCGTCTGCGTCATCGACAAGCCCACCGGCGCGGTCTCCTATTGGCCGACCTACCCCGCCGACCTGGTCGCCGACCAGTACGCGACCGCGCTGCGCGACGGGACGCTGGTCATCGAGGACGACTGGCCGGAGGACGACGAGTCACCCTCCTCGGCGTGACCGAGTCCCACATCCACGACGCTCGACCACGACGCGATCCCATACAACGACGAGCCCGAACCTGTCGGACCCCGCTGTTAGCCTGAGCACCAGGATCGGCGCTCTTTCGCTCACGAAATCCATTGGGGGATCGCATGTTCGAAGATCAAACGCTCGAAGGCACCGGACCGGCTCCGACGCCCCGTCCGCAGAGTTCCGCGAAAGCGATCGATCCGTTTCGCGAGTGGCAGGAGACCGCTCCGGACGGAGTTCCCGAAGCCGACCTGCGCCGTGCCGTCGCAGTGGCGACCTTGTTCGGCGCGGATGATTCCGCCGAGGCGGAACAGCTGATGACAGTCGTCTTCGGGAATGGACCCGATACCGCCGCCGACCGGGTGGCGCTCGTCCAGTGGCTGCGGTCCCAGTTCCCGAGCGAGCGGTATCTCGATCCCTCGCCCGGCCCGCTCGGCGACGCGCTCGTCGGTCAGGCGCTGCGCGCGGAAACAGACGCCGGGGTACGGCTGCTGGCCGACGGCGTGCACAGCGCTTCTCTCCGCCAGCGCGAGCGATGCTTCGAAATCCTCTCCCGGCTCCGCACGACAGACGAATACATCGCCTCCACCTGCGCGAAGTATGTCGCCGCTCATCATCGCCGGTTGGCCGAATACATCGCGGATTCCTCGAAGGGCGACCCGGAAGTCCGGCTTCCCGGCTCGATCACCCATCTCCTCCTCAGCTCGATACCGAATAGCCCGGCCGACGGGTCGAACTCCGGGAGCACGCGACAGCTGACGCTCTCCTTGATCGAGATCGGCGATCGTCTCCGTGCCGCAGGCGACACGCGGGCAGCCGGGCGACTGTACCGCCGCGCGTTCCTCCTCGGTCTCGATGACGACCTCGACAGCCCCCTCGCCGAGGAGCGCGATTCCGACGGTGAACTCACCCCGCTCGCGAGCGGGGCGGCCGAAGCCGGACGCCTGTACCGACGCTCCGTCGCCATCGGGGAACGTGTCGCCACCGCGCAACCGGCCGACTCCGGTTACCGCCGCGATCTGTCGGTGTCGTACGGCAAACTGGCCGATCTGGAACGGAAAGCGGGCGCGGTCGACACGGCGACCAGACTGCACTACTGCGCGCTCGCCATCGTCGAAGAACTCGCGGAGGCCGAACCCGCGAACCGCGTGTATCGCCGCGATCTCGCTGTCGTCAACGAGAAGATCGGCGACATCGCCCACGCCGCGGGCGATGCCGACAAAGCCGCGCGCCACTACGGGGTCACGCTCCTCCTCACCGAGGAACTCGCCGCGGCCGACCCGGGGAATACGCTCTATCGACGCGATCTCTCGGTGTCCTACAACAAGCTGGGCGATCTGGCGTCGGCCACCGGCGACCTCGATGAGGCCGCTCGGCGCTACCAGCTCGCGATCAGCATGGCGCGAGAACTGGTCGATGCCGATCCGGACAACCTCCAGTACCAGCGGGATCTTTCGATCGGCTACGACAAGCTCGCCGAAATGGCCCGGACTCGAGGAGATCTGGACGAAGCGATCCGCCTGTACCGGCGCTCGATGGAGATCGCCGAAGCGCTCGTCGCTGCCGAACCCTCGAACCTCGGATACCGACGCGACCTCTCGATCACCGTAGACCGGCTCGGCGGGGCGATCCGCGCGAACGGCGATCCGCACGAGGCCATCCGGCACTACCATCGCGCCCTCGCTCTCACACAGGAACTCCTCGCCGCCGATCCCACCAATCCGCAGTACCGCCGCGACCTCGTCGTCACGTGCAATGTGCTCGGCGACATCGCCAGAGAATGGCGCGATTTCGGCGAAGCCGCCCGGTTCTACCGACGTGCGCTGGAGGGCACGGAGGAACTGGCCGCGGGCGCACCTGGCAATCTCCGATATCGTCGCGACCTCTTGGTCGTCCACGATGCGCTGGGCTCGTTGGCGATGGATCAGGGCGACTACGACGGCGCGGCCACCCACTGCAGGCCTGCCCTGATTCATGCGGAGAAACTGTCGGCCGCCGACCCGGTGAACCTTCGGTATCGGCGTGATCTGCTGCTGGCCTACAACGCGCTCGGCAGAGTCGTAGCCGCCCAGGGAGATCACGGAGAGGCGACGCGACTGTACGAGCACGCCATCGCGGTCGCCGCGAGCCTGGTCGAATCCGCGCCGGACAACAGCACCTACCGCAGAGATCTCTCGTTCTGCTACCACCGGTTCGGCGACCATGCCCGTGCACGGAACGACCTCGCCGAAGCCGATCGCGCGTACCGGAACGCCATGACCATCGATCTCGCTCTGGTGGACTCTCAGCCGTCCAACCCGTCTTACCGCCGCGACCTCTCGGTCACTTACGACCGCCTCGGCACTCTCTCGCGAGCGAGCGGCGACCACCATGCCGCGCGGGACTGGTACAACCGCTCGGCCGAGATCGCCGAGGAACTGTCGGCCGCCGACCCGGGCAACCTCGGCTATCGCCGCGATCTGCTGTCCTGCTGCGACAAACTGGGCAGCCTCGCTCGCGACACCGGCGATATCGCCGGCGCGGCTCAGCATTTCCGCCGCGGACTCGCTGTCGCCGACCATCTGGTGCGCTCGGCGCCATCCGATCTCGGCTACCAGCGCGATCTGGCCCTGATGTACGAACGTCTCGCCGACTTGGCGGGCGGTGTCCGCTGAGATCAACGATGTTCCGGCATCGATCGACGCACAGGCTCGTGGCGGCTCGGCATTCAGGTGGCCGATACGACCGCGCACACTCCCACCGGATGTTTCGACGCCGTGATTCAGAACGCGGGCTGGGCGGGGAGGTCAGGATTCGGGTCCGGACTCGACTCACCCGCGTCGGGAACTTCGGTGCCGCGCAGCGAGGTTCCGGCGGTTTCGCGCAGGTAGTTCCAGGCGACCAGGCCGATCAGGGAAGCGCCGACCATGTAGACGGCGGGGAACAGCGACCAACCGGTTGCCTCGATGACGGCCTCGTTGATCAGCGGGGCGGTGCCGCCGAAGATCGCGGTGGAGACGTTGTAGGCCAGCGCGAAGCCCGCGTACCGGACATGGGTCGGGAAGATCGCGGGGAAGGTGGAGCTGATGGTGGACAACTGCGGCAGGTACAACAGTCCGAGCACGATGAAGCCGAAGATCGCCCATACCGTGCCCTGGCCCATCAGCCAGTACATCGGCACCGCGAGCACGCTGAGACCGGTCAGCGAGAACAACCACATCGGACGGCGGCCGACGTTGTCGGACAGCCGGCCGAAGAACGGCAGCACCAGCATCATCACCAACTGACCGAGCAGCATCATCGCGGTAGTGGCCGATTCGCCCAAGCCGATCGTTTTCTGCAGATAGGTGGGCTGATAGGTCAGCAGCGTGTAATTGACCACGTTGAGCGCGACCACCAGTCCGGCCAGCGTCAGCGTCTCGCGCCGGTAGGTGGTCACCACTTCACGCAGACCGCCTGGCGGGCGCTTGTGCTCGGCGACCTCGGTGAACACCGGGCTCTCGTCGAGCCGGGCCCGCAGGTACCAGCCGGTCAGGCCGAGCGGGACGGCGATCAGGAACGGGATGCGCCAGCCCCAGTCGTGCATGGTGTCCGAACCGAGCGCGAGCTGGCAGGCCAGCACCGTCGCGGAGCCGCCGACGAAGCCCGCGAGCGTGCCGAATTCGAGGAAACTGCCGAGGAATCCGCGTTTGCGGTCGGACGCGCACTCGGCGAGATACGTTGCCGCGCCGCCGTATTCGCCGCCGGTCGAGAAGCCCTGCACCACGCGGAGCAGAATCAGCAGGATGGGCGCCAGCACGCCGACGGACGTGTGGGTGGGCAACACGCCGATGGCGCCGGTGGCGGCGGCCATGAGCAGGATCGTGGTGGCCAGCACGGCTTTACGGCCGATGCGGTCACCGAGCGGGCCCCACACCATGCCGCCGAGCGGCCGGAGCACGAACGAGATGGCGAAGCCGAGCATGGTGCCGAGCGTGCCCAGTTCCCCGGGGAAGAAGGCATCGGTCAGATACGTCGCGGTGGCCGCGTAGACGCCGTAGTCGAACCATTCGGTCGCGTTGCCCATGGCGGAGGCCGCGACGGAACGTCGCAGCGGGAAACTCTCGGAAGTTCGATCGGTCACGTGCACGTCCTCTCCAGTCCGTCACGGACCTCGGTTCGTTCCACCTCCGGCCGCGAGAACCGAAGGTGTGGCACGAAACAGACCGATACCCAGGATTCGCCCCGGGCAAACAGTCACGTAACAGGAAGAGGGCGAACACATCTGCGCTGACCTGCGACTCAACTAGCAATTGTGATGCCAGTCACATATGCACTCGAGTCGCACCGGTCACCGCCTCCACGACGGTCGCGATACGACGGCGCTCGCGCTCACTTCGGCCCGAGCATGGCGGCGATACCCGCGGCGACTTCCCTCGCCAACGCCCCGTCGACCGGAGCGTGCCGCCCGAGCAGGCGGTACCACATCACTCCGAAAGCGAAATCGACCACGAGGTCCAACGACACCGCCCCGGTGAACCGACCACTGTCCACACCTCGTCGCAGCAGCGTGCGCAACACCTCACGACGCGGGCCGATCACGGCGTCCTGCAATCGCTCGGACAGCGCCGGATCGCGTTGCGCGTCGGCCATCAGTCCCACCAGAGCCTGCCCCGTCAGCTCGCGCGTGAGCTCGTAGGTCGCGGTGAGCAAGCCTTCGACCTCGGCGAGCACGTCGGCGGACTCGGCGCGCACACGCAATGCCGGGTTCTCCTCGACGAGCCCGGCCAGCGCCTCCATGAGCACCGCGGCCTTGTCCGGCCACCAGCGATACACCGTCTGCCTGCCCGCGCCCGCGGCGTCGGCGATGGCCTTGATGGTCAGGTCTTGGTAGCCGTCCCGTTCACACAGTTCCAGCGCGGCGCGCAGGATGGCGCGCCTGGTTTCCTCGCTGCGCGGGCGGCCACGGGTTCCGGTCATGCCGACACTTTACAAGACACCATGCCTCGTTTATATTTCGAGACACAGAGCTTCGAAAATCAGGAGGATGTTGTGGGCAACCGGGTCGTCATCGTGGGCGGTACATCGGGCATCGGCCTGGCCGCGGCGCGCAGGCTCGCCGACCACGGGCACGAGGTGATCGTCGCGGGTCGCGACAAGGGCAGGCTCGAGGCCGCATTGGCCGATCTCGGCGAGAACGTCACCGGCCGTACCGTGGACGCGCGTGACGAGGCGGAACTGACCCGATTCTTCGCGGAGATCGGGCCGATCGACCATGTGGTGGTGACCGTGACCGGACCGTCGGGCACGACGCCGTTCCGTGAGCTCGAACTCGAGCATCTGCGCCGCCACGTCGAGGGCAAACTGCTCCCGCACACCGCCGCGATGCAAGCCGCGCTGCCGCACCTGAACGAGGGCGGTTCGATCACCCTGGTGTCGGCGGCCTCGGCGGGCGGCTCGATGCCCGCCACCGCGGCGCTGGCGGCGGTCAATGCCGGTGTGGAGGCGATGGTTCCGGTGCTGGCGGTCGAGCTCGCGCCATTGCGCGTGAACGCGGTGTCCCCCGGCGTGATCGACACCGAATGGTGGAGCTTCCTGCCCGACGGCGCGCGCACCGAGGTCTTCGACCAGATCGCCGCGACCACGCCGGTGGGGCGGGTCGGCACCGCCGACGACGTGGCCCACGCGATCGAATTCCTGGTGGACAACGCGTTCACGACCGGAATCGTGGTGCGCGTCGACGGCGGCGCACGATTGGGCGCGCCGAAGTAGGTCCTACAGCGGCGTCACGTAGGCGCCCGCGATGCCGCCGTCCACCAGGAACTGGGACGCGGTGATGAACGAGGAATCGTCGCTGGCGAGGAAGGCCACGGCAGCGGCGATCTCCTCCGGTTCGGCGAACCGGCCGAGCGGCACGTGCACCAGGCGGCGGGCGGCGCGCTCCGGGTCCTTGGCGAACAGTTCCTGGAGTAGCGGGGTGTTCACCGGCCCGGGGCACAGGGCGTTCACCCGAATGCCGTCGCGGGCGAACTGCACGCCGAGTTCGCGGCTCATCGCCAGTACGCCGCCCTTGGAGGCGGTGTAGGAGATCTGCGAGGTCGCCGCACCCATGACCGCGACGAACGAGGCGGTGTTGATCACCGATCCTTTGCCGCGCTCGAGCATGTGCTCGATGGCGTACTTGCTGCACAGGTACACGGAGGTCAGGTTGACCTCCTGAACCCGCCGCCACGCGTCGATGCCGGTGGTCAGGATCGAATCGTCCTCCGGCGGGGAGATGCCCGCGTTGTTGAACGCGATGTCCAGCCCGCCGTAGGTGTCGACCGCGGTCTGGAAAAGGGCCTTGACCTGGTCTTCGTCGGTGACGTCCACGTGCACGTACCGGCCGCCGACCTCCTTGGCGGCCGCCTCGCCGGTCCCGGCGTCGATGTCAGCGACCACCACCTTCGCCCCCTCCGCCGCGAAGCGACGGACCGTGGCCAGACCGATACCGCTCCCGCCGCCGGTGACGACGGCGACTCGATCCTGTAAGCGCTGCAACGTATCTCCTGTCGGATGTGCGGGTGTCACTACGTGGCGAGGAAGACGTTCTTGGTCTCGGTGAAGGCGAGCGCGGCGTCCGGGCCGAGTTCGCGCCCGAGCCCGGACTGCTTGAAGCCGCCGAACGGCGTCCAGTACCGCACGGACGAATGCGAGTTCACCGACAGGTTGCCCGCCTCCACACCGCGGGCCACGCGCAGCGCGCGGCCGACGTCGCGGGTCCAGATCGAACCGGAGAGGCCGTAATTCGTGTCGTTGGCGATGCGCAGCGCGTCGGCCTCGTCTTCGAACGGGACCACCGCGACCACCGGCCCGAACACCTCGTCGGTGAGCACCCGGTCGGTGGGCGCGCCGGGCAGCACCACGGTCGGCGGATACCAGAATCCGGGACCGTCGGGCGCGCTTCCGGTGAACGCGACCTTGGTCGAGGGTTGCACGAACTCGGCCACTCGCTCCCGGTGCGCGGCCGAGATCAGCGGGCCCATCTCGGTGGATTCGTCGGACGGGTCGCCGACGCGCACCCCCTGCACAGCGGGTTCCAGCAACTCCAGGAACCGGTCGAACACACTGCGCTGCACAAGGATCCGGGAGCGGGCGCAGCAGTCCTGCCCGGCGTTGTCGAAGACGCCGTAGGGCGCGGTCGCCGCCGCCTGTTCCAGGTCGGCGTCGGCGAACACGACGTTCGCGCTCTTGCCGCCGAGTTCCAGCGTCACCCGCTTCACCTGCCGAGCGCAGCCCGCCATGATCCGCGTGCCCACCTCCGTGGAACCGGTGAACACCACCTTGCGGACGGCCGGGTGGGTGACGAAGCGCTCTCCCACCACCGACCCCTTGCCGGGCAGCACCTGGAACACACCCTCGGGCAGGCCCGCCTCGAGCGCCAGTTCACCGAGTCGCAGCGCGGTCAGCGGCGTCAGCTCGGCGGGTTTGAGCACCACGGTGTTGCCCGCGGCGAGCGCGGGCGCGAAACCCCAGGCCGCGATCGGCATCGGGAAATTCCACGGCACGATCACGCCGACCACGCCGAGCGGTTCGTGGAAGGTGATGTCGACTCCACCCGCGACCGGAATCTGACTGCCCAGCAACCGTTCCGGCATTCCGGCCGCGTAGTGCAGCACGTCGCGGACGTTGCCCGCCTCCCAACGCGCGTTGCCGATGGTGTGCCCCGCGTTGGCGACCTCGAGCCGGGCGAGCTGCTCCACATCCGCGTCGACCGCCTCGGCGAACCGGCGCAGCAATCTCGCCCGATCGCCGGGCGCCACCTCGCGCCACCCGGCCGCCGCGCGCTGCGCCGCGGCGACGGCGGCATCGGTCTCGGCTTCGCCGACGAGCTCGACGGTGGTGACCACCTGTTCGGTCGCCGGGTTGAGCACCTGCGCTGTCGTCACGAGTCCCGCTCCCTTCGATAGGTGTCCGCCGCCTCGGCCAGCGCCCGCACCAGCCCGCGATCGGTGGCGTCGGCCTCCGGATGCCACTGCACGCCGACCAGGAACGACCCGTCGGTGGACTCCGCGGCCTCGATCGTGCCGTCCGCGGCGTACGCGGTGGCGGTCAGGCCCTCGGCGAGCCGATCGACGGCCTGGTGATGGTGGCAGTTCACCTTCACCTCCGGACCGGCCAGCCGCGCGACCCGGCTGCCCGCGATGGTCAGCACCCGGGTCGCGGTGAACCCGCCCTCGACGCCGGAGTGCTCCTCGTGTCCGACCACATCGGGCAGATGCGGGATCAGCGTGCCGCCGAGCGCCACGTTCGCCAGTTGCAGCCCGCGGCACACCGCGAGAATCGGCATGCCCGCGGCTCTGGCCAGCTCGAACAGGCCGAACTCCGACTCGTCCCGGTCCGGCCTGGTGTAGCCGGGGATTCCGGCGGCAGGGCCGCCGTAGCGCGCTGGATCGACGTCCGCGCCGCCGGTCAGCACCAACCCGTCGAGCCGTCGCACCAGCTCGGGACGCGCGACGCCGGCGGGCGGCAACAGCACCGGGATGCCACCCGCGGCGGCCACCATCTCGACGTAGGCGTGCGGCAGCACCGCGCACGGCAGATCCCACGCGTTGAAGCGGGCCTGCTCCACATAGGTGGGCAGGCCGATCACGGGACGGGCTCCCGCGACCTCAGAGTCGTTCGAAACCACGGATACGCTCCCAGTCGGTGACCGCGGCGTCGTAGGCGTCCAGTTCGACCCGCGCCGCGTTGCGATAGTGCTCAACTACATCATCACCGAAGGCCGCGCGGGCCACCGCGCTGTCGCCGAACAGCTGGGCCGCTTCGCGCAGCGTACGCGGCACACGGGGGCGCTCGGAGTGATAGGCGTTGCCGTGGAATTCCGGCTCGAGCGGCAGCCGCCGGTCGATGCCGTGCAGTCCCGCTGCGATCAGCGCGGCCACGGCCAGGTACGGGTTCACGTCACCGCCGGGCACCCGGTTCTCGAAGCGCAGCCCATGGTCCTCGCCGACCACGCGGATGGCGCAGGTCCGGTTGTCCCGGCCCCACGCGATCGCGGTCGGCGCGAAGCTGCCCGCGACGAATCGCTTGTAGGAGTTGATGTTCGGCGCGAGCAGGTAGGTGAACTCGCGCATGCAGTCCAGCTGGCCCGCGATGAAGTGCCGCATCAACGGCGACATGCCGTCCGCGCCGTCCCCCGCGAAGACCGGCTCGCCGGCCTCGCCGCGCAGGCTCAAATGAATATGGCAGGAATTGCCTTCCCGCTCATTGTATTTCGCCATGAAGGTGAGGCTGCGCCCTTCCTGCGCCGCGATCTCCTTCGCACCGGTCTTGTAGATACTGTGGTTGTCGCAGGTGACCAGAGCTTCGTCGTACCGGAACGCGATCTCGTGCTGGCCGGGGTTGCACTCGCCTTTGGCCGACTCGACATACATCCCCGCGCCGTCCATCTCCTTGCGGATACGGCGCAACAACGGCTCGATCCGCCCGGTGCCGAGCATCGAGTAGTCGACGTTGTACTGATTGGCCGGCGTCAGCCCGCGGTACCCCGCGTTCCAGGCCGCCTCGTAGCTGTCGTCGAACACCAGGAACTCGAGTTCGGTCCCGACGAACGCGCGCAGGCCGCGCTCGCTCAAGCGGTCCAACTGTTTGCGCAGCACCTGGCGCGGTGAAGCCGCGACCGCCCGCCCTTCCGGCACCACGTGCTCGACGTCGCAGAGCACCAGCGCGGTGCCCGGCCACCACGGGGCCGTCCGCAGCGTGCGCAGATCCGGCCGCAGCACGACGTCTCCGTACCCGGTCTCCCAGGACGAGAGGGCGTATCCGTCGACGGTCGTCATGTCCACGTCCACCGCGAGCAGGTAGCCGCAGGCCTCGGTGGCGTGCTCGAGCACCTCGTCCAGGAAATAGCGTGCCGCGCAGCGCTTCCCTTGCAGTCGCCCCTGCATGTCGGTCATGGCGACCAGCACCGTGTCGATCTCACCCGTATCGACCTGGTCCCGCAATTGCGCCACACTCAGCATCCCGCTACGCATCCACGACCCCTCTCGGCACCAACCGTGCTCACGCTAGAGCAAAACGGACACCTTTGTGACGTGACACCGGAATCTCGTTCCCGGCGCGTAACGGTGTGCGATCAGGCCAGCTCAACAACGTCTCGGTGGTGGCCGAGCAAGATCAGGACAACGGATTGCGGAGCGCCGCGGAAAAGACCGACAGGCGGCGCGGGCCGGGACGCGACAGCGCGGGCGGGCGCGGTGCGCGGATCGGCCGTCCGAGCCACATGCGCACGAGCAAGGCCGCGAATCGCAGGTGGCCGCCCAGCGCCGGACCGGCGAAGGCGAGCGACCAACGCGTCTGCGTACCGGCCGCGGGCAGCTCACGACCGGCGAAGCGACCGGCGAGCCAGTCGACCATGACCGGCAGCGCCAGGAATTGCAGCAGCAGATGGGTGCTGAGCCGATCGCGCAAGTAGCGCACGTGGACGCCCGCCGCGACGTAGCGCGCGACGTGGCCGTCCACGTCGGCGGTCGCGATCACCTCGTCGTGCACGCCCTGCAGCACGAGCATGGGCATCGCGGGCGCTCGGCCGCCGGGGTGGATGTCGTCGAGGATCCGCCGCAGCCCGTCCTGCTCGAGCATGGCGGCCAGTCCCGCGTCACTGTGTTTGTCGATGTCGCGCCGGGCGAAGCGATACAGCAGCGGGAACGTCGCGGTGGTCTCGGTCTCGGCCAGCCAGCCGAGATATCGCGCGTCCAGATGCGCGCGCAGCATGCGGTCGAGATCCGGGTAGCCGCGGCGCAGCCCGGCGGTGAAGACGGCCGCGAATCCCGCGAAGAGGGTGCCGTTGAGCCGGACGAACGCGGCGGCCGGATCCCCCACCGGCGACCCGGCGACCGCGCCGACGATATTCAGCTCGGGCGCGTATTCGGCGGCCATTTCCGCGGCCCAGGCCGTGGCCAATCCCCCGCCCGAATAACCCCACAGCGCCACGGGTGTGGTCGGGTCCAGTCCCAGCGGAACGAAGGCGTGCGCGGCGCGCACCGCGTCCAGCGCGCGATATCCCGGCTCCCTGGCCACGCCGAACCGGCCCGCGGTTCCACCGTGATCCGGCACCGACACCGCCCAGCCCCTCGCCAGGGCGCTGGCGATCAGCGGCAGCTCGAGCTGGGGAATCGACCCCGCCGCCCGTGCGCCGCGCCGGAGCGAATAGGACGGAAGACATTTCGAGGCCACCGCGTCGATCGCGCACTGGAACGACACCAGCGGGCGCGGCTCGGCCGGATCCGCGCCCCACGGCAACAGCACGGTGGTCACCGCGACCTCGGGCACCCCGTTCAGATCACACGTCCGATAGAGCAGTTGCCAGGCCGAGATGCGCTGGGGCACAAGACCGAAGAAGCCGATCCGCACCGCACGCGCGCGAACGATAGCGCCGGGACGCAACCGCCCGACCGCGGGCGGTGGGACGTAGAACGGATCGTCTTCGGGCAGTATCGGCCGCTGCGCGAACGGGGCCGGATCGGGCGGCACTGTACCGCCATCCCATTCGAGTTGCACACTCATCCGGTTCTTCCTTTCCGACGGCACGGCCGTGATCGCGGGCATCCCGCGCCGGATCGCCCATATTCACCCAACCAAGGTCGCGCCCGGAAAAGAATTGTCCCGGGTACCAATTAGACGCGCGCGGATTCTCGTGCCGATGCAGTGACAGCGGCTCACCAGCTGCCGTTGCCGCCGACCATCCACGGATTGAAAGTGCATTCCAGCGACGGCTGGGCGACCGGGTCGAGCGCGTGCAGGACGATCGACGCCGCCCGCGGCGAATACATCATCGTCAGGTGGTCGGACATGTCCTGCTCGCACCCGTCTTGCAGCGTGACGTTGTCGACCGTCGCGTCCGGCCCCGCTTGCAGGAACGTCCATTGATAAGGGTTGGTCACCTCGTCGTGCCGCGAGCCGACCGCCGTGTAGGCGACTCCGGGCACCGTGTCGCCCTGGGCGTTCAGACTGGCGTAGAACGGCGAGCCCACCGCTTGCTGGATATTCGCGAGTCCGACCAGCGGCTCGTAGAACCCGAGAATGTTGACGCCCAGATTGTTGATGATCCGGCCCAGCGTGGCGATACCCATCAGCGACGTGCCGTGGTGTGTCGCTCCCAGGCTCACCAATTTGCCCACTTTGCCCTGGCCGCCCTCGAACTTCAGATAATGGTCGGCGACCGTCCCGCCTTGCGAGTGACCGACGATGTCGACGGCCTGCGCACCGGTCGCGGCCAGGACCCGGTCGACGAAATCGCGCAACTGCACGGAAGAATCCTCCATCCGGCCCACGCCGAAGCGCCCCGGCAGGATCGGGCCGAGACCGCCGCCCTCCAGGATGCCGGAACGCCCGAAATTGAAGGCGAACACGCAGAAACCGGCGCGGGCCAGGCGCGGGGACAAGTAGGAGAAGGTGTCGTAGGCGTTGAGCCAGGTGCCGTGCAGCAGCACCACCGGTCGCGGGTGTTCGGCGGTGGGGGTGCAGTTCCAGCGGTTGCCGCCGGGCGGGGCGGCGTCCGGGTGGGTCAGGCCGTAGGCGAAGGCCGCCAGATACGCCGACATCTCCGGGCCTTCACCGAACGCGTCGGAAGCGACGCTGGTCGGCCATCCCGACGAGCTGCCGCTGTCCACGATCGCGCGCGGTTGCCTGCCGTCCGGGGCGGGCGCCAGGCCCGCGCTGATGTAATCGGCCAGGGCCTGCTGGGTCGGTTCGATCTCCTCCCGCGCGTGCGCCGGTCCGTTGCCGAGTGCCGTGGCCATCGTCACGCCCGCGATCACCGCGGCCCCGAGAATCGCCCGTCGAGCGTTGTGCATCATTGCCAACATCGAGTTCACTTCCATTCACGCCGAACCACAGGCGGCCCGGCGGTGAATCGAACACCGCTACAGAATGTTTCCTACGCCACATTCGGATTCGAATGTGATCGGGGACATAGATGCGAGCCGCTTTCCGAATGTATGACTCGCGCCGGGGCGGTGTCACTGCACGCCGAGGAGAAGATTCCGTCTGGAATGTTGGCCCCGAAGCCAAAATTCGCGCGACTGGGCCCGCGACCTTGCCGCGGTTTCCTGTGGTCGGAAACAATCGGCCCATGTCCGTCGCGTTGTCCCCGGTGGCCGGAGACGCTCCGCTCGTCGCCCGGTTGCTCACCCGCTGGCCGCAGATCGCCGAGCGCATGCTCGCCGCAGGCCTCGGCACCACCTCGCCCGCCGCCGATCTGCCCGAGGGGCATTTCACCGCCGAGGTGCTTCCGGCGATCTACGCGTGCGGCCGCGCCGTGCTCCAGGCGATCGGTGAACAGCGCAGCTTCACCAAGGCCGAAGTCGCGACGTTCGTCGCCCCGGTGGCCGAGCGGCACGCCGAGGACCGGTTCCCCCTGCCCGTGCTGATCGAGGCCATTCACGGCTCCGCGCAGTCGGTGCTCCACGAGGCGGCCGCGCTGGCCTCCCGCGAGGAGCTCGACGACCTCGTGCTGGTCGGCAGCCGACTGCTCGACCTGCTCATGCAGATCAACATCACGGTCGTGGAGACCTACACCGAGGTCGAGCAGTCCATCTACAACGCCGAACGGGAGGCGCGCCGGGCGCTGTGCTCGGCGCTGCTGAACGGGTTCCCCGCGGCGGAGCTGGCGGCGCGGGCTGACACCGCCCTCGCGGAGCACTACACCGTGCTCGCCATCCACATCCGGCCCGACGATCAGCCGAGCAAGGTCGCCACACTCGTCGGACGTCGCCGCATCCGCCTGCTGCACCGTGCTCTGGACGCCCTCGCGGGCACCACGGCGCTGGCCACCTTCGACGGCTGGAGCGGAATCGCGTTGCTGCCCAGCGGTTCCGACGCCGAACTCGACGACGCGCGCCACACCGGGCTTGCCACCGAGCTGGCCGAGAACTTCGGGGTTCCGGTATTCCTCGCCGAGTATCCGTCCGTGCCGAAGGACGCCATTCCGCACACCGCGAAGGAAGCCACCGACCTCGCCGAACTCGCGCGCCTGCTCGGCCGTCCGGCGGGCGTCTACCAACTCGACGATCTGCTGTTGGAGTACCAGCTCACCAGGCCGGGCACCGCCCGCACCCGGCTGGCCGAGCGGATCGCCCCGATCCTGGACAGCCCGCACCTGATGGAAGCCCTCGACGCGCACCTGCGCCACGGCTCGGACCGTAAGGCCGCGGCCGCCGAGATCCACGTGCATCCCAACACGTTCAGCTATCGCCTGCGCCGCATCGCCGAACTCACGGGCGTCGATCCCACCGACCCGCACGACTCCCGGCTGCTGGCGGCCGCGCTGACGATTCAGCGCCTGTATCCGGGCAGGCCGCCCGGTGAGGCCAAGGCCTAGGCACGGGGACTCCCTGCGGTCGATCGCGGCCAGACCGTTGGGCACGCCATGGCCCACGACGGAGAATCTATGTTAACTTAACTGCGAATGCCAGTTAACTTAACTGATCGGAGATGGCCATGAGGTCCGCCGTCGTCGTCGATGTCGTCCGTACACCGTCCGGTAAGGGCAAAGCAGGCGGCGGCCTGTCGGACGTACATCCGGCCACCCTGCTCGCGGGTGTGCTCGCCGAACTCGTCGCCCGCAACGACCTCGATCCCGCCGTGGTGGACGACGTGGTCGGCGGATGCGTCACGCAGAGCGGGGAGCAGGCGTTCAACATCAGCAGGACCGCAGCGCTGGCCGCCGGATTCCCGGATTCGGTGCCCGCTACCACGGTGGACCGGCAGTGCGGGTCCAGCCAGCAGGCCGCGCACTTCGCGGCGCAGGGTGTCATCGCGGGCGCCTACGACGTCGCGATCGCGTGTGGTGTCGAATCCATGAGCCGGGCGCCGATGTTCTCCAACGGCCAGGGCAAGGACGCCAACCGCGGTCCGCTCGCCCACCGCTATCCGGACGGCCTCATCCAGCAGGGCATCGCGGCCGAGGTGATCGCCGCCCGGTGGAAGTTCGACCGCGTCGCGCTCGACGAGTTCGCGGCTCGTTCGCATCGGCTCGCCGCCGACACCGCGGCGCGGGGCGGCTTCGACAACGAACTGGTCGCGGCGGGCGCCCTGACGGCCGACGAGACGATCCGGCCCGCCACCACCGGCGAGAGTCTGGCGAAGTTGCGGCCCGCCTTCGTCGACGACCAGTACACCGCGCGCTTCCCCGAGATCGAGTGGTCGATCACGCCGGGCAACTCCTCCCCGCTGACCGACGGCGCCTCCGCCGCACTGATCATGAGCGAGGAGGCCGCCACGAAACTGGGCCTTCGTCCGCGCGCCCGGTTCCACTCGTTCGCCGTGGTGGGCGACGACCCCCTGCTCATGCTCACAGCCGTGATCCCGGCCACCCGCAAGGTGCTGAATCGCGCCGGGCTGAGCATCGATGACATCGACGCCTACGAGGTGAACGAAGCGTTCGCACCCGTGCCCCTGGTCTGGCAGCACGAGTTGAACGCCGATCCGGCCAAGCTGAACCCCCGCGGCGGCGCGATCGCCCTCGGCCACCCGCTGGGCGCCTCCGGCACCCGCATCCTGGCGACGCTGGTCAACCACCTGGAGCAGACCGGCGGCCGCTACGGCCTGCAGACGATGTGCGAGGCGGGCGGCCTGGCCAACGCGACGATCATCGAACGCCTCGGATGAGCGTCCGCACCGCACTGATCACCGGAGGGTCACGCGGCATCGGCGCCGAGGTGGCGCGCCGACTGGCGGGCGAGGGTTATCACCTGACCCTCGCCGCGCGCACGCTCGACACGCTCGAGCAGACCGCGGCCCGCGTGCGCGCGGAAACGGGAGCCGAGGTGCAGCCGGTGGTCACGCAGATGAACGACCTCGACCAGGTGCGCGCCCTGGTCAAGGCGCATGAGGAACGGTTCGGCGGCATGAACGCGCTGGTGCTGAGCGCGGGCACCGGCACGGCGGGCGCCGTGGCGGACCTGCCCGCGAAGGCGTACGAACGCATGCTGGACGTGAATTTTCGCGCGCCGCTGACGCTCGTCCAGGCCGCGTTGCCGCTGCTGCGCAAGAGCGCGGCCGACGATCGGGAGCGCGGCGCGAAGATCGTCGCGCTGGCTTCGATCACCGGCGTCGCCGGAGAAGCGGGCCTCGCCGCCTACGGGGCCACCAAAGCGGCGCTCATCTCGCTGTGCGAGACGGTATCGCTGGAGGAATCCGCGAACGGCGTCAGCGCGACGGCGGTGTCCCCTGGCTACGTCGACACCGACATGACCGCGTGGAAGCGTGCTGTCCTGGACCGATCGGCCATGCTCACCACCGGTGACATCGCCGAGATGGTCCTGGCGGTCACGCGGCTGTCGCGTAACGCGGTGGTGCCGAACATCGTCCTGTCGCGCGCCGGTGATCAACTGTGGCGGGCCTGAGCACCGTTACCTGACAGCGACTGGCGCGTGGATCCGACCCCTGGAGAGCGGGCGAATCGGCGTTCGGTGAATCCTAATTCGGACCGGATGATCGGATATCGAATTACCGATGCGATTGTCCGAATAAACCGACATTTCGCGAAATTTATTACTGCCGGTAAATAGCTCGGCGCCTACCGTGAATTCGCGGTAGGCGCCGGCGACGCATCAGAGGTAAGAGCCGCACACGGGCCAGGCGCCCGGACCCTGGGTCGCGAGGACGTTCTCCGCGACGCGGATCTGCTCGTCACGGCTGGCGTTGGACGGGCTGCCGCTGCCGCCGTTGGCCTCCCAGGTGCTCTGGGTGAACTGCAGGCCGCCCGAGAAGCCGTTACCGGTGTTGGTGGACCAGTTGCCACTGCTCTCGCACTGCGCGACGGCGTCCCAGTTGTGGGCCGAAGCGGTCGCGGTGGACAGGCCGAACGGCACGGCGACGAAGGCGCCGACAGCCGCGGTGAAGCCGAGAACACGAGTGGTGAATTTACGGTTTTGCGACATGAGATTTCCCGCCTGCGCCCACCGGCTCGGCGAATTCGCCGCGCCCCTGTCCCCAGGGAAGTTCGTGGACACTCGAATCGCGGGACAGGGTTTCCGGCGTTCTGCGATTCGAGCTCGATCTCGGTGTTGCCCCGAGCCGTGACCGACGTTAGCGGAGATGTCGCGACAGATCACGCTCGAATAACGTCGGCATAGGTTTGACCCTTGGTCGAGACTTCGCGCCGTTCACCCAGGTCGATCGCGAAAAATCGACCGATACAGATCCGCTGTTATGGCTTCGTTATGTGGCCGAGATCACTGCGATATGGTGAAGCGGATCGCATTTTCGCAGGTCCACGACTTGCGGTAGTAGGCATACCCCGGCCTCGCCCGCCGCCACTCAGGGCATCAGCTACCGAGCCGTTACCAAATCGAAGAACCGGAGATATCCGCGTGACGCCGCGGCCGAACCGGTGCCCAGCGACCGGTCCGTGATCTCGGCGCGGGCACGGCGACCTGGCCGGACACCGTCGTCGGCCCCCCGCCGGCTCGCCACAGCGCGCGGCCGACCGGCGCCGGATGCGTGCCGAACGCCCCGCTCCGGCGCCGAGGCAGGCTACTTGCCGTGCGCCCGCAATTGGTAGAGGCCTTCGGTCTCCGCCACCACAACGCCGTCGGCGTCGGTGACCACGGATCGCAGCGTGAAGTCGGATTTGCCGTTCGCCGCCGCCTCCGCGCCGACGCGCGTGATCTCCTCCTCCGACAACGTCGCCTCCGCGCGCACATCCGTCTTGGCCGGCTTGCGGAAGAAGACGTGCAGATCCTTCACCAGCGGATAGAACGCCGAGTTGTCGAATGTGGCGACCGCGATCGCGCCGCCGAGGATCTCGGCCACGGTGAACAGCACTCCCGCGTACATCACGCCGAAGTGGTTGCCGTTGCCCTCGACGGGCACCGAGGTCGCCGCGAAACCGCGCCGCACCTCCACCGCCTGCACACCCATTTTGTGCGCGATCGGGATGGTGAATTCCAGTGCCCCGTTGACGATGTCCTTGAACGGAGGAGTCTCGACGTCGCTCATCGCAACCGTCCCTTCACGCTGGAGGTGGCCGGCACCTCGTTGTCTCTGCCACGGCCACCTCGGTGGACGTCACCGAAGCGTAGGCCCTGACCGGCGCGGCCCGACAGGGTGTTGGCAGTTTGCCAACACAGTCGGCCGCTCGGATCACAGACTGCGGGCGATGATCTCTTTCATGATCTCGTTGGTGCCGCCGTAGATCTTCTGGACACGGCTGTCGGTCCACATCCGCGAGATCGGGTATTCGCTCATATAGCCGTAGCCGCCGTGCAGTTGGAGGCACTCGTCGGCCACCGACATCGCGCGATCGGTGGTCCACCACTTGGCCATGGCGACGGTCGGGATGTCCAATTCCCCACGTAGATGCCGCACGATGCAGTCGTCCAGGAACACCCGGGCCACCCGGGTCTCGGTGGCCGCCTCCGCGAGGGTGAACTTGGTGTTCTGGAAGGCGAACAGCGGCTTGCCGAAGGCGTGCCGCTCCTTGGTGTAGCGCAGCGTGACCTCGAGCGCGGCCTCCATCCCTGCCACCGATCCGACGGCGATGATCAGCCGCTCCTGCGGAAGCTGCTGCATCAACTGGACGAAGCCCTGTCCTTCCTGCGTGCCCAGCAGGTTCGACACCGGGACCCGGACGTCCTCGAAGAACAGCTCGGAGGTGTCCTGCCCCTTCTGCCCTACCTTGTCCAGCACTCGGCCGCGGCGGAAGCCCGGCCGGTCGGCCTCGACCAGGATCAGCGAGATGCCACTGGCGCCCTCGCTGGTGTCGGTCTTGGCGACCACGATGATGAGATCGGCCTGGCTGCCGTTGGTGATGAAGGTCTTGGAGCCGTTCACCACGTACTCGTCGCCCTCGCGGATCGCCTTGGTCTTGACGCTCTGCAGGTCCGATCCCGTGCCGGGCTCGGTCATGGCGATCGCGCCGACGACCTCGCCGGTGGCCATCTTGGGCAGCCACTTCCGCTTCTGTTCTTCGGTGCCGTAGTGCAGCAGGTAATGCGCGACGATGCCGCTGTGCAGGGTGGCGCCCCAGGAGGTGTCGAACGCCTTGGCCTGCTCCTCGATCAGCACGGCCTCGTGCGCGAAGGTGCCGCCGCCACCGCCGTACTCCTCCGGGATCGATGCGCACAGCAGGCCGAGCGCGCCCGCCTTGTTCCAGAAGTCGCGGTCGACGTGGTGCTGCTCGATGAACTTGTCGATGTTCGGCGTCAACTCCTTCGCGAAGAACGAGCGGGCGAGCTCGCGCAGGGCGTCCAGGTCGTCGTCGAGCCAGGCGGACCGGTAGGTCGTCATCGGGTGTCCTTGCGAAAGTCTGATACCGACAGTTACGGGTACAGTGTGTACCACGGAACTGCCGGGTACAAGGTGTACCACCCGATTCGCCTGCCGATACGCTGAGCCGCGTGGCACGACGACCTTGGGTGGACACCGCCGACGCGCGGCGTTCCACCAGTGATCGGCCCGGCCGCGACGAACGCCGCCGGGCCATCGTGACAGCCGCGATCGCGGCGATCGAGGAAGACGGCCCGCACGCGCTGACCGGCCGGATCGCCGACCGCGCCGGACTGGCCCGCACGCACGTCTACCGGCATTTCGCCAGCAAAGAGGAACTCGACCTCGCGGTCGCCCGGCACGCGCACCACGATCTGACCGAACGGATTCGCGCGCGCCTGGCGGTGGACGGCACGCCGCTGGACATCATCCGTGCACCCTTGACCCAGCACGTGCGGTGGGCCGCCGAGCATCCCAATCTCTATCGCTTCCTGGTCGGACGCGACTACCGGCGCGGCCGCAACGAACCGCGCGTCGGCGGCAGCGCGTTCGCCGCCGAGATCTCCGCCGCCGCGACCCGCTACCTGCCGGAATTCGGGGCCGACCCGCTGGCCGCGGACCGGGTGGTGGTCGCCCTGCTCGGCTTGGTGGATGCCTCGGTGCGGTGGTGGCTGGAACACCACGACACCACCGAAGCCGCCCTGGTCGACCGCCTGACCACCGAGTGCTGGCTGCTCATCGACAACCGGCTGCGCGATCTGGGAATTACGCTCGATCCGCGAAAATCATTGCCTGGCAACTGAATCGAGCCCCACAGAGGTCAGCGCGAGGCAGGGACCACTTCGCGCGTGATCGCGTGCACGAAATCGGATAGGTCACCCGGGTTGCGCGAAGTGAGCAAGGTCCACCCGCCCTCGACGGAGCGGACCGCCGCTTCGTCGACCCACTCGCCGCCCGCGTTGACGATGTCGGTCCGCAGCGAGAAGTAGGAGGTCAGCGTCTTGCCGCGGACCAGTTCGGCGTTCACGAGCAGCCAGGGGCCATGGCAGATCGCGGCGATCGGCTTGCCCGCGCCTGCGAACTCCTTGGCCAGTTCGATCGCCCGGTCGGTGACCCGCAGCTTGTCCGCGTTCACCGTGCCGCCGGGGACGACCAGCACGTCGAAATCGTCGACAGAGACCTCGTGCACCGACGCATCCGGTTGCACGACGGTGTCTTTCTCCGTGTCGTGCAGGTAGGTCTGCACCTCCTCGCGCTTCGGTGCGGCATGGGTGACGCGCGCCCCGCGCTTGCGGAGTTCGTCGCGCGGCACCAGCAGTTCGTCCCGCTCCACTCCCGTATTCGAGGTGATGATCAGCACGCGCGTCCCATTCAGTTGATCGGTCATGAGCCGCTCTCCTTTCGCCTCTGGATGGTCCTGTTTCCGGCATGCCGCGCGAGGGGCGGGCTAAACCTCGCCGGAGGCGCGATCCGCGGCGTCGTCCGCCGACAGCAGCGTGCTGGACAGATGCTCCTGCGCCAGCCTGCGCAGCGCGGCGAGCAGCGTGTCGCCCAGAATCGTTCCGACAATGGCGGTTTCGGTCATCCGCTCGAGGACCGGTTCGTTGCGGACCAGGGCGATGTCGGTGGCGGCGATGGCCTCGCTGGCACCCGCGTAGTCGTCCATCGCGGCGACCACGTCACCGTGGCCGAGCAGACGCAGCGCGGCGCAGACATCGATGAGGGTGTCGCGGGCCGGGCTGTCGTCATCGATCCGCCAGCCGCGCCGGTCCAGCAGTGCCGCGACATCCTCGGCGGTGGCTTCCCGCTGCTCCTCACCGACCTGCGACCTCCGGCCGCCCAGCGCGTACTGGACGTGGCCCAGCGCGTCCCGCGCGGACAGGCTGCCGCTGTCGAGCGCCGCGAGCAGTTCCTTCGCCGCTTCGATGGACACGCCGCCGATATCCACCAGCGCCCGGATCAGCCGCAGTCTGCTGACGTGGGCATCGCTGTATTCGGCCTGATTGCGATGGGTCCGCACGCCGGAGGGCAGAAGCCCCTCGCGCACGTAGTACTTGATCGTCGCGGGAGCAACGCCGCTGGCGCGGCTGAGTTCGGCGATCCGCATCGGACTCCTCGGCTCGGTCGACGTATTGACAGTCGATAGTACAGCTATCCATAATATTTGCTGATAGTACAACTATCGATACTTCGAGTTCCCGAAAGGTCTCCCCGTGACCGCCTTCTCCCAGCGATTCCCCGCACTCTCCTGGCATCGGCCACTGATGCTTCTCGCCGTCGCCATGGCGCTCCTGGTCGCCTGGTCGATCGGGGGCATGATCATCGACGACCGCACCTCGACCGGGTTGCCGATCTGGGCCAAGTCCGCCAAGTTCGCGTTTTCGGTGCTGATCTATGCCCTGACCTGGGCGTGGCTGCTTGCCCAGCTCACCAGATGGCAGCGCGTCGCCCGGTGGGCGGGGACGGTGGCGGCGCTGGGCCTCGCGGTGGAGCTCATCGTCATCACCACGCAGATCGTGCGCGGCACCACCAGCCACTTCAATTTCACGACGCCGCTCAACGCGGCACTGTGGGAGATCATGGGGTCGTCCATCGTGGTGGTCTGGATCGCCACCTTGGTCGCCTCGGCGGCATTGTTCGCCGATCCGACGGCTGACCCCGCCCGCAACGCGGCGATCCGTTACGGCGCCGCGCTCTCGCTCGCGGGCGCCGCGCTGGGGATGCTGATGGTGCCGCCGACTGCCGAACAACGGGCGGCGGGCAGCGCGATCAGGGGCGCCCACACCGTCGGGCTCGCCGACGGCGGACCCGGCTTGCCCATCCTCGGCTGGAGCACGGCCGGAGGCGATCTGCGTGTCCCGCATTTCCTCGGAATGCATGCGTTGCAGGTGTTTCCGCTGGTTCTACTCGCCGTGGAGTACGGGTCGCGCCGGATTCCGGCCATGCGCTCGGCGGCCACCAGGCGAACGCTCGTCGTGATCGCCGCGGCGGCCTACGCCGCACTGCTCGCGGTGCTGACCTGGCAGGCGCTGCGTGGACAATCGGTGGTCCATCCCGACGTCGCCACCCTGCTGGCTCTCGCCGCCATCGCCCTCGGAGCCGCCCTGTCGGCCGCTGTCACGCTGCGGACGAAAAAGTTTGTCGTGCAACGCGTCCCGATAGGAGCGGGACTATGACGGAGCTGCTGTTCGACATCACTTTTTGGTTCGCGACCCCCTTCTGGGCACTGATGATCCTGGCCCCGGGATGGCGACGGACCAGCGCGATCGTCGCCTCACCGCTCATCTGCCTGCCTCCACTGCTCGTCTACGCGGCGCTGGTCTTGCCCGAGTTCGGCTCGTTCGCAGCGGCGCTCGTCGATCCGGAACTCGCCGGGCTGCGAGAAATACTGGGCCAGGGGTCGGGGGCCGCGGCGGCATGGGCGCACTTCGTGGCCTTCGACCTGTTCCTCGGGCGCTGGATCTACCTGGACAGTCGCGCGCGCGGCCACACGCCGCTGCTGATCAGCCCCCTGCTCGTCCTCACCATCCTGTTCGCGCCGATCGGCGTGCTGCTCTACCTGCTCATCCGATTCACCACGACACCGGCGCCCGGCCGGACCGTCCCCATGGAGGCATGATGGAAACCCTCATCGTTCTGCTCACCACCCTTTTGTCGCTGCGCGTTGCGGGTGCCCTCGGCGCGCGCCGGTTCGCCGCATGGCCCACCTGCGCCGCCTATGCGCTGGGCGTGATGCTGATCATGACCGGCACAACGCATTTCCTGCCGGAGTCGTTCGCGGACACCCCCGTTCCGACCCACGCCGATCTGCTCCCGATGGTGCCGCCGTTCGTCCCGTTCCCCGGCGCGATGGTCTACCTCACCGGCGTACTGGAACTACTCGGCGCGGCGGGCCTCTTCCTCGCCCGCACTCGCCGCGCCGCCGGTCTCGGGCTGACCGCCCTGTTCGTCGTGATGCTGCCCGCCAACATCTACGTGGCGCTCTCCGGCATCCCGTTCAACGACGCACCCGCACCGCCACTGTGGGAGCGCGTTCCGGAGCAGGCACTGTACATCGGCGTCGCCTTGTGGGCCGCCGGGATGCTGCGCTTCCCGCGACGAGCGACCGGTGACCGAATCGCCCATACCGCGGTGATTTCGAAACAGTGAGCGGCATGACGACCATCGACAGGCCGGTCAGATGAACGCCCTCGATCGAAGTGCGCTTGCCGGCTCCAGCCCTTACCGTGATCCTCACGGCCCGAGCGCTCCGCCTTCGAACGCGATCGTGCGGAGATGAACCGGCCCTGACCGCCATGACATGGGCTCCAGCTCCGGTACACGCCTTCCCGGAATCGCCACGAGTGAGCGGTCGTTCGACCGCCCGACGCAGCACCGGAACGAAACATGCTGCTCGAGCGTGGCTTTCGCGCAGGCAATCCTTCCAAATGGATCGATTTCGCCGAATGATCCACGCGCGGCCGGGTACAACGGAATCGTGAGTGCTTCTAGGTATTTGGGCGCGCTCGTCAGCGCGCTGGCGACAGTTGTCGCGGTGTCCTCCTTCTCCGCTCGTCCCGCCGAAGCCGAGTCCGCGCGGGCGCGCGTGGTGGGGGAGGCCCCGCTCGGCGGATCGGTGTCCCAGATCGATGTCTACTCGCCGTCGATGGACAAAGTGGTCACCAACCGGGTGATCCGGGCGGCGGGCGGCGCACCCGCGCCGACGTTGTACCTGCTCACCGGTATCGGCGGCGGCGTCGACGGAATCTCCTGGTGGGACGATACGGACGTCCGGGAGTTCTTCGCGGACAAGCACATCAACGTGGTGATGCCGGTCGGCGGCGCCTACAGCATGTACACCGACTGGCGCGCCGATGATCCGGCGGTCGGGCGCAACCGATGGCAGACCTATCTCACGCGTGAGCTTCCGGCGACGCTCGACGCCGAACTCGGCACGACCGGGCGCAACGCGATCGCGGGGGTGTCGATGAGCGCCGGATCCGCGGTCGACCTCGCGATCCAGGCGCCCGACGTGTACGACGCGGTGGCGGCCTACAGCGGATGCCCGTGGGCCGCGGACGCCGTCGGCGCGGCCATGGTGAGCGCCCAGGTCATCCGTGGCGGGGGCAATCCGGCGAACATGTGGGGCGCTCCGGGCGACGTGATCTGGCGAGCGCACGACGCTTTCGCCAACGCGCCCGCTCTGGCCGGGAAGACCATCTACTTGTCCGCCGCCTCCGGCACTCCCGGTGCCATCGATCGAGGCGGCCTGCCCTTTCCCCCCATCGAGGCGATCGCCAGCTCCTGCACGTCGGCCTTCGCCGATCGTCTCGACGAGCTCGGGCTGTCCGCTGTCCACGTGAATCGCGCGGAAGGCTCGCACACCTGGGGGTTGTTCGAGACCGACCTCCACGAGTCGTGGCCGCACCTGGCGCACGCTCTCGCCGCGTGAGGATTCGGCCGCCGGAGGTCGCCTTCGTGACCGCGGCGGGCGCCTCCGTGCCGGGTGCACGCCTCTTCGTCACGCGCGCCGGAATTCACGCTTTCGAGCGGGTGAGTCCAAGGCCTGTCACGATCGCCAGACCGGCAGTGGCGAGCAGCGCGGCGACGGCGAAGGTCGCGTGTGTTCCCCGGGCCACCTGCTCCGGCGCGGCGCCGATGACGTCGCCGGTTCCCGCCGCGAGAGCGAAGACCGCGCCCATGACCGACGCACCGGTGACGAGACCCAGATTGCGAGAAAGGTTCAGCATGCCCGAGACGAGGCCCCGCTGTCGCGGGTCGACGTCTCGCATGACCGCGGTGTTGTTGGCCGCTTGGAACAGGGCGTAGCCCAGGGTGGTGACCACCAGTGGCAGCACGTAGCCGATGACCCCGGCGCTCGCGGGCAGCAGCGCGAGCGCGGCGGTGCCGCCGATGACACCGCCCAACCCGACGCTCACCATGGTCCTCGCTCCGAAGCGATCCGTAGCGCGTCCCGCGGGCACGCCGGTGAGGGCCGACACCGCGGGACCGGCCGACATCACCAGACCGACCGCGGCCGGATCGAGGTGCAGAGCGCGGGCGAGGTGGAAGGGACCCACGACGAGCGTGGTCATCATGACGGTCGAGACCAGCGCACTGGTCGTCAGGCCCGCGGTCAGGAGCGGATCGCGGAGCATCCCGAGCCTGAGCAGCGGCGCGGAAACGCGGGTTTCGGTGCGGACGAACAACGCGAGGCACGTTCCGGCGACGAGCAGCAATCCGATACCGAGCGGGCCGACCGCGTTTCCTTCGATCGTCATGGCCAGGGCGTAGGCGCCGAGCGCGAGCGCCAGCAGCACTGTACCCGAGATGTCGAAACGCGAACGCGCGCTTCCGATTTCCGGTGCGGCGCCGGTCGGCAGGCGCCTGGCCAGGACCAGGGTGAGCAACCCGAGCGGCGCGACGGCGACGAAGATCGCACGCCAGCCGCAGGCCGCGATGAGCACTCCACCGAGCGAGGGACCCAGCGCGGTCCCGACCGCCGACATCGTCCCGAGCAGTCCCATGACGCTGCCGGTGCGGTGCTTCGGCACGGTCTCGCCGACGAAGGCCATCGTCAGCGCCATCATGCATGCGGCGCCCGCTCCTTGCAGCGCGCGGGCAGCGGCCAGGAAGACGAGATCCGGAGCCAGACCGCACAACATGGTCGCGACCGTGAACACCCCGATACCGCCGAGCAGCAGGCGGCGCCGGCCTGCGACGTCGCCGAGACGGCCCGCGCCGACGACCAGTGTCGTGGTGGCCAGCAGGTAGGCGATCACGACCCACTGCACCTGGTGGAAGGAGGCGTCGAACGCCACCGCCATGGTCGGTAGGGCGACATTCGCGATGCTGATGCTCAGCGAGGGCAACAGCATGGACAACGACAGCGCGAGCAGCGTCCGAGGCAAGGTGGGACGACGGGCGTACGACGTCCGTAGACGGGGTTCTGCTGATTTCAAGACGACCTCTTCGATATGGATGACGCTCTGGACGCTAGGCCCCGCTTTCACCTGGCGGAAGACGCAAAGATGGAAACTCATCTGTGCACTGAACGCCATATCCCAGGAGCACTGTGAGATCGTGTGCCCATGGCGCGGCCCGATCTGAATCTGCTGCTCACCTTGGACGTTCTACTCGAGGAGGGCAGCGTGACGCGAGCAGGCGAGCGGCTCGCGCTCAGCCCTTCGGCGATGAGCCGTCAGCTCGCCCGATTGCGCCGGGCCACCGGCGATCCGCTGCTGGTACGGGCGGGCCGGGGGCTGGTGCCCACGCCACGCGCCGTGGAGCTGCGCGACCGCGTGCGCGGCCTGGTCCGGGAGGCCGAAGAGGTGTTGCGTCCCGCCGATCACCTCGACCCGGCCGAGCTTTCGAGAACGTTCACCGTGCGCAGCAGCGACGGGTTCGTGGAGCGGTTCGGACCCGAACTGGTGGCCGAGATCGGCCACGCGGCGCCGGAGGTGCGACTGCGGTTCGTGCGGAAGACGAAGAAGGACACCGATCCCTTGCGAGACGGCACCATCGACCTGGAGACGGGAGTCATCGAGCGCGCGCTGCCGCCCGACATCGTGAGCCGACCGCTGTTCACCGACCGCTTCATCGGGGTGGTGCGTGCCGAACATCCGCTCCGTGCGGGGAAGATCACCGCGGCCCGATACGCCGCCGCACGGCACGTGCACGTCTCCCGGCGCGGCATGGGCGAGGGACTGGTGGACCAGGCGCTACACCCGACCGGCCACCGGCGCGACGTCGTCACCGTCGTGGACGGCTTCGGCGCGGCCTTGGCGCTGGCGAGGGCCTCGGACCTGGTCGCGACGGTCCCGCAGCAGCACACCGTGATCCTGCGGCAGGGCATGCACTCGTTCGATCTGCCGTTCCGCGCTCCAGAGGTGACCGTGTCGTTGTTGTGGCACGTCCGGCTCGACGCGGACCCGGCTCATCGGTGGCTGCGCGGCCGCGTGCTCGATGTGTGCGCGCGATCGGCCGGACCGTGAAGGACGAGTGAGCGCCGCGTCCTCGCGGTCAGGTACGCGGGGTGCTCACAGGCCTTCGTCGATGGGATAGCGGGCGGCGAGTCCGGACCGGTCGCCGAGCCCGAAATTCATGACGAGGTCGTCGGCGACCTGCACCAGCACGTCGCGTCCCTCGACCGCCGCCGCCCACTCCATCGGCAGTCCGGAGACACCGTGGACGGCGCCGACCAGGTTTCCCGCCACCGCGCCCGTGGAATCGGAATCGCCGGAGTGGTTCACCGCCAGCAGCAGCGCGCCGCGGGCATCTCCGGTCCTGGCCGCGTACAAGGCGCAGTACACCGCGATGGCCAGGCATTCCTCGGCGACCCACCCCTCCCCCACGTGCTCGACCTGTTCGGCGGAGACCGGATGCTCGGACAATTCCGCGGCTCGGGTCAGCGCCGCCACCGTCTCCGCACTCGAAGGGACGGCGGCGAGCTGGGTGATCGTCTCCCGTAACGCGATCGGCAGTTCGGTTCCGCTCACGACCCGATCGACCAGTGCCGCGAACGCCCCCGCGGCGAGATATCCCGTGGGGTGCCCGTGGGTCAGCTGCGCGGCCCGGGCGGCGGTGGTGAACGCGAGATCGGGCCCCATCCCGGACAATCCGAAGGGCGCCGACCGCATGACCGTGCCACACCCCTTCGAATGCGGATTCACCGGCCCGCTCGCACCGAACGCGACCGGTGCGAGATATCCGCGGGACTGCTGTCCCAGGCCGGACATGCACGCGTTCCCGGGCGCCCGCACCGCGTACAGGAAGGGCAGACTCGCCAGCCACCCGTCGACGTGTGGCGCGGGCGCCTCCTGCCGCTGAGTCTGCAACCAGCGCAGATAGGCTCGGCGCAAGGCCGGCACCGGATCGGCGCCGGGCCCCGAGCGCAACAGTCCCTCCGCGGTGAACAGTGTCATCTGAGTGTCGTCGGTGATCTGTTGCGGCGCGTCCTGGGCGTGCTGGGGTAAGAAGCCCGTCACGCCTTCGTAGCCGTACCGCTGCCGAATCTGTTCCAGCCGTAGGAATTCGACCGGCCAGCCGAGCGCGTCACCCACCGCTCCGCCCAGCAGAGAACCCCTGACCCGATCGAAGACCGCCATGTAATCCGCCACGAGACACCATCATTGCGCATGGCTGATCAGTGATCCGCTCCGCCGATCATCCATGGATTGAACGCGCAATCCAGCGGCGAGTTCGCCTCCGGGTCGAGCGCACGCAGTGCGATCGAGGCCGCACGCGGGGAGTACATGATCGTCAGATGATCGGACAGATCCTGGGCGCAGCCGTCCTGCAGGGTGATGTTGTGCACGGTCGCGTCCGGCCCCGGAGTCAGGAAGGTCCATTCGTACGGGTTGGAGATCTCGTCGTGACTGGTGCCGACCGAGGTGTACTCGACACCGGGGACGGTGTCACCGTGTTCGTTCAGCTTCGCGTAGAACGCCGAGCCCACCGCCTGCTGAATATTGGCCTGACCGATGATCGGTTCATAGAATCCCAGAATGTTGACGCCTAGATTGGTGATCAGCCGCCCCAAAGTAGCCATTCCCAACAACGAGGTGCCGTGATGGGTGGCGCCGAACGTGACGAGCTTGCCGACTTTTTCGGCGCCGCCTTCGAATTTCAGGTATTGGCTCGACACCGGCCCGCCCTGAGAATGCGCGACGAGATCCACCCGATCCGCACCGGTCGCGGCGCGCACCTGCTCGACGAAATCGCGCAACTGTCGCGCGGAATCCTCCATCGGACCGACGCCGTACCGGCCCGGCAGGATCGGACCGATACCACCGCCTTCCAGCACGCCGGAGCGGCCGTAATTGAAGGCGTAGACGCAATAACCGGCCCGTGCCAGCCGCGGTGACAGGTACGCGAAGGAGTCATAGGCGTTGAGCCAGGTTCCGTGGACGAGGACGACCGGCCGCGGGTGCGCGGCCGAAGGCGTGCAGTCCGGCCGATTCGCTCCCGGCGGAGATGCGTCGGGATGACCGACTCCGTGCAGGAAGGCGGCCAGGTAGGCAGGCATCTCCGGCCCTTCGCCGACCGCGGCGGAGGCGAAACTGCGCGAGGCGGAACCGGAACTGCTGCCCGAGTCGACGATCGCCTTGGGCTGCCTGCCGTCCGGCGTGGGCGAGAGGCCCGCGTTCAGTTCGTCGACGAGTTGCTGCTCCACGGTAGGCGTTTCGAGTTCGGCGTGTACCGCACCCGCTCCCACGCTCATGGAAAGTGCCACGACAACCACACCGAGCAGACCGCGACGAATCCTGTGCTTCATTGCAAAGCCTTCCATAGATGTGTTCGCATTCTCTTGATACGAACACTTTCATCCTGAAGCAGCTGTGGAGCACTGTCACTGCGCTCGACACATAAGTTGCCGGACATAATTGGGCTCCGGATACAAAAAGTTCCGCCGCGGGCCGGAATCGGCCCACCTGAGGTCAGCGGGCGGCGAACTGTTCTTTCAATTTTCGTTTCATGATTTTGTGACTGGGCCCGAGCGGCAGTTCCGCGACGAATTCCACTCGGCGCGGGGATTTGTGCTTGGCCAGGTGCTCACGTCCGAAGGCGAGCACGTCCTCGGCGGTGATCGGCCCGGAAGGCACTACGACCGCGCAGATCTCCTCACCGAAGACCTCGTCCGGGATGCCGATGACCGCGACGGCGGCGACCCCCGGATGCCGCAGCAGCGCCGCCTCCACCTCGCTGGGATACACGTTGTACCCGCCGCGGATGATCATCTCCTTGATCCGGTCGACGATCCGCAGATAACCGTCGGTGTCCTTCACGCCGAGATCTCCGGTGCGAAACCAGCCGTCGACCACCACCGCCGCCGTGGCATCCGGATTGCCCGTGTACCCGTTGAACAGATTGTGACCGCGAATCACCACTTCGCCGAGTTGCCCGGCCGGCAGCAACGCGATCCGCTCGGCCAGGGCGGGATCGGCGATCTCCACCTCGACACCCCAGACCGGATGCCCGACGGTACCCACCCGAGAACCGAATATCGGCTGGTTGACCGCCGCGGTCGGCGAGGTCTCCGACAAGCCATAGCCTTCCAGGATTCGCGCGCCGAACGTCTCCTCGAACGCCTCCAGCACCGGCTGCGGCAGCGACGCGCCACCGGAGATGCACAGCCGCAGCCGCGGCAGGCTCGTCCGCTCGCGTGCGGCGGATATCAACCGGACGTACATCGTCGGCACACCGTGGAAAGTGTTGACGCCGTGCTCGACCATGAGCCGGATGGCCTCGGCCGGCTCGAAGCGCGGCATCAGCACCAGCGCCGCGCCCGCGCGCCAGATCGAGTTCATCGAGACCGTCTGGCTGAACACGTGCGACAACGGCAACGCGCCCAGTGCCACGTCGTCGGCGCGTACGTCGTTCGCGTCGAAGGCGTTGACCGTCGCGTTCATCACCAGGTTCAGGTGACTCAACTCGGCGCCTTTCGGCCTGCCGGAGGTGCCGCTGGTGTAGAACACGACCGCGGGGTCCGCGGGTTGTCGCGAGACGAACGAGGCGATCGGTTCCGCGACAAGGGAATCCGGCGCACGGCAGGGAAGGCCGACGGCGGCGGCCGCCGGATGGCCCGCTTCGGCGAAAACCGGATGGCACAGCAGAAGCCGCGCCGCGCTGTCGCGCAGCATGTATTCGGCCTCGGCGGACGTGGACAACGGGTGCACCGGCACCACCACCGCTCCCGCGGCGAGGATTCCGTAGTAGGCGACCGGGAAGTCGACGACATTCGGGCACATGAGCGCCACCCGGTCACCAGGCCGCACACCGAGCCCGATCAAGGCCGCGGCCTGGGCCCGCGCCCGAAGCCACAACTCGGCGAAAGTGATCCGCCGCGCCCCGTCGATCAGGGCGACCCGGTCAGGGCGCCGTCTGGCCTGCTCGGCCGGAATGCTGGCTACCGACAGTGTCGCGTTCATGCCGACCGCCTGGTGAATCTCGACATCGCTCTCCAAAACTAGCAGCGCAAGTTTTCCGCTCACCGTAGGGCACCGAAACTAGCGGCGCAAGTATCGTGTCCCGCGCCTGCGAGAATGCGAGGACCGAAAGGAGAGCTCATGGCACGACCACGCCGACCGCTGCTGACCCGCGATCGCATCATCGACACCGCCCTCACCCTGGTCGACGCCGAGGGTCTGGCCGCTGTCTCCACGCGGCGCCTGGCCACCGAGCTGGGCGTGCAGGGCCCCTCGCTGTACAACCACGTCCGCACCAAGGACGACCTGATCGATGCCGTCGTGGACGCCGTCCTCGGCGAAGTCGACATCGCGATGTTCGAGGGATTGTCGGCCGAGGATCGGGACTGGCGCTCGGCACTGCGCGATTGGGCCCGTTCCTACCGCACCGCCATGGCGGCACACCCGCACATCGTTCCCGCCTTGGCGAGCGGTCCCGGTCATCGCCCCAACGCGTTGCGCATGGCCGACGCGGTCTTCGGCGGCCTCGTCGCGGCGGGCTGGCCGCGCCGCGAGGCCACCACGGTCGGCACGACCATGCGCTACTTCCTCACCGGAGCGTCGCTTGGATCGTTCGCCGCGGGCTTCCCCTCCGACGTCGCGGTATACGCCGACGCCTATCCGCACCTGAACGAGGCGCACCTGCTGGCCGAGCGGCAGCAGAGAATCGATCGGGACGCCTTCGAAGTCGGTCTGGAATCCCTGTTGGACGGGCTGGAGATCCGTTACCGGCTGCTCGCGGATGCCGGGTAACTCCGACCCGCGCACCGAAGCACACCCGTCGCCCGTACGCCTCGGCGCGAACAGGTGCCCGGGCCCGACAGACCAGCCCGCCGACCGCGGCGACCATGCCCCCCAGCGCGGTGTCCGGGTAGTAGCTCGGATATCGGCCCACCGTGTACGTAACCGAGATGGTCAGCGATCCGGCTTTCGCGTTTCCGACCCGGCCCGGGTACTACGGCAGCGGCAGCGCCTGCGACTCAGGGAAGACGACCGGCAAGGCGGTCAGCGCTCGATGGAACGGACCGGGACGCCAGGTCAGCTCGTCCACCGGCACCGCGAGACGTAGCTCCGGCAGCGCGTCCAGCAGTTGATCGATCGCGTCCTGGGCGATCAGGTAAGCCAGCGAGTTCGCCGGACACGCGTGCGGCCCGCCGCCGAACGCGAGATGGGCGCGGTTGCCCGCGTAGCGTTCGGCGCGTATCGCCGGATCGGTGTTGCAGGCGGCCATGCTGATCACGACCGGCTGATGGGCAGGCAACCAGACGTCGTCGATCAGGATCGGCTGCTTCGGGAAGCTGATGCAGAAATTCGCCATCGGCGGGTCGTTGAACAGCACCTCGTCGAGCGCGTCCCGGGTCGACAGACTGCCACCGAGCACGCTGCCGCCGAACCGCTCGTCGGTGAGAATCAGCAGCAGGGTGTTGACGATCAGATTCTGCTGCGGCTCGATGCCCGCGCCGTAGAGCGTGCCCAGCTGGTGGACCATCTCGGTGTCGTTCAGCCCGGATGGGTGCCGGAGCATGCGCGTGGTGATGTCGTCGCCTGGATCGGCCCGCTTCAGTACCGTCAACTCGGCCAGCGAATCGGTCAGCATCTTGTTCCCGCGTTCCGCGTCGATGCCCTCGAAGATCGCGGCCATACCGGTCGCGGCGCGCTGCGCGATCTCGGCCGGGCAACCCAGCATGGCGTTCAGCACCGCGAAAGCGAGCGGAAAAGCGTACTGGCGCACGATATCCGCCGACCCGTCCGCGCAGAACGAATTGATCAACGGTGTCGCCAGCTGCGCCACGGTGTCGTGCAAGCCGTACAGGTCGACCTTGGCCAGACCCGCGACGTTGGCCTGCCGATAGCGGGCATGCTCGGCTCCGGCGTTGCGCAACGCGTTCGGCCGCCACTGCATCATCGGCAGCACCGGGCAGTCGGCGGCGATGTCCTGCTGCCACGTGCGGGGGTCGGCCGGAAAGTGCTCCGGATCGTTCAAGATCCGCACGGCGGTGTGATACCCGAGCACCAAGGTGGCAGGTACACCCGGGGCCAATTCCACCGGCGCCAGCGATCCGTAACGCTCCCGCATCTCGCGATAGGCGCTGTGCGGGTCCGCGGCGAATTCCGCGGCGAACAAAGGAATCCGCGGGCCGTCGGTGTCGATCGGCGAACCGTGCGGTGCGCGGCTGTGTGCGGAGGGCGGGGACGTCGTCATCGAGGAGGCTCCAGGCGATCGGGCAGCAAGATTCGTGAGCCTAAGCAGCTCGCACGCCCTCTGCACCGGAAACGACTCGAGATGACCCCTCACTGCAAGTTGCTATAGAATTGCCCCGATATTCGACGCGTTGACCTGATCGAAGGCGAATCGCACCCGCTGTGTCGAGTGCGCCGGTCGAGCGCAGTAGCACGGCGGCCGTGCGCGAAACTGCAACCCGAGGACGGCACGCCATGACAGACGTCGACTTTTGCGTAATCGGCGGGGGATTCGCGGGATTGACGGCCGCGCTGCGGCTGAAACAGATGGGTCGGTCGGTGGCGCTGCTGGAAGCCAGGGACCGGCTCGGCGGCCGCACCTTCACCCAGGTACGCGACGACGGGTCGTGGATCGATCGCGGCGGCGCCTGGATCGGGCCGGGACAGGACCGCATCCAAGCGCTGATGACCGAGTTCGGCGTACCGAGCTACAAGCAGTACACCGACGGCGAGGCCATGATGGTCGTCGACGGCAAGCAGCACCGCTACACGGGCACGATCCCGTGGACGATGAGCCCGTGGGCGTCGATGAACCTCGGCGCGGTATTCCTCGAGCTGGGACATATGTGCAAGTCGGTTCCGCTGGAAGCGCCGTGGGCGGCGAAGAAAGCCGACAAATGGGATCAGGTAAGCCTGGCGCACTGGCTGGAAGCCAATGTCCTTTCCAAGCCCGCGCACGATCTGCTCGAGACCGCCATCGCGGGCTGCTACACCTCGGCGGCTTCGGAGGTCTCGTTGCTGTTCGTCCTGTACCAGATGGCCTCGGGTGGCGGGCCGAGCTTCGTCCTCGGCGTCAAAGACGCGGCGCAGGACGCGCGGCCGGTCGGCGGCATGGGCGCGATCTACCGTCCGATGGCGGCCGAGCTCGGCGATGCGATCCACCTCTCGCAGCCGGTCCGCTGCATCCATCAGGACGACTCGGGGGTGACCGTCCGCGCGACCGACCTCCGGCTGCGCGCGCGCCGGGCGATCGTCACCGTTCCCCTCGCTATCGCCGGCCAGATCTCGTACCGGCCGATGCTGCCCGCCGATCGCGCTTTCCTGCATCAGCGCATGCCGAGCGGTTCGATCATCAAGGTCTCCGTGGTGTACGACGAACCGTTCTGGCGCGGTGACGGGCTGTCGGGACAGTCCGCCGCGCCGGGTTCGCCCGCGACGATCACCATCGATGCGTGCACGGACACCGGGCGGCCCGGAGTCCTGTGCGTCATCATCGAGGGACCGATCGCACGGCAGCTGGCCCGACTCGACGACGCGGAGCGCCGCAGCGCGATCCTCGACGCACTCGTCGAGCGATTCGGCCGGCAGGCCGGCTCACCCGTCGACTACATCGAGCAGGACTGGAGCGCCGAGCGCTATTCCGGCGGCGGGATGCTCAGCCACGCGCCCACCGGTGTGCTCACCCAATTCGGCCACGCTCTGCGCGAGCCGTGTGGCCGCGTCCACTGGGCGGGCACCGAGAGTTCGGCGGTCATGTGCGGCTGGATCGACGGGGCCATTCGCTCGGGCGAACGCGCGGCCAGCGAAGTGCTGGAGCACGAGACCGCCGTGGTGGGCTGACCTATGCGCACCGAGGGAGACGTATGGGACATCGTCAGTAGTGTCGGACTCACCGCATTGGGCGTCGCGACGTTCCGGGCGCTGGAGACATCCGCTCCCGATCCGTTGATCCGGGACGATTACGCGCCCCTGTTCGTCGCGGCCTCGGGCCATCGACATTTCAACGGACTGTTGGCGGACCCTTCCCAACTGGACGACATCCCGCTGGTACCCGGGTTCATGGGCTTCCGCACGAAGTTCTTCGACGACTTCTTCTCGTCGGCCGCGGCGCGGGGCGTTCGGCAAGCCGTTATCGTCGCCGCCGGATTGGACGCGCGGGCATACCGCCTCGACTGGCCCGCGGGTACCACGGTGTTCGAGATCGACCAGCCCAAAGTTCTGGAATTCAAGGAGAAAGTCCTCACCGAGAACGGCGCGCGGCCGAAGGCGGATCGTCGCCCGGTGGCCGTCGACCTGCGCGAGGACTGGCCTGCCGCGCTGCGCAGCGCGGGTTTCGAACCCGGCGAACCGACCGCATGGTCCGCCGAGGGCCTGCTGCCCTATCTACCCGGGGCCGCGCAGGACAAGCTCTTCGAGCACATCGACGGCTGGTCCACCCCTGGCAGCGAGCTGGCCGTGGAGAGCTTCGTGGCGGGAACCGACGTCAAGCGCTTCGCGAACATCGAGAAGAAGTATTTCGACCGCTGCAACCCGTTCGGCGACATCGACCCGGCCGAGTTGTTCTACGACGACGAGCGAGCCGATCCCGCCCGGTGGCTGGCCGGACACGGCTGGTCGGTGCGGAGCGAGAGTCCGAGCGAACTCGCCGCGTCCTACGGGCGATCGGTCCCGGATCTGCCCGAGGAGCTCGACGAGTTGTGGCGGCAACCAAGGCTTCTGACCGCCGAGCGGTAGGCGCTACATCTTGGCGCTGCGAGCCATGACGAAGCTGTAGAGACCGTAGGTGATGATGCCGAGGCCGGCGACCAGGAGCAGAACCACACCGAAGGGCTGCGCGCCGAGCGTCTTGATGGCTCCGTCCAGTCCTGCGGACTTGTTCGGGTCGGATTCGGTCGCGGCGAGGATCACCAGCAACCCGACCGCGGCGACGGCCAGCCCCTTCGCGATGTACCCCACCGTGCCGAGCCGCCGCACGAATGCGCTCGGGTGTCCGCTCAGATCGTCGAGAAAGTTCTGCGTGGCGCCTTTGTGCACGTGGTAGCCGCCGACCGCGATGATGACCAGCCCACCCACGACAAGAGCGATCGTCCCCGCCGTGTTCTGCATCAGGCGCGCCGTGAGCCCCACACTCTGGCTGCTACTCGGTTGCCCGCTGCCCTTGGCGAAACGGAACGCGGTCACGGCGAACGCGAGATAGACAGCGCACAGCGAGAGCGCTTTGACCCGATCGAAGACTTGGGACTTCCAGCTGTCGGCGCCCGGCTTCGACGCGCTGCCGAAAACCGCCTCCACCAGCCGCCACAGTGCCATCATCACGAACGCGACCACACCAACCCACAGAGTGAACACCCCGCCCGGCTTATCGGCCAATTCGGCCATCGCCCCGGATTGATCGGCGCTCCCGCCGCCACCGAACGCCAGCCGGATGGCGATGTAGCCGATCAGCAGATGCACGAGGCCGGACATGACGTAGCCCGCGCGGGCGAACCGCGCGAACACGCTGTTCTGGGCGACGCGACCGGCGGTGCCGGAAAGACCGGTGTGGGTCGTGTGAGTCATGCTGCTCCTCCGTCCCAGGTAGTACGACGGAGACCGCCGCAGGACACCGACCGGATACCCAAGTCCGTGGAGAAAGCACCTGTCCATCGCGGCGGCAGGATGCCCCGCGGTGCGCGCTTCGCCCGCCAGCCACCCGGGTGCAAGGGGCGGGGTGTGCTGCAACACGTCGATGATGGATCCGTCCGACGGCTGTGCCGACGTCCTAGCGGCGGTGGCGCACCGGCAGCCAACGGGCATGATCGCGGAAGCCAGGGTTTACGACTCGTGGGTCTTCTCCTGTTTCGAGGATGTTCTCGACCGACTCGGCATTAGCCGCGAGCATCGCGCGGTAGGACTCCTCGGTAGCGCCGGCCGCGTGCGGCGTGACGAGAAGCTTGTCATTGCCCAACGCGATCAACCCGAAGGGATCGTTCTGGTCGGAGGGCGCGGGCACGACGTAGTAGCCGTCCATGGCAGCGGCCGCGAGGCGACCGTCGAGCAACGCGGTTCGCAACGGCGCCGGATCTACGAGCTCCGCTTCGGAAGTGTTGATCAGAATCGCGCCGGGCTTGACGGCAGCGAGTTGTGCTTCGCCGATCATCCGGGCTGTCTGCGGGCCGTATGGAGCATGGAGACTGATGACATCGGACTCGGCGAGCAGCTCGGGTAGCTCGACCCGGCGAGCGGCGATGTCTCCTTCCAGTTCCGGTTTGGCTGTTCGACTCACGTAGACCACTCGCATCCCGAACCCGCCGACCGCTATCCGGGCAACGATGGTGCCGATGGTCCCCATTCCCACAATGCCCAGCGTCTTCCCATAAAGGTCGCGTGCCCGGGTCTCGGGCCATCGACCGGCCTTCGTTTCCATTGTCAGGTCTGTGATGCCGCGCCAGGCATCGAGCATGAGACCGATCGCGAATTCCGCGACCGCGCGTGCGTTGGCTCCGGGCGCGTTGGTCACCGCGATTCCCGCCGCGGTCGCTGCTGCGGTATCGATGTAGGCGTGATACCCGACACCCATGAACGCTATGACTTTGAGGTCGTCGGCAGTGGACAACGCGGCAGCGGTCGCACGCTCTACACCACCGAGAATGTATGCGTCCTTGCCCAGCAGAGCGCGCGCCAATTCGACTTCGGACAGGTCGTGACGGCAGACTTCTACCTCGATATTCCGCTGACGAAGCCATTCGATCTCGGCTGCCTTCAATTCAGCCCCGGTGAGCAAGGCGCGATAACGGCTCGATCGACCGCGCACGGTCATGCGTCCTTCGCGGCGAGCCGGACTGCGGTGTCTCGCAGCAACTGCGCACCCTCCGACATCAGTTGCGGATCGCGAGCCAAGGCAACGCGGACGAACTTTCTCCCGCGCTCCGGCTGATTCCAGAAGAAGTTCGTTCCGGGTAGCACGTGCACTCCCTCCCAGATCGCCTCATGGACGAAATTCTCACACTCGAGTCCCTCGGGGAGCCGGAGCCAGTCCACCGAGACGGGCGATCGCGATTCGGTGACGAATTCCAATCCCCCGTCCGCGAGAATCGAGCGGAGGATAGCCCGATTTTCCAGCACGGAAGGAAGGATGCTGTGTTCGATGCCATGCTTCGAACTGTCCTCGATGAATTCTGTCAGCACCCGGAGATGGAAAGGAGAGACACTCTGCAGCAGATCGTCGTGCAGTCGGTACATATCTGCGTACATATCCGGACTGCATACCGTCAATCCGACTTTCATCTCGCTGGTGGACCAGGTCTTGCCCGTGTCTTCGAGCACAATATAGGAGACTCCTGATTCCTCCAGGACCTCGTACTGCGACCAACCGCTCGGCAGAGGTGAGAAGAATCGAAAAGACGAGTCCAGAACCAGGGTGCAACGACGGTCGACGCAACACTGCACCAACGTTCTGAACCCCGGTTCGGACAGCGTCCATCCGGTGGGGTTGTTCGGCGAGACCAGCCAGACCACCGCAGGATCGAGCCGAGCCATCGCCGCAGGCAGGTCTTCGACGGTGCAATCCTGTTCCAGCAGCGGCACGAGCTCGACATTCTCTCGGCGCAAGATCGAGGAGATATTGTCGAACACCGGCTCGATCAAGGCGACTCGCTTTCCCGCGCGAGCGCAGTAACTCACCACCATTGTTATCGCGGATGATGCGGAATACGACAGCATATATCTGGATGCATCCTGATGCATCGGCTCGCCCGCCAGCCGCAGAAAGGCGGTGAGGAACGCCTCTTCCAGCTCGGACTGCGATTGATTTCGCGCCTCGTGGAACAGCTCTGGAAATCGTTCGACAATTTCGATCTGGGAGGGCGTCAGCGGTTGACGGCAATGCGCATCCGATAGGTTTACGGCGCGATCGAGACTACGCCTCTCGTAGGTGGTGCTGGTTGTGCGCCCGAGCGGATTCGGATGATTCGAACTGTGCGTACGGATAAGTGTCACGGTTGGTCGACCTCCGAAATACTAGTTACATGCTGATGCGATAGCCGGGCAGCCACAGCAGTTGACGAAACCGCGGAGTTCAAGCGGGTGGCCGGCTCCACGGTGAGCCTTTTCGCTGAGGAGATGAAGGAGTTTCGGTCCAAGGCGTCGGGAATTGTCGCATTCCGGTTCGACCCGGGTCGGCAGCCTCGGAATCTATTGACGATACGGCTGGGGATTCGGTTCCGTTGCGCTGTCCGGTAACCGGCTGCTTCACCTTCTTCTCGAAGGCGTAAATTCCGCCGAGTCGGACGTCGAGTGAACCATCGGTATTTCGAGCAAGGGTGATCTGCGCGATATCCAGTATCCGCCTGGTCGCGGTGACGATGAACGCTCGATTCACTGGGCCGGGCGCCCCGGGAATGGGGCCGGCGCGAGCCGCGATTCGGCCCAGCCCGATTCCGGCGCCGATACCGATCGTGGCTGCGGCCAGGATGCCTCCTGACGAACCGGCGAAGTCGACGGACTGACTCGCCCCGATACTTCCCATGGCTACGCCGACCCACATCAGACTGAAATGAAAGCCGAGGGCCTCTCCGAGCGCGTCCTCAGAAGCAGCAGCACTCATCCGATCGGTACAGGCCGGGAAAACAGCACCGGCCAGCACGCCGACCGCGAAAACGGCTATGGCCAGCGAAACCGGCCCGACCGCGAGGGCGCAGAGCGACACGCCGATTCCGAGTCCGACCAGCAGAACGTATGGCGAGATGGTTCTGGAGATCGCGCCGTACCCGTACCCACCGGCCACCGCACCGGCTGCGCCGATGGCCAGCACAAGTCCGATCGCATGCTTGGCATGGAAGTCGTGCATGGCCGTGATGACACTCAGTTCCTCCGCACAGAGGACGGCGGCGGCCGCGGCGTATCCGACACATGCTGTCACGAAGCCGGTCTGCAACCAGGATCGCCGTGGGACCCGCCGTGACACTTCGCTCGTCTCGGTTCGCAGCGGTGGGTTCCGTCTCAGCAACAGGAAACCGCAACCCACGGCCACCAACCGGACCACGAGCAGCACCATCGCCGTGTCCCAGATATTCATCACCGCGACGCCCAGCGGCGGCCCGACCAACAGCGACACGTCCGCGGTCACCTCGTACGCGGCGAGCGCCGGCCTTCGCTCCCGTTCGGTCGTGGCGACCGTAATGGCCTGTTTCGCGACATTGATGACCGGTATTTCGAACCATCCTGCCAACGCCGCGAGCAACAGCAACACCGGAAACGGAGCGAATGGCGCGATGAGCCAGCAGATCCCGTTTACCAGGATCGATGGAGCCATGGTGGGGCGCAAGCCCAATCGATCGAGACGCGGGCCGCGCCGCAGCTCGGTTCCGGCCATGCACAGGTAGACCACAGTGCTCAACAAGCCCGCAGCACCGTAGGAAAGATGCAACGTGTGCCGCACATGCATTACCAACAGCAGGGATTGGGAGTTGAGAACAGTCCGGAACAGCAGACTGATCAGCACCATATTGCATACTGTCCGATTTGCCAGAAGCTCTCGGTAGGCTTTCACTCCCATTCACTTTCGGGTGGAATGTCTACTCCTGGCGATCGGACGAGCAGTCATCGATACGCAAAGCTAGCCGACGGATGTCGTCTCGAGCAGGGCGCACAACTCCGGGATGGCGACAGAGAGGGCGTGTGCGAATTCGAGCATGTGTTGTTCGATGCCTTTGGAACCGCTCAGGTGTACGCCGAAGCTGCCGGGCTGCAGGATATAGCCGATCCCGATGCAATCGGCGGTCGGCGGCCCGAAACCGAAGAACCGAACATTGACCGACGACACAGCACTGGTACTGAGATAGTCGTCACGCAGAATCCGCCAGCCGGGAGATTCGTAGATCGCGAGCGGCTTTTCGCCGTGCTGACGCTGAATTCGCTGTAGCTCCACGAGATGCCGTTCGGGAGCACGCCCCGCCTGGCATTCTCTGGTGTTGGCGACGTGTGCTCCCGCCGCGGCACGTAGCGCTTCGGCGCGAGCGGTGTGCGTAGCGGTCGAGTCGTTCATCAATGCCACGAAACGAACGACTTCGGGGGTGACCGCCCGGAGCGCCTCGGTACGGCCGTGGCGGTAATGTCGCACGGCTACGGATTCGTAGGTGCTGCCGAGGAATCCCCTGGACCGTTGATGAGCCAGTTGGTAAGCCACTTGCACCAACGCATCCGGCGATATTCCGAGACGTTTGGCCGTGTCCGAGCCGAAGTCGTCGAATGTCACCACCTCCGTGGTGATCTCGCCCGCCTGTTTGCCGAAGTCGGCGGCGGCTTGCCGGATCTCGTGCCGCAGGTCCTCATCGAAACGGAATTCGATGGGCGATATCTCGGGCGCTCGGCCGGGCCGGTCCGCCGAGATGGCTGGCGCATTCGCCAGAATCGCGTCGCAGAAGCCGGCAACCGTGGTTCCGTCCAGGCCGGACTCCTCGATGTTGACGCCTGCACGACCATCGGCGAACACGATGAATGTCAACGCCTTGTCGTACCAGCGGTTCTCGCCGTCACCATGCAGGAGCGCGTTACAGGCCGAGCGTTCGTCTCGGGGCGCGAAGTCCTCGAGCGCGACGCAGAACAGTGCCGTCTCGATCGTCTCCAGCGCGGCGGCGTTGTCCGGATCTTCGAGGAGAGCCTGGCGGGCCCTCGCCCATGCCGCGCGCGGTTGTGTTGTCAGCGCTCCCGGCGACGGCTCCGCGGCCGGATCGGCTCCCCTGATCGCATCCAGCCCGGCGATCAGATCCTCGATGCGATGTGGGGTACCGTCCGCTGCGAGGACATCCATTCGGAACGCCTGACGACGGAAATGGACGACGATGTGCCGGACCGTTGACGAGCCTGGTTCTCCGGCACTGTGAGCGGAGCGCACGGCGTCGAATTCGATGCCGGGGATTCTGGTGGTGGAGAACAGACACCTGTTCTGGTGCATGGACACCGGACGGCCGCGAAGAATCACGGGCGAAATCATCTCGGCGTCGAGTTCGAGTTTGTACGCGGTGGCGCGCGCGATCAGTTCGGCGGCGCGTTCGAGTTGACCGTGCTCCGAGTCCGTGAGCAAGAAGAAGGAATTCGCACTGAGCGCGATACTGTCGCGGTAGCCGAGATGGCGAGATCTCCAAAAGGCGTCGAGCCAACTGTGGACGCCCGGCGTCCGATCGAATCGCTCTATCTCGGCCTGCCACGTCCGGGCCGGACTGTCCAACGCAAGGAATTGATCCACGGCCGCTGTCGTGACCATCAGTTGCTCGTCGGTCAGCAACGGCGAACATCGCTCGAGAAACCGTTCGCACGTCTCCTCCAACGTCGGGATGGGGAGTCGCGGCAATTCGCCGTCGTAATCGAATGTGCTGCTGGACATCTCGCCGACGGGTTTCTCGCTCACCGTCAGAGTGTCTCATCGCCACCGCAACGACTGGCTCCAGTGGTGGGAATGCCGGGCGCGGCGTTATGGCGGAGTACCGAACCATAAACTATGGTTCGAGATTCGAAGTCGCCGGCATGGGACGCCAGGATGTAGCGGAGGTGCTCCACTCGGCCGGAGACGGTGCGAAACCGGCCCGCACCGCGCCGGAGATCCGCTCTCGATTCAAGTCATACTATGGCCGACTGCAGTCAGCCTTGGATGCCCTTGCGCTGATTGGCATTGAAACGCGCCTTCTTCTGACGATTCCCGCACGTGTTCATGTCACACCATTTGCGGGTGCGGCTTTGGCTGGTGTCGAAGAAGGCCGCTCGGCAGGTTGGCGAGGCACACAAGGCCAGTCTTCCGTTCCGTTCGCCCGCGACGATGCTGATCGCATCGGCGGCGATCACGCCTAGGGCATCTTCTACGCAGGAAGCGGAGCCGAGTCGCCATTGACGCCTGCCCTCGGATGTCAGAACGGCCGCCGCCCGACCCCGAATGCTGCTGTCATTGATGACTTGGACAGCAGGTGCGGGAAGAGCGTCTCCGAGCGCGGCCGCTGTCGCGACGGCGTGAATCGATTCCCGCAGTTCCCAGGCGAGTTCCAGCTGGGCGGTAGTGCAGGAGTCCACGGCCAGGCCGTACACGACCAGCCAGTCGACGAGTCGCTGCGGCGTGGGAATGCGTTCCACACGGTCGCCATGGCGCTCGGACAGAGTCCCCGTGAAGCTGGTCGCTAGCACGTTACCGAGGCGAAAGTCAGGGAGCCCAGCAGGCATGGAACCACCTTAGCTGGTTGCCGGCCGATGCGGAGCCATGCTAGAACCGTCTTAGCCGGTTCTCGATAGGCCGAAGCCGGTTCCGCGATGAACAGGAGGTCTCATGCCTGCACTTGGCCACCTCGATCCGGTCTTCACCCCCGACCCCGTCGACGTGCAAGCATTCGAAGCCCACGCGACCGACGCCGTCCTCGACGATCTACGCGCGCGACTGGCCACAGCGCGGCTTCCGGAGGCCGAGACGGTCTATCGCGCCGCCCCCGACCCTCGCAGATGGGAACAGGGCGTTCCGCTCGCCGATCTCGTCGACGTCGTGAACTACTGGCGCACCGGGTACGACTGGCGGTCGTTCGAAGCGCGCCTCAACCGGATCGGCCAGTTCCGCACGACCATCGACGATCTGGGAATCCACTTCCTGCACCGCCGATCCGAGCGCGCAGATGCCACTCCCCTGATCTTGACGCACGGCTGGCCGGGCAGCATTGCCGAGTTCATCGATGTAGTAGACGAGCTGGCAGATCCGAAAGACGCGGACACGCCGGCGTTCCACGTCGTGGCCCCATCGCTACCAGGCTTTGGTTACAGCGACAAACCGGCCACCACCGGGTGGGGAACCGAAAAGATCGCGGCCGCATGGGTGCAACTCATGGAGAGGCTCGGCTACAGCAAGTTCGCAGCCCACGGCGGCGACTGGGGAGGTGTGATCACCACGGTCCTCGGCGGCAGGTTCCCGGCGCACGTTCTCGGCATCCACACAACGACCGCGCAGGCACCGCCCGGGCTGACAACGGAAGGACTGACGGCGACCGAACGCGAATGGACGGAGCAAACCCGCGATTTCTGGCGCCACCACGCGGCGTACGCGAAGCAGCAGGCGACCCGACCGCAGACCATCGGCTACTCGCTCGTCGACTCACCGGTCGGGCTTCTCGCCTGGATCCTCGACAAGTTCGCCGAGTGGACAGATACCGAAGACAGCCCGTTCGAGACGATCTCCAGAGACCGCGTTCTCGACGACGTCACCCTGTATTGGCTGACGCGGACCGGCGCATCGTCGGCCCGCATCTACTACGAGAGCCACGACTCGCTCGACCCCGAACTTCGGGTCGACGTCCCGTCGGCGATCACCGTGTATCCCCGCGACATCGAGAAGTGCCCGCGCCCCTGGGCACAGGAGCGGTACCGACAGATCGTCCGATGGAACTCGCCCGAAGCCGGGGGACATTTCCCCTCACTCGAGGTTCCCGAGTATTTCGTCAAGGACCTACAAGAAGGCCTCGCAGCAGTGCTGGACGCCAATCGGTGAACGCGACTGGGGTGCCGAGCGCGCGCCCACACCGATCCGCCGGCCGAGCGCGTCCAGGCCGGCGGAGACCTCGTAGCGTTGGTCGAGCCATCCAGCCGGTAGCAGAATCATCCGTATTGAGCGGGGTCCCAGGTACGGGTCGGCTTGTTGGTGATGATGAACAGCAATGCCTTGATCATGATGTCACCTCCTTCCTGGGGCTCGGTCGGGCGTGGCCAGGGCTTGTGGGGGTACGCAGCAGGGTGAACGGCCTGGGGGTCGCGGCATTGGTCACGATCGGGCGGGTATCACCTCCGCTGATGACGCGCATAGCGGTGTTCTCGATGAGGGCGGTGGCCGCATCGGTGACCAGATCGTGGGCGACCGCGGCGCCGGCGCAGGTGAAGGGGCCGGAACTGAAGGGTACAAATGGGCCGTGCTCGCTCGGTCGAATCCAGCGGTCGGGTTGAAATGCTCCTGGCCTGGTCCAGTGGTTGTCGTCGTGATGGAGCAGATAGGGGCTGACGGATAAGAGGTCGCCGGTCTGGAAGGCGATCCCCCCGAACTCGGCGGGATAGGGGACGGGACGGCTGACCATCCAGGACACCGGCCGGTGCCGCAGGGCCTCACGTACCACCCAGTCGACGGGCCATGGCCATGGTGCGCCGGGAGAGTGGAGACTGCCCAGCAGCACCGACCACGCGAGCGAGTAGCCCAGTGGTCCCACAATGGACCGGAACATCAGCACATACAGCCGCGCCACCGTTGTATCGGCGACGCCGTCGGGACAGGCACCGATCACGGCATCGAGCAGATCCCGTGGTTCGGCTTCCGCACTGCGGCCGGTGGCGCTGCGCCGGTCCCGGATCTGCTCGTTCAGCGCGGTGGACAGCTTGACGCGCAACAGCTGCGCCCGCGCCCGCTGCGCCATTCGGGCTGGGCGAAGCGCGCCCACGCGTGCGTTTCGCTCCAGTGAATGCCGCAACTCGGGAGAACCATCGGGGTGCAGCAACAGGTCCGCGGTGCACCGATACACCAGCTCGACCCCCGCTGCGGGCCAGCGGGTGATGGAGGGCATTTCCATCACCGCCGCCGCCAGGGACTCGCGATACTTGGGCGTATGCGTCCGCAGAATCGCGCGCACCGCACGGCCGAAATCGACCTGAGCAGACCGCGAAGGCAGCATAGAACCGAAGAACCCGGACTTCCCCGCATGGAAAGCGCGGTCACTCAGCACCGTCAGCGCCAGACCCGTATCGCCGACACACCACCCGCCCCACGGCAGCCCGAACACCTCTACCGGGCTGGTCCGGCGCAGATTCTCGAGGAAACCCAACGGATCACGCCGGAACCGGCGCATCTCTGCAAAACCCATCGGACGGTCCTCTCATAGAGAGGGTGAGCGATTCATCAGATTTTCGAGCGGATTTATCCACTGGCGGTGCGTACAAACGCAGATCAAGCATAGTCTCGAGTAATTCTGCAAGCGAGGCCGTGGGGGTCGACCATGAGGTGAGTACCCGGCACCACCGGGCCTATCGAACACTGGGCCAGCAGTGATATCGGTTCACGATCACCCGAGACGGCCGGGCAACCGGCCATCGAGGTCTAACCGATGTGAACTCCATCCGCCTCGGCGAAGGTTCCCGCTGCCACGCGCGCGTACATGAACATGTCGCGGCGTCGATCGCCAACCTTCTGCCACGATCTGAGGAGCCCTTCGCATTCGAAACCGGCTCTCTCCGCAGTGCGGATCGAAGCGCGGTTCCAAGGTTCCACATAGAGCTGTAGCCGTGGGATATGCAGCTCTTCCAGCGCCCAGGTAGCCATTGCCGCCAGAGCATGCGCGGCGACGCCATGGCCGCGGGCAGAGCGGACCACCCAGTAGCTGAGCGATGCGCGGCCTTCGTCGATGTCCTTCAACCACAGGCCGATGCTTCCCAGTGGTGTGTTGTCCGGTCGCCGGACGATCACCATCGGGTATCCGGTTCGATCGGTCGCTGGTTGCCGCTGGCGTTCGACAAACCTCGTTGCGGCCTCGAGCGAGAAGGTCGCAGGCACCGTGGTTATAGGAATCAGGTCGTCGGCAGAAGCTTCCCTCACAAGCTCGAGGTCTGCCGCGGACAACGACCACGGGCGGAGTTCCAAGTCTGCGGTGGCTCTCAGATGCGGTATTTGCAGAGCATCGTCCATGGTCGACCTCCCCACAATATGCACAGGATATCGGCCCGGTGTCACCCTTACCACTTCCATTCCCGAGTACCGCATGCACACGCCCACCCCCGCAATTCGATGGCCTCCGGCAGGCATCGGCCGGTTCACCGCGCGATAGGTAGTACCGAACTCCTCGGGCTGAAAGGCGCTTCTTCGATCGGGGCGAACGTCACCTCGCCCGGCGGCAAGTCGCCAATGGTATCGGCCCAGGATCACCACACCCACCGGCCCATCCGATACAAACCAGAATGCGAACCGTGCGTTTCCGTGGGGTCGGGCCGAACAAAACAGGTCATCGCCTCCACCGGCAGCATCACCGGTCACCCGCCGATGATCAACCCGCCACCCCGGGCCGCGGGTTACAGCGTCAACCTTCCCGGACACGGCAGTAGTATTCTCGCTGGTTTCTCGCGGCGGGCCTGGAATTACGCGGTACGCGTTCGCCTGATCCCGGCGAGTGCGGGTGCGAGCCGGGCGGCGGTGTTGCGCAACGCGATGCCGGTCCGGGTGCCGGGTAGCAGCATGGCGCGTGCGGCGCGGAATCCCTGTTGTTTGGAATCGACCAGGGGTCGGTGGCCGGTTTCGTAGCGGCGCAGCGCGTCGGCTATGTCGGTCGGTGATTGGCTCAATTCCTCGGCGCGCCGGTAGGCGCCGGCGATGGCCAGGGTTGAGCCGTCGCCGAACAACGACACCGCGGCGGCCGCGTCCCCGACCAGTCCGATGCGCCCGGTGGACCAGTGCGGCGCCCGGACCCGGCTCACGGAGTCGAAGTACAGATCTTCGGCGGTGTGCACCTGGTCCAGCAGTTCCGGCAGTCGCCATGAGGCGTCGGGGAATGCTTCGGCGACGAGGTTCTTGTGCTGAGCCAGGTCGCGGTGGTCGTAGCCGGGCACCGCGTCGCCGCGGAACATGAACGTCGCGATCGCATGTCCCTTGGTCGGGTGTATCGAGACCGCCCGGCCGGGTGTGTTGTAGATGATGACTTCGGTGTCGTCACCGAACGGTACGCCGATCGGCAGCGTCGCCACATACATTCCGGCATGGCGCACGAACTGCTGTTCCGGCCCGAAGGCCAGCCGCCGCACGGCCGAGTGCAGACCGTCGGCGCCGATCACCGCATCGAACCGTGCGGGTGGAGCGGCAGCGAAACCGACATCGACGCCCGCCGCGTCCTGGGACAGGTCGGTGATCGTGTCGCCCCAGAGGAATTCGACGCGGTCGCGGGCGGCGTCGAGCAGGATCGAGGCGAGGTCGGCGCGCGGCACCTCGACCTCCCGCTCGCCGGCGCCGCCCTGGAACATGCGCAGCGGAACACCGGCCACCCGCCGGCCTGCCGCATCGACGAACGTCATCCGGTCCACCGCGGAGGCGACCTCCCGCAGCCGTGGCATCACGCCCATCTTCTCGACCACCTCGACCGCCGGCCCCTTCACGTCGACGGGATTGCCACTGGAGCGCTCCGTTGCGGCCCGCTCGACAACCGTCACGTCGAATCCCTTGTGGGCCAGCCAGTATGCAGCCGTCGCGCCGCCGACGCCCGCGCCGGAGATCAGCACCTTCTTGTCCATGTCGCACACCCTTCAAATAACTGGACGATTTTCGTCCACTTCCAGAAGGTAGCATAAGTGGAAGATATTCGTCCAGTTATTACCGGGAGGCGCGCATGGCGGCCGAGACCTTGCGGGCCGATGCCCGCAGCAACCGCGACCAGATCGTCGCGGCGGCGTTGATCCTGTTCCGCGACAAGGGTATTGACGTGTCGATGAAAGAGGTCGCCGACCATGCCGGTGTCGGCGTCGGCACGCTCTACCGCCGCTTCCCCGACCGCGACGCACTCATCTCCGCCGCCGCGCACGCCTACCTGACCGATCTCGCCGACCGTTGCGCCGCAGCGGCCCGCGAGGAGCGCGACGCCTGGTCGGCGCTGGGCCGTTTCCTGCGCGAATGCGCCCTCGCCGACGTCGGCGCGTTCGCCTCCTCGGTGGAACCCGCCCAGCACACGCGCATACAGGCCGATCCCGTATCGACTCAGGTGCGCGCGACGGTCACCGACTCCATCGCTCGACTCGTGACGCGAGCCCACGACGACGGCACACTCCGCTCCGACGTCGACGCCGCCGATATCGCCCGGCTGATGACCGTGCAGATCTACACACGGCCCACCGAAGACCGCACCGTCGCAGTGGGGCGCGTCGTCGATCTGCTACTGGACGGCATCAGGGGTGCGGCGCACCCCTGAACCCTGCCTCACGAATGTCTCATCATGTCCCAAAACCACCGAAAGCCTCCCCGACTACGGGTCGGCAGCCGATGGGCTACCGGGCCACTGTCCGGCGAAGAACTCACCTTCGTGCGGTCCCGGCGCACTGACACAAACTCGGTCCAATTCGCTGGGATCGGTGGTGATGAGCGCGTTTTCGGTTGGTGCCGCCCACGGACTCGCAGAGGCGACGGTATTCGTCCTCGGGGTCGATCACGACCTGCTCGATCCCGCGATACGGCCCCCCAGAACGGCGACACGGCCACGTTCCCGGCCACCGGCTATGAACCCGCGCCGCCCCCGTGCAGACCGGCTGGATCGAACAGGCCATCGATCGCACCAAATAGGCCCCGCAATAGACGAACAGCGAACAGCCGGTGGCGTCGAGCAGATGCTCGGCCCACCGGCTGTCTCGGCACAAGCTCGGGGACTGGACTACTCAGTCAATGCACTCTGCCTGTCCTGGGCTTCGTGATGTCCGAGCGCGATCTGGTGACGCGGTCTGAATTCCGGAGACACCGCTTCCACCTCGTTCTGTTCCCAACCACGCTCGTGCGGGTCTGGCACCCATAGACCTTCTATGAACTCGCTCCTCTCCGACAACTCTCGAGCACGCTGAACGAAGTCCCCCAGCGATGAACGATTCGCCTGGAAAGTTGAACTGCCCGTGGGATAGAACTCAAGGCCGCCTTGCAGGATGTGGTCGAGCTCAGCGCACAGCCCGCACGCGATATCGCCCTCCGCGAGCGGCGTGGCGCAGAATTGCAGGTAGAAACCGATCCTCTCCAAGAGCGGCTCGGAGATGAGGAAGGGGCGTGGACGGTGAGCGAGGTGCAGCAGCGCGAGCCTCGCACACGTCGTCGCATCAGCACGGCTCGGAACGCTGATGTCGGCCGGCCGCAGCCTGCGCAATGGCTGCATGCGCAGCCGCATCACCTCGTAGCCCCTCCCGACGTCGGGGTACTTGGTGATGTCACGGCGCTCGTGGTGGCGGTGCCAATACTCTCCGTCGTACTCGACAATCAGGTCGTACCGGCGGTTGTTGCCGACGAGGCTTCGCCAGCCCTCACCGATGCGTCGCAGGCGCTCGCCCTCGATCGAGAACACCATGTCTGGCCGCACCCAACCCGGTGGTCCGAGGACACCTTTTCCGAGGATCACGTTCAGCGCGGCGAAGACATCGATCTCCGAGACCGACGCTCCAGGCTTCGGTCCCCCACTCAACGGCCCGCGATATCGCCCACCGAACATAGGCGCCACCGTAGGACCAAGGGCTGACATATCGGCGACTGTGGCTACATCGGTGCATCGTGACGCTCGAACCGCGCTCTGGATCATTCCCGGCCACCAGGGAACCACCCCGGCGGGCCTCCACCATTTCCTCGCACGCACAAATGGCGAATTCAGTGTGTTCTGAGCCATTTTACTCGCACGGCCCCGCCGCTCTTAGACCAGCTCGCCGACTGACGGAAACAACGCAAGCTATGCTGGCAGGCCATGTTCCGCTCTATGTGGAACACGACAATATTCCAACGAAGCCGTCGCCGCGCAAATTCACACGTAGGTCGTGTTGCGAAGTAGGTGGTCGTGGGGTCGGTGTGGGCTGTCGGCCGCGATCCGTTCGACGTCATCGATCCGTGCGAGCAGCCTGTGTCTCGACACAGGCGACGGCGGCGTCGAGGGCCGCCTCCAGCGGTGCGGGCTCGCGCTGGGCCCGGGAGACGAGCATGCCGCCCTCGTAGGCGGTGACGACGACGAGCGCCAGGCGGTCGACATCGGTGTCCTCGCGCAGTTCTCCCGCATCGCGCATGGCGGTGAGGCCATCGGCCACGGCGGCGGTGAGGCGGCGTAATCCGGCGGCCACCAGTTCGAGGAGTTCCGGATCGGTATCGGGGATGTCCTCGGCGAACGAGGCCAGCGGACACCCCGTGCGACAGCCGGTCGCGCGCGCGGCGGCGACCACCGCATCCCGCCACGCGCGCAGATCATGCAGCGAGCGCATCTCGAGCAGCCACTTGTTGGCGACCACGACCTCCGTGCTCGATTGAATGACCGCCGCCAGCAGATCCCGTTTGTTGTCGAAGTAGTGATAGAGCTGCGAGGCGCTGACGCCCGCCTCGTACTGGATCGCCTCCATCGTGGTGCCGTGCGCACCGTTCGCGAGCATCAGGCGCGCGGCGGCGTCGACGATCCTGGCGCGGCTACGCAGTCCTTTGGCGGTCAGGGTTTCGGTAGACGCAGGCATTGGGAATCTCCGGACTCGATTTTGGTATTGCCATTCCATTCTGCGCTCCGAGAATGAGAGCAATGGACACAACGAATCCATTGGCGGTCCCGTCGGCTTCGACCGCGCTGGTGACCGGAGCGACGAGCGGTATCGGATTCTCGGCCGGTCGCGCGCTGGCGCGGCTCGGCTGGACCGTACTGGTGCACGGGCGCAGCGGGGAGCGTGCGCGGGAGGCGGCAGCGCGCATGGGCGACGCGCCCGGCGGTCTGATCCCCGTCGATGCCGACCTCGAAACACGGTCGGGAGTGCGGCGACTGGTCGATCAAGTGCACCGCGCCGCACCGGACGGTCTCGGCGTCCTGGTCAACAACGCGGGCGCCGCGTTCGATCGGCACGGCCTCACCGCGGACGGCGTGGAACGGACCGTCGCCGTCAACCACCTGGCGGCCGCCGGACTTGCCCACAGCCTGGAGTCGATCATGAAACCGATTGGCGGACAGCCTAATTCATTGCCGAAGGTGATCATGATGACCTCGTATCTGGAAGCGCGGGCCCGCCCGATCGAGGACTGGGCATTGCCGGGGGAGTGGACACAGATGCGCGCGTACGCGTCGAGCAAACTCGCCAATCTCGCCTATACCTACGCACTGGCCGAGCGGTGGCGTGACCGGATCGAGGTATACGCGGTGGACCCGGGGGCCGTGCGCACCGGATTCCAGCGCAGCGCGGGCGGTCCGCTGCACCTGATCGGCCTCGTCGGCGCACCGTTGATGACCTCACCGGAGCAGCCGGCGCGCACGGTGGTCGCGACGGCCACCCGACCCGCCCACCCGAGCGGCAGCTATATCCGTGCGGTCCGCGCCGTGGACACCGGACGTGCGAAGCTGTCCTCGGCCCGCTCCCGCGATCATGCCTACCAATGCGACGTCTACGACGCCACCCAGCGCTTCCTGGGCGGCTAACAGTACTCCCCAAAAGACCGGCCAGGTCTACCGCGCGCTTCTCCGGATACTCAGGCCCGGGGACATCGAAAGAATCCCATTCGGAAGTGAGGAGAAGAAGTGATACCACCATGCGAAAGATGCAGCGAGCCAGCCGTCTTTTCGGTCCAGGAGCCCGGCGCCGACCTGGGGCTAGTCCGCTTCTGCACGACATGCCTGGTCAGCTTCGCCAACGCCCAGCTAGCAAAAAAGAACCGCGAGGTAGTGGACGCCTTTCTCGAGTATGGCTCCGCGCGAAAGGCGGAGGAGCATCACGCGGACTTCGCCAGGGGGATCGGCGAAGTACTCGACATCGAGGCGGGGCTGGCCATGGCCGAAATTCTGAACCAGGAGGTGAAAGTACCCGAGGGCGACGGCTTGTGTCTGTCCATGGACACCAAGGATGGACACCACTTCGAGATCGTCGGCGAATCGGAGGACAGCGACATCCTGAGCGCACTCATCATGGCCGAGGACTGGGTAGTCGACTTCGACTTGACCCCCAAGGAGGTCGAGTTCTTCCGGAACGCGCTGGATGCCTGGATCGAGCACCGCCGTGGCAACAAGGCCACCTGAGAGCGCCTGACAGGTTCGTTTGAGTGGCGGTGATTATCATTGCGGCGCAGTATATTTCGTCATGACGGCACCGCGGATTGTCGACTTCTCCGCCGAGATCTACCGCTCCTACGCCCGCAACGCCGAGCAGTTCCTCGCCGACGAGCCGATCGACCTGCCCGCGAACAGCGGCCGTGCGGTCATCCGCCGACGGGGGATGCCGTACACGACGATCGACAATCCGGCGGAGGTCGATCCAGATGAGGTTTTCACGCTCGACATGATGGTGCTGCAGCACTGCGTGGACGCGGTGATCGAGGGGACGCGAGAACGCGCCAGCGAGTAACGGCGACGGAAATGACTGCACACGCGTCGAGTCTGGGTGCGAGTCCCAGAGGAGGCAATTCATCTGGGCTGGTAGATCAGCCGCAGTGTCGGGACCAGCCAGCGGCAGCGGGTTTCGCGCCAACGCGCGTACCAATCCCTGTCGGGACTGCTGGACCGGACCCCACGCTCAGCGCGGGTAGCCCGTCCAACAGCACAACGGGTGTGGTGCGGAGCCCTATGGGGAACGCACCAACAACATCCATACCCGCTCGTCTGCCAGTGACATTGTTTCATCACAACCGCGCGGCATCCGTGCGGCTGGTGACGGCAATCAGCTACCGATCGGGACACCTGGTTGCGGCGGATACAGCGGCAGAGCAGGACCGCGATAGGCAGCACCGGCGAACGGGACCTAAAACGAAACGGGGGGTAAACGCGGGGCTAGACAAATAAAACAGGTCAGGCCCGGTCGTAGACCGGGCCTGACCTGCTATTTAAGTGGGCCTCCTGGGGGCCTATTCGAAACCTGCGTACCAGCCGGTACGTTTACGGAAGCTTGTCGAGATGGCGGCATCGTTGCAGGTCAGACGGCCGGAATGTGAGGACACTCCCCTGCCGTCCGTTCATAAGCTGTCGCAGCGACTGGCTTCGGGTGTAGCCGAGGAGCTGGCGGAGGCGTACCGAGCAGGAGCTACAACCACCGAGCTTCGAGAGCAGTTCAGCCTGAGCCAGGGCAGCGTACTGCGGCTGCTGGCTGAACAAGGTGTGAGGATGCGACGGCAAGGCCTGAGCGAGAGCGACGTGCGGATGGCTGCTCGGATGTACGAGGAGGAGGGATTGTCGCTGTCGGAGATTGGGACTCGGTTCGGAGTCTGGCCACAGACGGTACGACGAGCGCTGATCAAGGCGGGAGTCAAGACACGACCGGCGGGCGGGAGCCGGCCCATGAGGTGAAGACCGGCAGCTCGCTGTCCCTCTCACGAGGTAGTTGCGAATGTCGGCGCCATGCGACCGACCGTAACGACCAAACGCTGGAGTCATTCCTCCTCTCAGTGGCGTCTGCGCCTGCGCCAGTGGTTCCATACTTCCTGCTGGTCGCTATGTACGCGATCGTAGTTGCCGTGCGCGTACTCATAGCCCGGTTCGCGAGTGGCGACAGTGACCGCAATGGCAGGCAAATTCGGCTCACCACGCTTCTCACAGTCAACGGCCACCGCATCAAGCAGCATCCCGATGTTGCGATAGTTATATGCGCCGATGGCCGCCGCTAAGTCGGTGTAGGTGATTTTCTCACCCAGCTGCGCCACCGCGATCAGCGCCGCGCGAGCTGCGGGCACCGTTCGACCTGATGACGCGTCACTCTACGGGTCTTGCCACCGAGGCGGTGGTAGCGTTCGCCAACCCGAATCATCGTGGGCATGTGCAGTTCTTTCCTGGTCGTTTATGGTCGCGGCCCGCTACGAACGTCGCACACAAGTCGCAAGGCGTTACGGATAACGGTCGACGCTCACCTACGACCAGCTGGCGTGAAAGCGTCCAGCAGTGAAGACGACGGCACGTTTGGCGGAGGAGCGACGAACCTCTACTGGAAGAGATCCAGGACGACGGCGCGGATGGTCAGGAGCTTGCGGCGGATGCGGCCAGGCGGTGGCCGGCCGCGGGATGGTGCTGAGGATCGGCGGGGGCACGGGTGTCCGCGTGCCCATCATTCCACGAGTGCTCCACTTTATACACGCCCAGCTGAAACTTATGAAGCTAGTTTAGACCCATGATTCCTCAGCGAGCGGTGATTCATTGAGTTGATCTCGCCGTGCGCGCCAATTCGGAAGATGATCGTCCATAAGCTTAATGAACCGCTTTCCATGGGCGCTCTCTAGGTAGTGCATCATTTCGTGGACGACGATATATTCCAGGCAGTCCGGATGCTTCTTCGCGAGCTCAAGATTGAACCAAATATGGTGGGTTTCGCGGTTACACGAGCCCCACTTGGTTTTCATGCGCCGGATGCTCCAGCGAGGCACCGAAAGCTGGAGCTTTTCCTCCCACTTCTCAATGAGCGGCGGGATCGCTTGACGGAGTTGTGCACGATACCAGCGGTCGAGCAGTCGACGGCGATGAGCCGCTGTGGACCCAGCGGGAACATATAGCATCAATCGCTTACCGTCGACCTCGAAGTGCGCGTGTCCGGGCCGCTCATTGACGCGTAGCCGGTATCGCAGCCCCCAGACATAGTGAGACTCACCGCTGACAATCTCCGGCACAGGCTGCCGATCGACAGCCTGAAGGTGTTCGCGCTGCCGCTTGATCCATGGCAGCCGTTGGACGACCGCCCGGCGCACCTGATCGTCGTCTAACCTGACCGGCGCCGCTACGCGAACACGGCCGAGTGGCGGATAGACGCCGATGTGCAGATGCTTAATGTCTTTGTATATGACATCGACGTCTATGCCGCTCACAGTGAGGTAGGCGCTACCAGTACTCACGGCGCGCCTTTATCCGGTTGAACAGCTCGTCCAGTTTTGGAAAGTCGGGCGGCAAGGCTTTTCGGATTGCTCTCATGAGCGTGCGCTCCTTAATTGGATTGCCAAACCAAGAGTCAGGTCTTGCCGTACGAATTGCATTATCTACCGCCTGGGCCAGGTGAGCATCAGGCCCGAAAAAGTCTACCAGTGCGCGCTTTGCGTCATCGTCCGCCCAGGACGGATACTCGGTGCCCGTGTCAGTAGCGCGTATCTTCTTGGCTACATCGAGTAGCTTGTCGAGGTACTTCTTGTACTCAAGCGCTCCTCTTCTCCTCTCGTCTAGCAGAGCATCGAGGAGCGCTGACATTTTGTCATAGAATTTAGGATTAAGCGCCCGTTCGTCAACAATGACCTGGCGAATATTATTGGCGATGGTTTCAGCCACCAGCTCCGGATTCTTCTTGATGCCCTTCGGGAGCTTGTCGATGGCTCCGGCGCCAATCTGGGCGATCAGCTCAATAAGTCCGGCGTCCTGGAAATTCGACACGGTTTCAGAGGCATCGGCTTGGATGTAGGTGTCAAGAAGGAAGCGCATGCCGGCCTCGTACTGCTTGAAATCGACATTCTCGCCTGCTCCCAGCTTCACCTCGTCGCGGACAGCAACGTAGTGCGCTACTTCAGCGCGGATCGCCGCTGCCTCCTCGGCGGTATAACCAGCCTCGTCCATGTCGTTGGCCACGTTGGCGTAGGCCCGGGTCAGCGACGCAACGGCCTTATAGAGATCGACGCGCCTGGATTCGTTCGCTTTGATCTGCTCGGCGTTACCGGTCTCGATCGCGACAAAATAGCGGTAGTATTGCGGCGTATCCTTCGGCGGTTCAACCGGTTCGCAGAGGGCGCGGATCCGCTCCAGCGCGTTGTCAAGATCCTCTCGAGCCTTCTGAACACGGTCGGACAACAGCCCGGCGACGTCTTCCTTGTCATACCCGTCGAGGGCACCGCCAGTGTAGTCGGCGATTGCGGCTTCAAGGGAATTGAACAGATCCTGATAATCGACGATGTACCCATAATCTTTGTCATCGCCGTCGAGCCGGTTGACGCGGCAGATCGCTTGGAATAGCCCGTGGTCACGCATCTTCTTGTCGATGTACAGATACGTCGCGCTCGGGGCGTCGAAGCCAGTCAGCAGCTTGTCGACAACGATCAGTAGTCGCATTTGGCCAGGGCTGTCGATAAACTGCTGTTTGACCTCCTTCTCGAATTGCTCGACCTTAGTCGCGGCCGTGTCTTCGGGCTCCCCGAAGTAGTCAGCCAGCATCCGCCGATAGATGTTGTACTGCCGAAGCTTCTCGGTGGCCCCTTCGCCGGAATCTTCCTTCGAGATGTCGCTGGGACTTGGCGCGTAGCTGGTGATGATGGCGCACTTGCCCTGAAGTCCAGCGTTACAAAACAGCTCGTAGAACTTGCACGCCTGGTAGATGCTGCCACTGACCAGGATGGCATTGCCACGAAGATCCGCGAGCCGCGGTTTGGTCTCCAGGTCGAACATGATGTCCTGGACAATCTGTTTGGCCCGTGGCTCTGAGGACACGATCTTCTGCATCGTACCCCAACGCTTCTTGAGCTCGGCCTTGGTGAGATCGGTTAGCCCTTTGGTCTTGAGCTCGAACCACTTATCAACCTGAGCCGGCGAGGTCAGACGCTGGTCGATGTTGCGAGCCTCGTACCGCAGATCGAGCACCACTCCGTCGGCAACGGCCTCGTCAAACTTGTAGGTATGAATAAACGATCCGAACGTCTCGATACTGGTTGCCTTGTCGGTCTTGAGCAGGGGCGTGCCGGTGAAGCCGATGAACATGGCCCCAGGCATCAGCTCTTTCATCGCATCGTGCATCTTGCCCGACTGAGTGCGGTGCGCTTCGTCCACGAAGACGAACAAGTTGCCTTTTGCTCGAAAATCCCTCGGCACCAGAGCATTCAGCTCTTTGATGAACTCATCACCCGCCTTGTCCCGCTCGCTGTCGTTATCCGAATTGCGGAACTTGTGGATTAGCGAGCAGATGAGCCACTCGGTTGAGGTGTTGAGGGTCGCAATGAGGTCAGCCCCGCTGCTTGTGCGGTAGATCTGCTCGCTGGTGTTACGGAAGACTCGTTCGATCTGTTCATCCAGCTCGGTACGGTCGGTGATGATGAGTACCCGGGGATCATTTTGGTTCTCGCGGATCCACCTGGCCAACCAGACCATGGTCAGCGACTTGCCAGACCCTTGTGTGTGCCAGATGGTTCCGCCTTCACGGCTGGCAATTCTGCGCTGGGCCGCCTTCACGCCGAAGTACTGGTTCGGCCGACAGGTCTTCTTGACTCCAGCGTCGAACACGACGAAATCATGGATAATTTCCAGCAAGCGGTGCTTAGCGCACATCTGCGCGAGTCCCTGGTCCAGGGCAAGGCTGGCCGCGTCCCGTTCGACCTCGGCCCGTGTCTGCGGATCGATGTCGGCGATGAGGCGCCATACCAGCCAGTACTTCTCGGGCGTATCGATAACCGCGTACTGCAGACCCTCGACGTCGTTGCCTGCCATCACGAGCTGGACGGTCGAGAAGAACGGACGAATGAATTCCTTCGACTGGTTGCCGATAGTTTGGCGGATGCCTTCACTGACAGCCACCCGGGAACGCTTCAGCTCCAGTGTTACGAGGGCGATCCCGTTGACATAGAGCACGACGTCGGGCCGCTTGGTGTTCCGGCCGAGGACTGTCACTTCCTCAGCGACGGCAAAGTCGTTGTTCGTCGCGGTCTTCCAGTCGATCAGTTCAACCGTTTCGTACTGTTCACCGGCGCCAGGCTTGACCTTCGCACCGTAGCGCAGCAGGCTGTAGACCTCCCGGTTCGCCTCGTAGAGGTCATGGCCGCTGCCGACCGCCGCAGCTCTCTGAAGCTTCTCCAGGGCCTTGTTGATCAGGTTGTCGTCATAGCCGCGGCTCCGCAGGTTCCGGACGAGCAGTTCGACTTCGATATTTGAAGTTCCCTCGCGGCGCTCCCAGTTGCCCAAGTAGTTAAACTTGAGCCGCTCCTGGAAGAGCTTGACAACCCTTTCCTGCGCCTTACGCTCAATCTGGCCAACGTTACTCATTTTCCCTCCCAATAGGCAATCTAACGCGGCCAGTGAGAAGTTCCTGCATCACACCCCGCTTGATGTCCTGCATTTTTGCAAGTCGAACGCAAAGAGCCGTAATCTCAGAATCAATATTCGAGAGAACTACCGCGATAGCCTTCTGCTCGGCTGCGGAAGGAAGCGGTAGAGCAATGCTCGATATCTGTGAACGTGTAGTGGCGAGCACCTTCGTTCCCGCAACTAAGCGGAGTAACGGCTCACGGAAGGCTGGAATAAACTGCAAATATCCCTTGAAACCGTTTGCAAGTACGGATTTATCAAACCGCGCGGCGATGGTGTGCAATCCAGGAACGACCCCCTCCGAGGGTACAGAGGCTATTTCGACGGACTTTCCCACCCCAACCGGGTCCTCCGATGCATCTGCAAACACCAGATCACCAGGCTCTAGCCGACCTGCACGTCTAGCGAGATGAGCGGCTGCCCGAGGCATAGATTCACGGGCAGCGTCGAATGTCGCTCCGCTGTGCGTGTGAATATCACCATAGTGGAGATACCTGAGTGGCGATGCATCGTCCAATTGAGCACGAGAGAGCGGGACCGTCTTCACGTAAGTAACATGATCGCCTAGCCTCACATCGACCCAAGGATCGCTGAATCCAGGCAGCCGAGTACGACCCGTCAAGAGCTGTTGCATTACGCCATGCTTGACCGCTTGTTTTTTGGCAATAATCCTCTTTTGTGCAGCGATCAAGCGATCGACATCGGTTAGCACTTCTGCAATTCTGTCCTGTTCCTCCAGAGGAGGGGCAACCGTTGTCAACGAGGCCACAGTGGTCAAGTTCATGCCAGCCTTCGCGCCTGTATCCGTGGCGCCCACGAACTTCCGTTGTGGCCCCCAGCTCGATAAGTAATACGCGACAAATCGACTATTGGCGAGTTCTGGGTTCAAGCGGACACGTGCGATATGCTGATTAATGTACGCTGGCGATGGTACGGCTTCATCGACATATCCGACAATTCCAATGTCAGCAGTGATTGAGATCAAAATATCGCCCGGAGCAAGGCGAGTACGAATAGCTTCAGCGTCCTGTTGATCGACATCGACAAAGCGTGAGTCGGTCAGGTCTAAATAAATATTGTTTCGATTGAGGTTCGTGATACGAACGAAAAGGCTCCCATGGTCGGCATAATACGAAGCCCATCCGCGCGAACCACTTGTAACTCGCGCGCCAAGTTCGGCAAGAGACTTTGTAGGCCACTTCGAGGTGAGAGGCGTCATGGACGGATTCCCATCGCCGACAAGTGGCTTGCGACCCTCGCTTCGAGCATCTCTAGCTCGGCATCGAGCGCACTGACGGTCTCCGTGTAGCGCTCACCGAGCTGCTGGATTCGCGAGACCAGCGCGAGAGTGAGGGCGTTGACTTCATGAGAGACTCGATTGCCGATCGTAGCCGCCCACTTGTCGTTCAGGACAAGCGTCTTGATCTCGTCCTCAGTCAGGAGTCCGTATTTCTTGAGCGTGGCCAGATCGAGCGCTGCCTGAGCTTCTTTCACGGCGTTCTTGGCGATGGTTTGTGCGTTGTAGAGTCCGATCAGGTGCTGGAGCGCCTTGACCTCGTCTGGGTCGGTGTCTTCATACTTGGCGACTTTGAGTCGTGCTGCGGCCAGTGCCTTGCTTATCTTTCCGTCTTCCATGGCCTCGGCAAGCAGGCCATCCTCCACCGCGTGCTCCTCGACGTACTCGTCGACCGCCCGGCCAGCCTCCTCGGCCGCCGCCGACAGCTCTTCGATATGAGTTTGTTCCTCAGCGAAGTAGCGTGCCACAACGAGTGCGGGCGGGACGAGATCCATCTTGTACTTTGTCACGCCGCGGCCTGATCCGATCACCAAGTCTGGTGTCTCGGTGAGCTTGCGCTCCTTGTTCTCAATCGCCTTACGGGGTTTGGCCGCGTCCAGCCACCCATCCTTCATGATCAGGAAGACGTCGTCGTGCATCACGCTGTGCCAGTAGTCCAGCAGCTGCTCGTAGGCGTCGTACTCATCCAGCAAGGGGATGTCTTTGAATCGCGCAAGAAGGTCATCGCCGATCTGGGCGATGAGTTGGTTCGGCTGGGTGTCGGCATCGATGCGCGCGAGCTGGTCACGGTGACTACTGAACCACTCTGTCGTCAGCTCACGAACCTCCGTAGAGAACTTTTGGAACTCGATCGAATCGAGGATTGTCTGCTGAACCTCGGTCACGGCAATCGACAGGTCGCTGTAGCCTGGGCAGATCGTTTTGAAGAGCTGAGCGCGCAGCTGCGGAAAAGCTCCCCAGTACCCGTCAAGGGCATCGAGGTCACGGTCGGGAATGCCGCCGTACAGGTGGGCGTGTAAGTCCTGGATGTCTTCAGGCTCCGAGGAGTCGACGTAGCGTGGGATGTTGAGGTTGTAGTCGTTCTTTGGGTCGGCAATTTCTGCGAGCGGAACCATGCGCGAGTAGCCCTCAAGCACGAGCTGCCGCGTGAAGACGTCGACGATCTTGTGGATATCACGGCTCCGGAGACGGTTCTTGTTGCCGTCCTTCATGAAGCCCTTGGAGGCGTCGATCATGAAGACACCAGTCCGCGCCTGAGCGTTCTCCTTGTCTAGAACAATGATGCAGGCCGGGATGCCGGTGCCATAGAACAGGTTGGGTGGCAACCCGATGATACCCTTGATGAACCCGTGCTGCAGTAGGCGCTTGCGGATCCCAGCTTCAGCATTGCCGCGGAACAACACGCCGTGCGGGAGGATGACGGCGGCCTTGCCACTGCTCTTAAGTGACTTCAGAATGTGGAGGAGAAAGGCGTAGTCACCGTTCTTTGCCGGCGGATAACCGTAGTCAAAGCGACCGTATTCGTTCTCAAGACCGTTGCTCCAGGACTTCAGGGAGAACGGTGGATTCGCGACCGCATAGTCGAACGTCTTGAGGTGGCTGCCGGTCACAAAATGCGGACTGGTGATCGTATCCCCCTTGGCGATTTCATGATCCTCGTACCCATGGAGGATCATGTTCATCTTTGCCAAGGCCCAGGTTGCGTTGTCCTTCTCCTGGCCGTAGATCGACAGTCCGTACTTACTTTCTTCGGCCACCTTGATGAGCAGCGAGCCGGACCCGCATGTCGGGTCGTACACCGTGCGCGCATGAGGAGTATTGCGGGGAATCTGCAGAAGCTTGGCAATGACCCGCGAGACCTCAGCTGGAGTGTAGAACTGCCCTTTGCTCTTGCCCGACTCGGTCGCAAAGTGACGCATCAAATATTCGTAGGCATCGCCGAGTAGATCGTCACCTTCGGCACGAGAGCCGCGGAAGTCGATGTCCTCGAAGATGGCAACCAGCTTAGAAAGCCGATCCTGCATCTCCTTACCCTTGCCGAGTTTCTCTTCGTCGTTGAAGTCGGCGAGGTCGATGACATTCCGAAGGTCATTGGCATCAGCAAGTGCGTGGATGATGGTATTCATACGATTGCCGATGCCCTGCTTGCCCTTTGCAGCAACCATGGCGTCGAATGAACCGTCATAGGGCACACCAATTAGGCTGTCAGGGTCCGCTTTCGCTTTGTCCGTTACATACTTCACGAACAAGAGCGTGAGGATGTAGTCCTTGTACTGGCTGGCGTCCATCCCGCCGCGCAGCTCGTCACAACTCCGCCAGAGCGAGGTGTAGAGGTCAGACTTCTTCAAGGCCATTACCACACCATCCCATCGTGTACTGCGACACCAGAACCTGTGCGTAACCACACGGCGAAGCTTGACTTGTCCATCCTCGGGTGTCCACCCTTCACGTGCGGTTGCGTGACGACACGTCACGGCCAGCGATCCTTCAAGTTGAGCCACAACGATAGCGACGATCACTGACGACGCGGGTCCTCGACCCTCTTCGCGGCATCTACTAGGGCAAATGCCCTGGAGCGTGTACGCCAGAGCTATCCCAAGCGAGGCCTCCGGACCGGACCACAGGCCAGCCGAGTGCAGAGGGAGGAATGCCACGCGCCGATCGGCCAACCACTCAGTCATTGGACTGGAACTCGATCCGCGAGCATCACAGATCAGTCGGAGCCGCCGCAAATGCGTCGCATGTGACGAACGGCCCTGCGTGTGGCAGCTCCGCAGGTGTGTGGCCTCTTCTGCTGTCGCGCCCGCCCGCCGCGTGATCTGAAGGCGTCCCCATGATGAACAGGGTGGCAGAAGCTCATCTCTTGCAACGATGCTGCTCGACTGCTGAAGTACGCCATCGTGCAGCGAAATCCCCGCGCTCTCCCTAAGCTAGGCATGCTTGCTTGGGGGTTCATTGAGTCGAGGGAGATCGCCTGATGAAAGCTGATGCGCTGGCGCCGCGAGCGTTGTTCGACGGTGCTGTGCATTACGAGATCCCGGTCTTCCAGCGACCGTATGTCTGGTCGGAGGAGGACCAGTGGGCACCTCTATGGCAAGACGTCAGGCGCGTCGCTGAACGCGTGGTCACCGCGGACGGCGATCAGGACACGTTGAAGGAGATCGGCGGGCACTTTCTTGGCGCAATCGTCTTCAAGTCCAAACCGGCTATCTCCGGGGACGTCACAAGGCACGCTGTCATCGATGGTCAGCAGCGCACGACTACCCTCCAGTTGCTGCTCGATGCCGCTCAGAAGGCCTTCACTGACCTCGGTTACGCCGACGAGGGCGAGGCGCTTGAGGAGCTGACGGTCAATGCGGCCAAGCGGTTTCGAGGCAAGCCGGAGCAGTTCAAGCTCTGGCCGTCGCGCTCGGACCGCGAGGCATTCGCCGACGCCCTAGTCCAAACCGACAGCGGCCAGTATCCCGAGCACCGCGTTGCCGAGGCGCACCAGTTCTTCAGCACTGAGATCCGCACCTGGATTTCCGGTGAGTATGAGGAAGGCGAGCCAGAAGCGGTTGGGACCGAGAAGCAGCGCGTCGAGGCACTCACCGACGTTCTGCAATCGCGCCTGCTCGTCGTGGCGATCAACTTGTCCGGGCATGACGACGACCAACTGATCTTCGAAACGCTCAACGACCGCGGCACACCTTTGCTCAAGGCAGATCTGATCAAGAACTGGGTCTTCCAGCAGGGCGAGCGGCTCCATGCCGACATCGATAGCTGGCCGGACCGATTCTGGAGCGACTTCGACGACGACTGGTGGCGCGATGAAGCTTCCCAGGGACGTCACCTGCGCTCACGTATCGACGCATTTCTGCAGTACTGGCTGACGATGCGCACACGCGAGGAGATTCTGGTCGATGAGACATTTCGGGCCTTCATCCAGTACGCCAGCGATCACATGACAACCGTCGAATCGGCCGAGGCACTGCTTACTGAGCTGATCCGTGACGCGGAGACCTACCGCACGCTGGCCGAATGTCCGCCCGACACTGCAGCGGGACGCTTCTACCGGCGAGTGATCCAAGAGTTCGAGCTTGCCGCCACCACTCCGCTACTGATGTCGATCATCTCCGAGAACCACCAGGTCCCCGACGATCAGATTGAGCTGGCACTGGGTGCGCTGGAGAGCTGGGTGATCCGCAGAACGCTGCTGCGCTACACCACGAAGGACGTCAACCGGTTCATGGTCTCAGCTTTGGCGATCCTCGACGGCATCGATCCGGAGAAAGTCGGCACCGCACTGTTCGGCTACCTCAGTGTGCAGACTGCCGAGACACGACTGTGGCCGAGTGACGATGAGCTGCAGGAGTATCTGCCGACACTCCGCATCTACAAGACAATTCGACAAAGCCGACTTCGAGTCGTTCTCGAGGCGATCGAGCAGCGGCTGCGATCCGAACGCCATGAATCCGTCAGTCTCAGTGGGCCACTGCAGATCGAGCACGTCATGCCACAGAAGTGGCAGCAGCACTGGGATCAGCAGCCGCCCCTGACCGGCGAGGCCGCCCGCGAACGCGACCGCCTCGTCAACACACTCGGCAACCTCACCCTGGTCACGCAGAAGCTCAACGGGTCGCTTTCGCATCGCCCTTGGACTGACAGCGAGACGCAACTCATCGCCCCCACCGGGCGCGAGGCCGGCAAGGGCAAGCGCTCACTGCTGAGCAAGTTCAGCCTGCTCGTCCTCAACAAAGAGCTCATCGATGACCACCCTGACGCGTGGACCGACGCCGATATTGTGAAGCGTTCGGCCGAACTGACCAGGCTGATCTGCCAGGAATGGCCCGGCCCCCACCAGTTCGCGCCAGCCGCCGACAGTGCCGATGAGGCGTGAGGTGGCGGTAGTCGACGATGCGCCGCAGGTCAGCGCGCACGATCATTCACCAACATTGCCCCGCGAGGTATGAGTGGCATCCAATAACGACAAGCATGTGGTTGGCAACAGCAACGGCGACCGTATATCCCTGTTCTACGATGGACGCGTCAAAGTCCGTTCAACGGCGCACCTTTGGACTGTTAATGGCAGGGAGCGCCAGACCGCTCTGGGTGAGAGTGTCCACATCGAGATCGGTGAACGCCTGAAGGTGCCGGGTCCAAAGCCGCGGCGCCCAGATATCGACGTGCCGACCGATCCAGCGCTCGGCCACACGGTGGCGGCAACTGTCTGCGCCGACAACGGCACCTTCGTCCAGCTGTTCCACGATGGCACTATCACCGTCGGAAACGACGGGCGGGATATCCGAGGACTGCTCAACGCGGGGCGCTATGCGAACTCGAAACGAAACCAAAATGGGGTGGGCGGCTCAGTGATGGTGCTGTTCGAAGGAACCTACCGACAACAGCACCACCGCCCCACCGACCATCCTCTGCTTCACATCCCCGAAGACCGGCCACCGAGTGTGCTCAGGCTATACCCGGATGAGTTCGAGATCGAGACGCCCGGATTCGGCTGACCGTATCGGGTTGCAAAGGAACGGCTGCCGCACTCCGCCGGGAGGTTGGGCTGCCCACCTGGGCGGCGCCGAACGGGGCGGCGCCACTGGGCAGCGAGCAGAGGAAAGACACAGGCATCATGGTAGGTATTCCGCTTTCACCGTCATTCGAGGTGAACTACAACGCCTACGCGTTCCCAACTTCAGTGGTTCCGCACGGCCAGTTGAGCTTCCGGGCCGAGGAGTTGGCCCATGCACTGTTCGCTACAGGGCGTGCCCCCGGTGACCGCTACCGCTATGGCAGCGCGTCGACCTGGGAATGGCTGTACCGCACGTCACTCATCCCGGCCTACATTCGTCGTCGGCCCTATGGTGCACTCACCCGTTCGCGGCTGGCGCACGAGCTCGACCGATCCGAACTCGTCGGCCTCTCCTATGCCCTCGGTACGGCAATGACAGCAATCTTCTGCCGCCAGGTGCTTGGTGTCAGCCATCTGCTGCATATCGACCGCTACGCATCGACGTACGGAGTCGTCTTCGGGACCGGCCGTAAGCGTGCGGATCTATTTGGCTTGGCCTCCCCGGGGTGGGTGGTAGCCGAAGCTAAGGGGCGTTCGCGCGCCATGGAGCGCACGCTTCCCGAGAAGCTCCGCGAGCAAAAGCGTTCCGTGTTGTCGATCGACTCCGACCCGCCGTGGCTCGCACTGGGCTGCGTCGCCTCCTTCCCCACCGGGGAGGAACTGGTGGTCGATGCTTTCGACCCCGACGAGCCAGCTGAAGACGCCATCCAGCTCGACCACGTCACGTGGGATCGCTACCTCCACGCCTACTACCAGCCGTTCATCAATGCGCTCGATGCTGGCGACCGCCTCCAGGACACGTCGGTTGAAGGTCCGTTCGAGACGGTCAACTTCGGGGGCTTCCGCGTGCAGCTCGGACTCCTGAGAGGAGTGGCTGACCTTGCCCGAGAGATTCCCGCGAATGATCCGGCCGGCTTCGGTGAGCGCGTCTCAGAGCTGCTCTCGTCAGCTCGCGAGCGCCAGATTCCAATGTTCACTGACGGGTCCATCATTCAAGCGGACTGGACGGAAGCCATACAGACTCAGGATTGGCTGATCGGGCCGGAGTAGGTGGGGCACAACCGACGAGCTGACTGGGCGATGGCAGACAATCCCCCCAGCCTGCGGGCACCCTGGTACGGAGCAGTCGCTATGGAGCACGATCGGCCTGAGCCAATCGCCCGTCTCAGTCAAGATCCGGCGGGCTCAATCTGACGCAGCCGCCGGTATGGGCAATCCGCTGACGAGCTTGCCCGCGTCGATGTCAAGGCCGTCGGCAATCTTGACGATGGTTTCCAGGCGCAGACTGCGTTGCCCGCGCTCGACCTTGCCGAGTTGGGTCCAGTGAATGCCGCATCGAACCGCCGCTGCTTCCTGGCTGAGGCCGATTTCGAGGCGGCGGTCACGGACACGAGAGCCGAATACGCGAGTGGTCTCGTTCAACGGAGGCTTGGCGTCGTCGGGCATGATGCCCAACCCCATACGACTCAGGCGGAACCGGCCAGAGTTCGACGTACGCAAGCGTATTGACCCCAAGCGTTTCGTACCTTATTGTCGGGTCGCCCTCGCCGAGAGAACCGACGGTTTTGCCCCGTCGACTGGGCAAAAGCCCCATCGCAAACCCGCCGGTAGGCGAGGCGAACCAGGAGGAGGTGGCACCATGGGCGGCGGAAACGGCTTCATCGGTGGCGGCAACGGCTGACGACCGACACCTCGACTGCAGGGTGGGGCGCTCGTAGTGGACGCCCCACCCCCCTTTGGGTCTAGGCCAAATTCCGCTAGCTTGGTACAATAGGTGCATCAAACTCTATGAATGATGCGCTGAACCGACTCCTCCGAACCAAGAAACTCCTCGCTGTCGTGGTGTTGTTCGTGACGGGCGTCGGGCTCATGGCGGTCGGCAAGTCCCTCCCGGCAGGGCGAGAGCTGGGATGGCTGTCGTGGGTGCCGTGGAGTGAGTTGGGCGCGCTCCTCGTTGGCGCCGGCCTGCTCGGCGTCTGGCTTGACGGCTACTTCGAGCGCGAAAAACAAGAGGCAGACGAAGCACGCCTCCGGCGGCTGCTCATCGAGCAAGCGCCCGCCATGAAAGAAGCCGTTATCAAGGGATTCGCCTTTGCTGACGATGACCTCCAGCGGGTAGCCACCCCTGAACTCCTGGACGAGATCATCGCCAACAGCTTGGCGATGCGACTCAAGGACAGAGAGTTCGCCCGGGAGCTCTACACGGACATCCGCGACCAGGCCGTGCAATCCATCGAACGATGGCATGACGTCAAACTCTCGGTTCGGATCACCACCCCGACGTCGGATACCGCCCACGCAATGTCCACCGATCCCTCCAGGCTTGTGATCACCGTGCGGCAGGAATTCACCACCGTGCCGTCAGGCACCGTGCGCCGGTTTGTTTCGGTATCCGATGCCGACGAGTACCGTGCCCTGACACACGATCCCGCGTCCACTTTCGCCTGGTACTACAACCCGACCAGCGGCATCGACGCTGGTGCCAAGGAAGCCTTCGAACTGGTCCAGTTCACCGTTGATGGCGAGGAACGTGCCATCCGGCGGAGCGCTCGAAAGGGAGCGCAAACCTACAGCGTTAATCTCGGACTGTCGGATGGTCATCGGACGCGACCACGAACCATCGCCTTCACCTACCGCCTACAACCCGCGCCGCAGAGCCGGTGGCTGCAGTTCACGGTTGATCAGCCTAGCCGCGGAATCAACATCGACCTCGATTACAGCGACACGGACATCGCCTACGTCAACCTGATCGACTTCATCGCGAGCAGCCACAAGACCGTCGTCACCAAGAGCCCAGAAACAGTGCCGGGCAGAACGATCGGCTTGCAGTTCGATGGCTGGGTCATGCCCCGAAGCGGCGTCGCCTTCGTCTGGGTCAAGAATGACGAGGCTCACCGAGCGGGTGGGGAACACCACCGGGCGGCCGCATAGGGAGATGCACCGCAGACAGCGTTTCTGGCAGCCGAGCATCATCGCGTGACGCTGCTACCACCATCGGTGCTGCCGCTTTTTGACATAGATGACGGGCATCTCCGACGGATCGAGCGGCCGGTCAACAACCGGGCGGATTTTCTCCGGCGTGATGCGCTCTCGTTCGTGTTCCTCTTCTAACTCCTGGCCCAGGAAAGCATTGCTCTCCTTGACTATGCCGATTGCCCGAGCCGCCAGGATGTCCAGCCGCTCGACTTCGGCCTCCGCGGCAAGCAGACGCTCGTGGAAGGTGACCGCTCGATGACCGCACCACTGACGAAGCAGCTCATGGCGGGGACGGTGGCGTTTACGGTAGGAGTCGTACTCCTGCTCGGGGGTCGCGGTCCGTTCACCTGACCCATCCACAGCCTGAAAAGTTCTGCCGTGCTTGCAGCGCTCCCGCTGTTCGGCTTCTTCCTTCAGAACAAGCTCAAGAATCGGTGTCGGATTCTGGCGGCAGGCGAGCTCGGCCATGAGGATGCCGGCCGCCGACGACAGGTACACAACGTCGTCCGCCTCGAACCAGGCAATGTCCGCGGTGAGTCTCTCCGTAGGAATCCCGAGAAGCCCTTCGAGGGTAGTGGTGTCGTGCACCGCGATGCAGTCTCTGATCGGTCGTCCGTCGATCTCGGCGACCTCGTTCGGGATCAGGCTGCCGAAGACTTGAGCTACTGCGTATTCTTCTACCGCAGTCATTTCATAGTGGTCCTCGTTAAGGCGTTCCCAGTTGGCCCACCACCAGTCGAATTCCTCTACCTGCGCCCATGGCCCGCGCAGCCGACTCCCCGGCACGTTCTCCTGAGCGCCTTGCTGCTCGCCGTCCAAGAATTCGATGTCCACCCGTGATGTTGTCTTCCGCCGCTCGATGCCGAGGATGCGGACCCGCTGTGATGGCGCGAAGTGTTTGGTTCGGTAGATGTACTCGTCGCCGACCTGCATGGCATGGATCTTCGAGGATGCGGTGGAACCCCGTCGACGAATCGATCGGTTTCCCGGCGTTTCGCGTATCCATCAGAACGCGCCGTGCCGCCGGGTCCCTCGCCGCTGCGCTGGCTATGGACCCCGAGCGGCTGCTCTGTGGCAGCATTTTCTGATGTCCCGCGAAAGGCATCGCGGTTGGCCGGTCCCCGATGACGGGACCACCCGGTCTTTGAGTCCGGGTTGTATTCGATCCAGTTTCAGTTGGTGGTGCAGGCCACCGGGTGGTGGCGG